>NZ_JBXAHJ010000011.1:0-215978 GCF_058794995.1 Pseudomonas sp. GW823-FHT06E10 | reverse complement strand
GGTGGGTGATGACGGGATCGAACCGCCGACATTCTGCTTGTAAGGCAGACGCTCTCCCAGCTGAGCTAATCACCCTTCGCTTCGGTGTGGCGCGCATTCTACGGAGCGACCCAACCTCTGGCAAGCACTTTTTAAAATAATTTTCTCAGCCCTTCCAAAGGCTTAGAGAAAGGTTGGCCTATGGCACGGCGAAGACAATAATGCCCCCCTTTGTATAAAGGAGAGACTCACCCCATGTGGTTCAAAAACCTGCTTATCTATCGCCTGACCCAAGATCTGCCTGTTGATGCCGAGGCGTTGGAAACTGCACTGGCCACCAAACTGGCGCGCCCATGTGCAAGCCAGGAGTTGACCACCTACGGTTTCGTCGCGCCATTCGGCAAAGGCGAAGATGCGCCACTGGTACACGTCAGCGGTGACTTCCTGCTGGTGTCCGCGCGCAAGGAAGAACGTATTTTGCCAGGCAGCGTCGTGCGTGACGCCGTCAAGGAAAAGGTCGAAGAGATCGAAGCCGAGCAAATGCGCAAGGTATATAAGAAGGAGCGCGATCAGATCAAGGATGAAATCATCCAGGCCTTCCTGCCCCGCGCCTTTATCCGCCGCTCGTCGACCTTCGCCGCCATCGCGCCGAAACAGGGCCTGATCCTGGTCAACTCGGCCAGCCCGAAACGCGCCGAAGACTTGCTGTCGACCCTGCGTGAAGTGATCGGCACCCTGCCGGTGCGCCCGCTGACCGTGAAGATGTCCCCGACCGCGACCATGACCGAGTGGGTCACCACCCAGAAAGCCGCGGACGACTTCTTTGTGCTGGACGAGTGCGAACTGCGCGACACTCACGAAGACGGCGGCATCGTGCGCTGCAAGCGCCAGGACCTGACCAGCGAAGAAATCCAGCTGCACCTGAGCACCGGCAAAGTGGTCACTCAACTGTCCCTGGCCTGGCAGGACAAACTGTCCTTCGTCCTCGACGACAAAATGGTGGTCAAGCGCCTGAAGTTCGAAGACCTGCTGCAAGACCAGGCGGAACAGGACGGCGGCGACGAAGCCCTGGGCCAACTGGACGCCAGCTTCACCCTGATGATGCTGACCTTCGGCGATTTCCTGCCGGCGCTGGTTGAAGCGCTGGGTGGCGAAGAGACTCCGCAGGGGATCTAACGCCTTTTGATCTCTAATGTAGGAGCGAGCTTGCTCGCGATGGAGTGTCAGTAGCCCCTCTTTGTCTGACACACCATCGCGAGCGAGCTCGCTCCTACAGGGGGGGGTTGTAGAGTCACTTAAAATAAGGATCAGGCCATGCGCGCACTGGCTGCATTAAGTCGTTTTGTCGGCAACACCTTCGCTTACTGGGTACTGATTTTCGCTGTCGTGGCGTTTCTGCAGCCGGCATGGTTCATCGGCCTCAAAGGCGCCATCGTGCCCTTGCTGGGGCTGGTGATGTTCGGCATGGGCCTGACCCTCAAACTCGAAGACTTCGCCGAAGTCGCTCGCCATCCTTGGCGCGTGGCCCTGGGCGTGGTTGCCCATTTCGTGATCATGCCGGGCGTGGCGTGGTTGCTCTGCCAGGTGTTCCACTTGCCGCCGGAAATCGCCGTCGGCGTGATTCTGGTCGGCTGCTGCCCAAGCGGCACCTCGTCGAACGTGATGACCTGGCTGGCCCGTGGCGACCTGGCGCTGTCGGTGGCCATCGCCGCCGTCACCACCCTCCTCGCCCCGCTGCTGACCCCAGCCCTGATCTGGCTGCTGGCCTCGGCCTGGTTGCCGGTGTCGTTCATGGAGTTGTTCTGGTCGATCCTGCAAGTGGTGCTGTTGCCGATCGTGCTGGGCGTGGTTGCTCAACGGGTGCTCGGCGACAAGGTTCGCCATGCCGTGGACGTGTTGCCGCTGGTGTCGGTGGTCAGCATCGTGATCATCGTCACCGCAGTCGTCGCCGCCAGCCAGGCGAAGATCGCAGAGTCCGGTCTGTTGATCATGGCCGTGGTCATGCTGCACAACAGCTTCGGCTACCTGCTGGGCTATTTCACCGGGCGCCTGTTCAAGCTGCCTCTGGCCCAGCGCAAGTCCCTGGCCCTGGAAGTCGGCATGCAGAACTCCGGATTGGGTGCCGCGTTGGCGAGTGCACACTTCTCGCCACTGGCGGCGGTGCCGAGCGCCTTGTTCAGCGTGTGGCACAACATTTCCGGGGCATTGCTTTCGACGTATTTCCGCCGCATGAGCGAGAAACAGGATCGGGAAATGGCGGCGCAACAGGCCAGTAACTGAGTTGAAAACTTGATCCCCGGGTTAATGCTGGGCACTATATTGCGCAACGCGAGGACGACCTCGCGGCTCGATCGAGTCATTAATCAGGGGACGACCCCGTCAGACGATGGAGGTCTTCATGTCCTGGATCATTCTGTTTTTCGCCGGCCTGTTCGAAGTGGGCTGGGCCGTCGGCCTCAAGTACACCGACGGCTTCACCCGCCCGCTCCCCACTGTGTTGACCGTTGCGGCCATGGCTATCAGCCTTGGTTTGCTCGGCCTTGCGATGAAGGAATTGCCGCTGGGTACGGCCTATGCGATCTGGACCGGTGTCGGCGCCGTAGGCACGGTGATCGCCGGGATCATTCTGTTTGGCGAGTCCATGGCGCTGGTGCGGTTGGCGAGTGTGGCGTTGATCATTTCCGGGTTGGTTGGCCTGAAGGTCAGCGCTTAACTTTCAGACCGCCATCGCGAGCAAGCTCGCTCCCACAGGAATCGAAGGTGTTGCGACAATCTGCGACACACTGTGGATCCCTTGTGGGAGCGCTCGCGAAGCGGCCCGCGCGCATACAACCGCTATCTGACGGCCCCACGCAAATCCCCCACCAACGCCTGCAACTTGACCGGCTCCGCCACCTCAACCGCCACCGCCGGCCCTGCCACCAACGTCACCCGCGACCACAACCGGCGAAACAGCCCTTTACCGGGATCGCGGCTGAAGAAACTCCCCCACAACCCCTGCAAAGCCAACGGAATCACCGGCACCGGGGTCTCTTCGAGAATCCGCGTCAAGCCGCCCTTGAACTCGTTGATCTCGCCATCGGCGGTCAATTTACCCTCGGGAAAAATGCACACCAGCTCACCGTCCTTCAGATATCGGGCAATGCGCGTGAAGGCTTGTTCATATATCTGGATGTCTTCCTGGCGCCCGGCAATCGGAATCGTCCCCGCGGTACGGAAGATGAAGTTCAGCACCGGCAGGTTGTAGATCTTGTAGTACATGACAAAGCGAATCGGCCGACGTACCGCGCCGCCAATCAGCAAGGCGTCGACGAATGACACGTGATTGCACACCAGCAACGCCGCGCCTTCATCGGGAATCAAATCCAGATTGCGATGTTCGACGCGGTACATGGAATGGCTGAGCAGCCAGATCATGAAACGCATGGTGAACTCGGGGACGATCTTGAAGATGTAGGCGTTGACGCCGATGTTCAGCAACGACACCACCAGGAACAGTTGCGGGATCGACAGTTCGGCCACACTCAGCAAGACGATCGAGACAATCGCCGACACCACCATGAACAACGCGTTGAGGATGTTGTTGGCGGCAATCACCCGCGCCCGTTCGTTCTCCGCGGTACGTGACTGGATCAGCGCGTACAGCGGCACGATGTAGAAACCGCCGAAGACACCCAGGCCGAGGATGTCGAGCAACACCAGCCAGGCGTGACCAAAACCGAGGATCTCGATCCAGCCATGGCCGGCGGCGCTTTCCGGTATTGAGCCCGAATGCCACCACAGCAGCAGGCCGAAAACGGTCAGGCCGAACGATCCGAACGGCACCAGACCAATCTCGACTTTGCGCCCGGAGAGTTTCTCGCACAGCATCGAACCCAATGCGATGCCGACCGAGAACACCGTCAGAATCAGCGTCACAACGGTTTCGTCACCGTGCATCCATTCCTTGGCATAGGCCGGGATCTGCGTCAGGTATATCGCCCCGACAAACCAGAACCACGAGTTGCCGACAATCGAGCGTGACACCGCCGGCGTTTGCCCCAAGCCCAGCTTCAACGTGGCCCAGGACTGGCTGAAAATGTTCCAGTTCAGGCGCATTTGCGGCGTGGCCGCCGCCGCCCGGGGAATGCTGCGGCTGGCCAGGTAGCCGAGCACGGCAATGCCGATGATCGCCGTGGACACCACCGGCGCGTAATGCGCCGAAGACATCATGACCCCGGCGCCAATGGTACCGGCCAGGATCGCCAGGAAGGTGCCCATTTCCACCAGGCCGTTGCCGCCTACCAGTTCATCTTCCCGCAGGGCCTGCGGCAGGATCGAGTACTTCACCGGCCCGAACAGCGCCGAATGGGTGCCCATGGCGAACAGCGCCAGCAGCATCAACGACAGGTGATCGAACATGAAGCCGACGGCGCCGACCGCCATGATGGCGATTTCCCCAAGCTTGATCAGGCGGATCAACGCGTCCTTGGCGAACTTTTCCCCGAATTGCCCGGCCAGGGCCGAGAACAGGAAAAACGGCAGGATAAACAGCAGCGCACACAGATTGACCCAGACAGAGCGGTCACCTTCGATGGTCAGCTTGTACAGAATGGCCAGGATCAACGACTGCTTGAACACGTTGTCGTTGAACGCCCCGAGGGACTGGGTGATGAAGAACGGCAGGAAGCGCCGGGTGCGCAGCAAGGTGAACTGTGAGGGGTGACTCATCTTCCATGTGTCCCTGATGTTAGGTAGCGAGTGGCCTGGATTCTTATTGGATTATCAAAAGTCGATCCAGGCCACACCTTACCTAATCTTTGCCGGTTATTTCTTCAATCCGGCAATGCACGGCGAGACAAACAGCTCGCCACGCCAGGCGCCCAGCACCGTGCGCTTGCCGACGATCAGCCACATCACCGCCAGCAACGCCACCAGCACGCAGCCAAACACACTGAAGAACATCAAGTTCAAGGTACTGGCCAGTTTCAACGTCGCCAGAGAATAGACGCCCAGCGGGAAAGTGAAGCCCCACCAGCCAAGATTGAAGGGAATGCCGGCACGCAGGTAGCGCACAGTGATCAGCAACGCCATCAGCATCCACCACAGGCCGAAGCCCCACAAGGTGATGCCGGCCACCAGACCCAATCCTGCGGCAATCTCACCGATTCCCGGCATACCGTTGGCCGCGAAAATCAGCGGTGCATCGCCGCCCAGTACCAGCATGCCCAGCGCACCGGTGCCGATCGGGCCAAGGGCCAGCCAGCTCGAGGCGGCCATGTTTTCGTGGGGCAGTTTATGCAGGGCCATGCGCAGCAACAGAATGGTCAGGATGCTGAAGGCCACCGGCAGGGAAAACGCCCAGAGCACATAGCTGGTCACCAGCATCACCAGTTGCGAATGAGCGTCTGCCAAATGCGGCGCCAACAGGCCCCCGCTGGCGGCCGCCACTTCTGCCGCGACCACCGGCAACAGCCAGACCGCTGTCATCTGGTCGATGCTGTGCTCCTGACGGGTGAACATCATGTAGGGAATCAGCACGCCGCAGGCCAGCGACATGACCACATCCAACCACCACAGCACCTCGGCGAGGTGAATCACACCGTCGCCCCAGCGCGGCAGGCCAAACACCAGGAAGCCATTGATGATGGTCGCCAGCCCCATGGGGATGGTGCCGAAAAACATCGAAACCGTGGAGTGACCGAAAATCCGCCGCGCTTCGTCGAAAAACAGCACCCAGCGCGCCGTGTATAGCGCCGTAAACAGCAGAAACAGAGCGATATTGAACAGCCAGAGGGCTTCGGCAAAGGCGTGCAAGGCAGGTGTGGCAACCGGCAACTGCGCCAGTGCCAACGCCAACACGCCGGTGCCCATGGTGGCCGCGAACCAGTTGGGGGTGAACTGGCGGATCACCTCGCGGGGATGCTGCAAATGACTGAAAGGTTTGATTCCGGGCTTGATGCTATTGGCGCATGTCATGGCGAACTCCTGTCCTCTCGTGAGGTAGAGCCCATGTTAGATCCGAATAGAATATCTATATAACGGGTAATATCTCTATATCTTATCGATATAACTTATATAGCGTCAGACACTCCCTTCCGATTCGATCACCAATATCCGAGTCGTTCCTACCGGTTGGCCTCGCAGACCTTGGCCGAACGTGATCGCAGTAGACTCGCCATTGCGCTGAGAGCCAGCACAATCAGCATCGCACCATAACCATCGGTCGTTGCCACCAGACCAAACGTCCGCTCCAGGTTCCCGGCCAGTAGCGCCGGGAGGCAGAACGCCAGATAACTCAGCGCATAATATGCCGACATCAACCCGGCGCGCTCATGGGGCAAGGCCTGCGGCACCAGACTACGCACCGCCCCGAGGAAACCGGCGCCGAAACCGCAACCGGCGACCAGCGTGCCGAGGAAAAACAGCGGCAAACTGGCGCTGTGCACGCCCAGTAGAATCAGGGCGACTCCCGCCGGCAGCGAACAGGCGCCCAGTTGCAGCGCCTTGGTCACAGCCTGATTGCGCAGGGTGTAAATCATCAGGGCGCCGGTCACCGTCAATGCGGCGACGGTCGCCCCGCCAATCAGATTCGAGGTCGAGCCAGTCGCCGTGCGCACCAGCGAAGGTGCCAGCGACGCGTAAAAACCGCCGAGTGCCCAGACCGCCGTATTGAGCGGCAACACCCGCCACAAAGTGGAACGTGCCTGAGCCGGCACATGCAGGGTCGGTCGCAATGAGGCCCACACACCAGGCTGGCGCGAGACGCTTTCCCGCAATCGCCAGACATACACGGCCTGCATCGCGAACAGGGCCAGCAGCAGCCAGAAGGTCAAATGCAGCGGCGCGGGGGCAAACTCGGCCAACACACCACAACCCAGCGCCCCCAGAGCCATCCCGAGTAAAGGCGCGACGCTGTTGACCAGCGGCCCCTGCTCGCGGTCGGTGTCGAGCAGCGTTGCACTCAGAACCGCGGTGGCCATGCCGGTGGCGAACCCCTGCAGCACCCGGGCACTGATCAGCCAGGCGACGCTGTCGGCATGGATAAACAGCAACATCGCCAGGATGTTCAGCATCACCGCCGTAAAGATCACCGGTTTGCGCCCCAGGTAATCCGACAGCGAGCCGACTGTCAGCAACGCCGCCAACAGGCTGAGGGCGTACACGCCGAAAATCAGGGTCAAGGTCGCTGCCGAAAACTGCATCTGCTCCTGATACAGGTGATACAGCGGCGTCGGCGCAGTGGAGGCCGCCAGGAAACTGAGCAAGGTAACGGCCAGAAACCACAGGCTGGCACGATTTGAATGAGAACCGGGCATCGACACACTCCGCAAAAGCTAATTTTTTGCTTTTGCGGAGTGTGCTACTGGATCCCTCTTAAAGCAAATTCTTTGTGTTAAGGTCCGATGCATGGCTTTCAGGACCGGTTGCCAGCCGTAAGATCCGGTGCAATACAGGAAACACAGGATGACAGCTCCCACATTACGCCCCGGCGGCCGCAGCGCCCGGGTGCAAGAATCGATTCATTCGGCCGTGCGTCAACTCCTTGAGGAGCAGGACCGCGCCAGCGTGACGGTGCCGCAAATTGCAGCGCGCGCGGGCGTCACGCCGTCCACCATCTATCGACGCTGGGGCGATGTGTCGGCGCTGCTGGCAGACGTCGCCCTCGCCCGCATGCAGCCCGACAACGAACCGGCCAACACCGGCAGCCTTCACGGCGACGTGCGGGCCTGGGCGGAGCAGTACCTGGACGAGATGAGCTCCGAACCCGGCCGCAACATGCTGTGCGACGTGCAGGCGGCGTTGAAGCCGAGTTATTGCGCGACCATCATTGGCGGGCAATTGCAGACGATTCTGGATCGCTATCCGGATGAGCCCAGGCCCAGTGTCGATCGGTTGATCAATCTGATCGCCGCGCCGACGGTGTTTCGCATCCTGTTTGCCGAGGCGCCATTGGAGCTTGAAGAACTGCATCGCTTGATCGAAATCGCGTTGATTCCGTAATACCGCCCTTCGCGAGCAAGCCCGCTCCCACATTCGAGCGGTTTCCTTCAGGAAAAACGCGATCAACTGTGGGAGCGGGCTTGCTCGCGAAGGGGCCAGTCCAGACACTGAGAATCAACCTGCGACACCCCGCCACGCCACGACCTTGGTCGACACTGACTAACGCTGGCGGTCGTGCGAGACTGTCTGTCCGGGCGGGAGGTCCGGATGTCTTTTGTCTGGAGTCCCCATGTCGCTGTCCACCGGGCTGATTGCCGTCGTCGCCCTGGCCTATATGGCCATCCTGTTCGCCATCGCCTTCTATGGCGACCGTCGCAGCGCGCCCTTGCCGCCGCGTGTGCGGGCGTGGGTGTATAGCCTGTCGCTGGCGGTCTACTGCACCAGCTGGACCTTTTTCGGCGCCGTGGGCCAGGCCGCCGAACAGCTCTGGTCGTTCCTGCCGATCTACCTCGGGCCGATCCTGTTGCTGGTCGGCGCGCCGTGGGTCCTGCAAAAAATGGTGATGATCAGCAAACAGGAGAACATCACCTCGATCGCCGACTTCATCGCCGCACGCTATGGCAAATCCCAGTCGCTGGCGGTGGTGGTGGCGCTGATTTGCCTGGTCGGTGTGTTGCCCTACATTGCGCTACAGCTCAAAGGCATCGTGCTCGGCGTGAACCTGCTTATCGGCGCCGGTGCCGACGCCATGGGCACCCGCGCCCAGGACACCGCTCTGATTGTGTCGCTGGTGCTGGCGCTGTTCACCATCGTCTTCGGTACCCGCAACCTCGACGCCACGGAGCACCACCGCGGCATGGTGCTGGCCATCGCCTTCGAATCATTGGTGAAGCTGTTCGCGTTTCTCGCCGTCGGCGCCTTCGTGACCTATGGCCTGTACGACGGTTTCGACGACCTGTTCGACCAGGCCATGCTTGCGCCGCGCCTTGAACAGTACTGGAAGGAAACCATCAACTGGCCGTCGATGGTAGTGCAGACCGGTGTGGCGATGATGGCGATCATTTGCCTGCCACGGCAGTTCCACGTGACCGTTGTCGAGAACATCGATCCCCAGGATCTGCGCCTGGCCAAGTGGGTATTCCCGGCCTACCTCGCCCTCGCCGCCTTGTTTGTCGTGCCGATCGCCCTGGCCGGCCAGATGATGCTGCCCAGCTCGGTGTTGCCGGACTCGTTCGTCATCAGCCTGCCCCTGGCCCAGGCGCATCCGGCATTGGCTCTGCTGGCGTTTATCGGTGGTGCATCGGCCGCCACCGGCATGGTGATCGTGGCCAGCGTGGCGCTGTCGACCATGGTGTCCAACGACATGCTGCTGCCTTGGCTGCTGCGTCGCAACAACGCCGAGCGCCCGTTCGAAGTGTTCCGCCAGTGGATGCTGTCGGTGCGACGCGTCAGCATCGTGGTCATTCTGCTGCTGGCCTATGTCAGTTATCGCCTGCTGGGCTCGACCGCCAGCCTGGCGACAATCGGCCAGATCGCCTTCGCCGCCGTGACCCAGCTGGCCCCCGCCATGCTCGGTGCCCTGTACTGGAAACAGGCCAACCGCCGCGGCGTTTTCGCTGGCCTCGCCGCAGGCACCTTCCTGTGGTTCTACACCTTGATCCTGCCGATTGCCGCCCTCAGCCTCGGCCTGTCCTTGAACACGTTCCCGGGGCTGGCCTGGTTGCACAGCAATCCACTGAACCTGCCGATCACCCCGCTGACCCAGGGCGTGGTGCTGTCGCTGGCAGGCAACTTCACATTGTTCGCCTGGGTTTCGGTGCTGTCCCGCACCCGGGTTTCCGAGCACTGGCAGGCAGGCCGCTTCATCGGCCAGGAAATCAGCGCCCGCCCCAGCGCACGCTCGATGCTGGCAGTGCAGATCAATGACCTGCTGCAACTGGCGGCGCGCTTCGTCGGCGAAGAACGCGCCCGTCAAAGCTTCATCCGTTTTGCCTATCGCCAGGGCAAGGGCTTCAACCCGAACCAGAACGCCGACAGTGAATGGATCTCCCACACCGAACGCTTGCTGGCCGGTGTGCTTGGTGCCTCTTCGACCCGCGCGGTGGTAAAAGCCGCCATTGAAGGCCGCGAGATGCAACTGGAGGACGTCGTGCGCATCGCCGACGAAGCCTCGGAGGTGCTGCAATTCAACCGCGCCTTGCTGCAAGGCGCCATCGAGAACATCACCCAGGGCATCAGCGTGGTCGACCAGTCGTTGAAACTGGTGGCCTGGAACCGTCGCTATCTTGAACTGTTCAATTACCCGGACGGCTTGATCAGTATCGGCCGCCCCATTGCCGACATCATTCGCTACAACGCCGAGCGCGGATTGTGCGGCCCCGGCGAAGCCGAAGTGCACGTTGCCCGCCGCCTGCACTGGATGCGTCAGGGCCGCGCGCATACTTCCGAGCGGATGTTCCCCAATGGTCGGGTGATCGAACTGATCGGCAACCCGATGCCCGGCGGCGGCTTCGTCATGAGTTTCACCGACATCACCGCGTTCCGCGAAGCCGAACAGGCGCTGACCGAAGCCAACGAAGGCCTGGAGCAACGGGTCACCGAACGGACCCACGAATTGTCGCAGCTCAACGTTGCCCTGACCGAAGCCAAAGGCACCGCCGAGGCGGCCAACCAGTCCAAGACCCGTTTCCTCGCGGCCGTCAGCCATGACTTGATGCAACCGTTGAATGCGGCGCGGCTGTTCTCCGCCGCCCTCTCCCATCAGGAAGATGGTTTGTCCGGCGAAGCGCAGAAACTGGTCGGACACCTGGACAGTTCGCTGCGCTCGGCCGAGGACTTGATCAGCGACTTGCTGGACATTTCCCGCCTGGAAAACGGCAAGATCAATCCGAATCGCCAGCCATTCGCCCTCAACGAACTGTTCGATACCCTCGGTACAGAGTTCAAGGTGCTGGCGCGAGAGCAAAAACTGGAGTTCCGGGTTCGCGCAAGCACGTTACGGGTCGACAGCGACATCAAATTGCTGCGACGGATTTTGCAGAACTTCCTGACCAACGCTTTCCGCTACGGCAAAGGGCCGGTACTACTGGGGGTTCGCCGGCACAAGGAGCAACTGTGCCTGGAAGTCTGGGACCGCGGGCCAGGTATTCCGGAAGATAAATTGCAGGTGATTTTCGAAGAGTTCAAGCGCCTCGACAGCCACCAGACCCGAGCCGAAAAAGGCCTCGGCCTGGGGCTGGCGATTGCCGACGGGCTATGTCGCGTGCTCGGTCATACCTTGCGCGTACGCTCCTGGCCGGGACGCGGTAGCGTGTTCAGCGTCAGTGTGCCGCTGGCCCGGGCGCAAACCGCAGCGCCGGTCAAGGTCGCCGAGTTCAATGGCAAATTGCTCAATGGCGCGCAGGTGCTGTGTATCGACAATGAAGACAGCATCCTGATCGGCATGAACAGCCTGCTCAGCCGCTGGGGTTGCCAGGTCTGGACCGCGCGCAATCGCGAGGAATGCGCCGCGTTGCTGGGCGAAGGCATGCGCCCGCAATTGGCGCTGGTGGACTACCACCTCGATCATGGCGAGACCGGAACCGATTTGATGGCCTGGTTGCGCACGCAAATGGGCGAGCCGGTCCCTGGCGTGGTGATCAGCGCCGATGGCCGGCCGGAGACGGTCGACCTGGTGCATGCCGCGGGGCTGGATTACCTGGCCAAACCGGTGAAACCGGCGGCATTGCGGGCGTTGTTGAGCCGGTACATACCATTGTAACGAGGTTCAACACAGCCTCCTGTGGCGAGGGGGCTCGCCCCCGTTGGGCTGCGCAGCGGCCCCAAACCATTCAATGAGCCTCTTCAGATAAAACGCGTTGCCGGACTGACGACTGCTGCGCAGCCGAACGGGGGCAAGCCCCCTCGCCACAAGGTCCACGCTCGCCCGGGGCTACTCCGGTAACTCGACCAACCCATCCACATCGGTCATCGCCCGCTCCAGCAAGTCCGCCGGCAGACTCTTGCTTGCCCGCGCGCCCAGCAGCTTGAGTTGTTCACTGCGACTGACCAGGTTGCCGCGACCCTCTGTCAGCTTGTTGCGTGCCGAACTGTAGGCCTTGTCCAGTTGCTGCAGGCGATTGCCGACCTCGTCCAGATCCTGGATGAACAGCACGAACTTGTCGTACAGCCACCCGGCCCGCTCGGCGATTTCCCGGGCATTCTGGCTCTGGCGCTCCTGTTTCCACAGGCTGTCGATGACCCGCAGGGTCGCCAGCAACGTAGTGGGGCTGACGATCACGATATTGCGGTCGAATGCCTCCTGAAACAGCGTCGGCTCAGCCTGCAACGCGGCAGAAAACGCCGCCTCGATCGGCACGAAGAGCAACACGAAATCCAGGCTGTGCAAGCCATCGAGGCGCTTGTAATCCTTGCCGGCCAGGCCTTTGACGTGATTGCGCAACGACAGGACGTGCTGCTTGATGGCGATCTGGCCGATGGCCTCGTCCTCAGCCGCGACGTATTGCTGATAGGCCGTCAGGCTGACCTTGGAGTCGACCACCACCTGCTTGTCGCCCGGCAGATAAATGATCACGTCCGGCTGGAAGCGCTCGCCGTCCGGCCCCTTGAGATTGACCTGAGTCTGGTACTCGCGGCCCTTCTCCAGCCCCGCATGCTCGAGCACGCGCTCAAGAATCAGCTCGCCCCAATTGCCCTGGGTCTTCTGCCCTTTCAAGGCGCGGGTCAGGTTGGTGGCTTCATCGCTCAAGCGCAAATTCAGCTGTTGCAAGCGCTCCAGCTCCTTGGCCAGGGAGAAACGCTCACGGGCCTCGTTCTGATAGCTTTCCTCGACACGTTTTTCGAAGGACTGGATGCGTTCCTTGAGTGGATCGAGCAACTGCCCCAGGCGCTGCTGGCTGGTTTCGGCAAAACGCTGCTCGCGCTCATCGAAAATTTTCCCCGCCAGCTCGGCAAACTGCGCGCGCAACTCGTCTCGCGAACCTTGCAGGTCGTTGAGGCGTTGCTGATGGCTGTCCTGTTGCTCGCGCAATTCGGCATTGAGCGACGCGGCCTGGGCATCCAGACGGCGCAATTCGGCTTCTTTGCCGGCGCGTTCGATATTCCACGCATGGGCGGCGTCCCGGGCGTCGTCGCGCTCGATCTGCAGCAGTTCGACTTCACGACGCAGCGCAGCCAGATCGGCCTGTTTGGCGGCGTTGGCCTGGGTCAGATCAGCCGCTTCATCGCGGCTGGATTCGAGTTGTGCATTCAATCCGTCCTGCGCCAGTTGCGCCATGGCCAGGCGTTCTTGCAGCAGCGCGACATCGGCTTGCGTGGTGCTGGCCCGACGCTGAAGTTGCCAGGCCAATACCAGCAACGGCAACGCAGCCGCTGCCAGCCCCAGCAATACGCTGGTCAAGTCCATTGCCATAGCCACTCCTGCCATTCGGATAAAGCCTGAAGGTTAACCAAGGCGTCCGGTCTTGGACAGCTCAGTCTTCGATCAGCCCCAGTTCCTGTTGAGCGCGGTGATCGCCTGCCCGAGCGGCCTGACGCAGCAGGTCCTGACCGATCCGGCGGTCCCGGGCATTCCCGCATTCGCGGCACATCAACTGGCCAAGGCGACTTTGCGCAGCCACCACGCCTTCACGGGCCGGTTGCTTGAGCAAACGTCCGGCGATGTGTTTGACGTTACGGTTTTCGCCCAGATGCGGGCTGTCCAACAGCCACTCCGCCACGCGCATGGAAAAGCGCTTGGTAGGGGCAACAGAGGGCGGTGTGGAGGAAGAGGAAACAGGGGCTGAGCGAAACTTCATAAAGCACTGTGGGGCAGATCAGAAGGCGCGCAACTTTACTCTCTTTTTCTTACAGGTAAAGCTGAAAATATCCCGGCACGCCCGTCCTAGAGCAAGCGCTCGGGACAATCCACAGAAGCTGTGGATAACTCAGTGGACAACCGCCCTTGAACTCGCTCAAAGCCCTGTGGAATGGGGCTCGCAGTCAAACTGACGATTTTTTCACCAGTAAAAAAAAGCGATGTTTTTCATTGACTTAAATTTTGGTTACAGGCAGCCATTACGCTTGAACGTGAGATGACAGCGGGGTGACAGACCGCGCAACTAATGTGCACAAGTGCCTTTACGATGGTTATATCCATGCACTTTTTCGGCGCATTTTTTTGTCATGCCTGGGGATAAGCCCTGGCAAACCCGGTGTCCAGACGGCTGCGCGGCTACAAACGTCGATGACCGATGGTCGGATTTTGTCCCGAAACAGGGCGCATGAATCCCAGGCCTTGCAGCTTTATGCGCGCCTCCACAAGACAAAACAGCCCGATCAGGCACCGGTCAGGAAACTTTTTTCGCTACCACACTTCCCTTGCCCAGTTCAATCCGTTAGTATCCGCGGCGTTAGTACCAAGCTGAAAGTCAATTCTGGTCGAACAAATCCCCCCGGTCAGCCTTCCCGACGGAAGCCTCCACCGAACAAGCGGGATCGACCACCTCGATGGTTTCCAGGTAAATCTTGCGCCAACACAACCTTTGAATCGAAAGCAAAGGATGTTGCTCCGCCTGCCTACTCTGCTCGAACCAACCTGCAAATTGATCAGGATCTTCACCCCGGGCCCAGAACCTTTGCCCTCGATGTGTTGCCTGCCCTCCTAAGTACCTACCTGCCAGCCCAAGCGCGCCAACTTATCAGCGCTTCAAACTGGCTGCTTTGTTCCAGTCGGGTTCTTCGTTCGATCAATGGTGATCGACGTTACTGGAACGTTTTAACGTTGCACGGTTCTTATCCGTGTCATTTGTAGGAACACCCAATAATGTCTACTCAAATCCAGACTCAGGATGCCATTCGCACCCTAACCAACGCTTTTGCACCAATGAACTGCCTGATCATGGCCGCTCGCAAAGGCTGCTTCAGCTTCACCCTGGTCAACGAACACGGCATCGCTCGTCACAGCGAACGCCTGTACCCCGATCAATACTCCAGCGCCGAGCCGCTGCAGGCCGTGATCGAGCGTACCCGTCAGGCACTGGTTGCCTGAAACGCCAGAAAGGCTGAAAAACCCAAAAGCCCTGCCCGAAAAGCGGGGCTTTTTATTGCCCGATATTTCCCTTTCCTCGAATCACGACTAAGCACGATCCGATATAACGGTTATAACTGATCGCTGGAAATATTTTAAAAACAGGCCTTTACAGCGCGAATATGACACTACACTTCAACTCAAGCGGCTTGACCCGCTTGCGGCGAGCCTGAGTCGATTCACAGCTGCCAAGCCCCCCTTCAGGTGTCGCCGTCCATTTCAGGTTTCGAGGGTTTTATGGGTATCGCTGCCAGCGAACTGTGCCGTTATGTGATTCGTCCGACATTGATCTATCTCGGACAACATAGCGCTACGGCCGAATCCCTGCTGCTGGGCATTGCCGCCAGCCAGTCCGCCCTTGGTTCCGCCCTGCATGACCGCCGTGGGCACGGCCTGTACCGCATCGCCGAGCCCCGTCACCAGGCCCTTTGGGACCATTACCTGGCCCTTGATCCGGAGCGTGCGAGCCTGGTCCGCGGCCTGGCCAGCCAGCATGCGTTCCTGAGTGGCCCGCACCTCGAGTTGACCGTCAACCTGCGTTACGCCACAGCCATCGCCTGGCTGCTGGTGGAAGAACAGAACACCCCCCTCCCCGCCCCTGATGATTTGCTGGGTATGGCCAGAATCTGGCGCCAGACATTTCAGCCCCAGGGACGTCTGCGTGATTTCACCTGCGCCTGGCAAACCTGTGTTTCACCGTTGAATCAGGTAGCCTGCTGACACCCTTGGATCCAAAGATCGCGCAACACGCCGCGATTCTGGTCGGATTGTCCTACAAAACCGCTCTAAATCAAGGCATACAGCCTATGGCGCCGGAACGAAAATGTTGGTAATTTTCGCCCCGGTGATCACCAGGAGTTCTAATAATGAAAAAAGTAATGCTCAAAACCACCATTAGTCTCGCCGTTGCCATGGCATCCACCCAGATCTTTGCAAGTGGCTTTGCCCTCAACGAACAAAGCATCAGCGGGATGGGGTCAGGTTTTGCCGGGCGATCTTCCTCTGCCGACGACGCATCCACCATTTTTGGCAACCCTGCCGGCATGTCGCGCATCAAGCGCGAACAAGTTACCGGCGGTGTTGCGATGATCGACGCACACACTGACATCAGCCACGCAAGCTCCTCCCCGAACAACCGTGGCAGCAATGACGGCGACATGGTTCCGTTCATCGCCGTGCCCATGGGTTACTACGTCAAGCCAATCGACGACCATTGGGCCTTCGGTATTGGCATATACGCCCCGTTCGGCCTGGTAACCGACTACGAAAACGGCTTTGAGGGTCGTTACTTCGGCAGCAAGAGCGAAGTCAAGATCGTCACCGTGCAACCGACTGTCAGCTACGCCTTCAACGACAAGGTTTCCATCGGTTTCGGCCCGACCATCAACCGCATCGACGGCAGCCTGGAATCGAACATAACGGCCTTGCCGACCTTAACGAACTTGCCCGATGGTCATGTCAAGATCAAGGGTGACGACACCGCCCTGGGCTACAACATCGGCGTGCTGGTCCAAGCCACCGACAGCACCCGTGTCGGCCTGACCTACCACTCGAAAGTGAAGTACAAGCTCGAGGGTGACACCAAGGTCAACTACAACCTGCTGGGCCTGGTCGGCCAGAACCCGAGCCAGAAGTACGACGCTTCGCTGGATGTGACCACGCCTGAATCGGTGGACTTTTCGGTCACTCACCAGCTCGACGACAAGTGGACTCTTTACGCAGGCAGCACCTGGACCCGCTGGAGCCGCCTGAAAGAAATCACCGTTGAAAACACAGGTGTTCCGGCGGTTCTGAACGGCCAGTTCGGCACCATCACCGAAGAACAGAACTGGCACGATACCTGGGCTCACGCCATCGGCGCGTCCTACCAGTTGAACAAGCAATGGGTACTGCGTACCGGCCTGTCCGTTGACCAGGCACCGACCAACAACGTCGACCGTTCCCCACGCATCCCGACTGGCGATCGCACGATTTTCAGCGTGGGTGCCGGCTGGAGTCCGACCGACGACCTGACCATCGACCTGGCGTACTCGTACCTGCGCGAGGAATCGGTGAAGGTCAACGGCGACGACCATGGCCAGACCTACAACGCCAAGTATGACAACTACGCGAACGGCTTCGGTCTCGGTGCGACCTACCGCTTCTGATGATTCCCGGCGAGCCTGAACCGCTCGCCATCGAAATCAAAAAAGCCCCGCTCTCCTCACGGAGGCGGGGCTTTTCATTTGTAGGAGCGAGCCTGCTCGCGATGGACGCGAACGATGACGTGTGTTTACTGGATGAACGAGGCGCCTTGAGATTTTCGCGAGCAAGCTCGCTCCTACAGGTCAGGGGGTCGAAACAAGTGGTGGCGAAGCCAGGGCCTTTTCCACCGCCGCAATGAACTCGGGATCGTCCGGCTTGGTCAGGCTGGAGAAATTGGCGATCACCTTGCCTTGGCGGTCCACCACATACTTGTAGAAATTCCACTTCGGCGCGCTGCTTTGACTGGTGAGGACCTTGAACAAGTGCGTCGCATCGTCGCCGCGAACCCTTTGCGGCTCGGTCATGGTGAAGGTCACACCATAGTTGACGTAGCAGACCTTGGCAGTCTCGGCACCATCCTTTGACTCCTGCTTGAAGTCATTGGACGGAACGCCAATTACCTCCAGCCCTTGATCCTTGAAGCGCTGGTTCAGCGCCTCAAGGCCTTTGAACTGCGGAGCAAAGCCACAGAAGCTTGCGGTATTGACCACCACCAACGGTTTACCGGCGAAGCGCTGGCACAAATCGATGGACTCCTTGGCGCGCAGCTTTTGCAGTGATCCTTGCAACAGCTCCGGGCACTCGGCCGCGTAGGCCAGCCCGGTAAACGCCACCAGCAACGCGGGGACTGCAATCCAGCGCATCAGCATGTCGGTGCATCCTTGATAATTCGTCAAAAGCGACGTTACTCGCCCTCGCCGCTCGCTAGCAAGCACCCATGCCCAACTGCATCAGCGCCAGCCCGCCCTGATGCCAGCCCCACCACGACAACGCCAGCAATAAGGCGCAGACGGCGGCTACAGCGATCCGCGGCCAAAGGTTGTTCATATCGCACTCATTTGTGATTGCAGACGCTCTACCGGCCGCTCACGCACCGGCCAGTTCAGGGCAGCGGCCAACAGGCTCAAGAGAATCGCCACTTGCCAGATCAAGTCATAACTCCCGGTTCGGTCATACACCACGCCACCCAACCAGCCGCCCAGGAACGAACCGAGTTGGTGAAACAGGAAAACAATCCCACCGAGCATGGACAGGTTTCGCACACCAAACAAGGTCGCCACCGTACCGTTGGTCAATGGCACCGTCGACAGCCACAAAAAACCCATGGCCATGCCGAAAAGATAAGCCGTGGTGGTGGTCACCGGTGCCCACAGGAACAACGCAATGACCACCGCCCGCAGCAAGTACAACCCGGTGAGCAAACGCGGCTTGGACATGCGCCCGCCGAGCCATCCAGCGGTATAGGTGCCGAAGATGTTGAACAGGCCGATCAGTGCCAGCACCGTGGTGCCGACCGTCGCCGGAAGGTGTTGATCCACCAGATAGGCCGGCAGGTGCACACCGATGAACACCACCTGGAATCCGCACACGAAAAAGCCGAACGCCAGCAACCAGAAGCCGGAATGGGAGCAGGCTTCGCGCAGCGCTTCGCCAAGGGTCTGTTCGTGGCCCAGGACGGGCAGCGGCTTGTCCTTGAGCATGCCAACCAGCGGCACGATCAACGCCACCAGCAAGCCCAGCGCCAGCAGCGCCGCAGACCAGCCAAGCCATCCGATCAAACCGAGCGTGCCGGGCAACATCGCGAACTGGCCGAACGAACCGGCCGCACTGGCGATCCCCATGCCCATGCTGCGTTTTTCCGGTGGCACCGCGCGGCCGACCACCCCCAGGATCACCGAGAACGACGTACCCGACAGTCCGATGCCGATCAGCAGGCCGGCGCTCAGGGACAGGGTCATCGCCGAGTCGGAGAGCCCCATGCAAATCAGCCCGGCCGCGTACAGGACGCCACCGATCAGCACCACTTTCGCTGCGCCGAAGCGGTCGGCCAGGGCACCGGTGAATGGCTGGGCGAGGCCCCAGATCAGGTTTTGCAGGGCGATGGCGAAGGCAAAGACTTCACGACCCCAACCAAACTCGGCGCTCATCGGCGCCAGAAACAGCCCGAAGCCATGGCGAACCCCCAGCGACAACGCAAGGATCAGCGCACTCCCCAACAGAACCCAGCCGCAAGTACGCCACATCGATGTCATTGTTATTCTCCAATAGCGGGTATATACCCGCTTAAGATCGAAAAAACCGGCATCATGCCAGTTCGTCCAGCAGCTTCAATAAGGTTTCGCGCTTCTCGGCACCCAGGCGATCGATCAAACGCTGCTGCGCGGCTTCCCAGGCCGGCAAGGCAGCCTTGAGGCGCTCTGCCCCGGCCTCGGTCAGCAGGACGATGCGGTTGCGCATGTCCTCGCCCTCGACCAGCGTCACCAGGCCATCACCCTCCAGCACACGCAAATTGCGCCCCAGGGTGCTGCGGTCCAGGCCCATGGCCTCGGCCAGGATCGAGATGCTCGGCTGATCCAGACGCTGCAGATTGCACAGCAAAGAATACTGCGCAACGTTGATCCCGAAGCCGTCGAGAGCGCCGTCGTAGTGCCTGCTGACGCCACGGGCGGCGCGACGCAGGTTGATGCATAAACATTGGGAATCGAGCATGGTGCGTGTATATACCCGCGAGTCGGTTAAATCAAGTGGCATGGGGTTTGTTCAGTGATTGGGCGGTGTCCTGTAGATCGCCATCGCGAGCAAGCTCGCTCCCACAGTTGATCGCATTCCAATGTGGGAGCGGGCTTGCCCGCGAAGAGGCCGGAACATTCAACACAACCCGATCAGGCCAACGCCAAGCCTACCAGCACTGCAACTTCCAGCAACTCCAGCATCGCGCCCGCCGTGTCCCCTGTCGTGCCACCCAGGCGCCGCAGCATCACCTGGCGCAACCAGACAAACCCCAGCACTGCCAACACCAGCGCCAGCACACCACTGACGCCGGCGATCAACACACAGGCCAGCGCGCTGACCGCCAACACCTGCTTGCCCGCCGAACGCGGAAGATGATCGGCCAATGCCTGGCCCAGGCCACCGGCACGCACATAGGGCGTAGTCAGGAACAAGCCGAGCAATGCGCTGCGACCGATCAACGGCACAATGATCAAGGCCAGCGAATGCGGCTGCTCGATCAACGCCAGCAGTGCGGTGAATTTAAGCAACAACACCAGCACCAGCGTCACCACGGCGATCGGCCCGCTGCGCGGGTCTTTCATGATGGTCAGCGTGCGCTCACGGTCGCCAAAACCGCCGAGCCAGGCATCGGCGCTGTCCGCCAGGCCATCGAGATGCAAGCCGCCGCTGAGCAGCACCCAAAGGCTCAGCAACAGCGCCGCGTGCAGCAAGGTCGGTGTACCCAGCAACAGCCAGTTGACGGCCCACAGAATCGCGCCAAAGAGCAATCCCACCAGCGGATAAAACAGCAACGACCGCCCCAGTTCCCGGGGCTCAGGCATTCCGGGCAGGCGAATCGGCAGGCTGCTGAGAAATTGCAGGGCGATCCAGAATGGCAGCATGGTCAGAGCACTTCCTTCAACACGCCCGCAGGCTCCACCGTCAGCGAAAACAGCGCGCCATGCCCGACCTCAACGTTGAGCAGTTGCTCCCGTGGCAGCCCGCGCGCCTGTGCCAGCAACAGACGCATCACACCGCCATGGCTGATCAGCAGAATACGCTCACCGGCACAGGTCGCGTGCAAACGCTCCAGCGCTGCCAGCACCCGTGCCGAAAAGTCTGCAACCGGCTCACCCTGAGGCGGCGTGAACGAATAGGGATCGGCCCAGAACAAGCCCAGGGCCTGCGCGTCGGTTTCCATCAACGCCGCCGCGCTCTGTCCTTCCCAGGCGCCGAAATGCAACTCTTGCAGGTCTTTGTCCAGTTGCACCGGAATACCCAGTTGCGCAGCGAGTTCCTCGGCAAACAGCGCACAACGCTGCAACGGCGAACTGACCAGCCGGTCCCACGGACCTTGCCCGACCACGGCGACGCGCATCTGCGCCCAGCCCGTGTCGGTCAACGCATCATCGATGCTGCCGCGCAATCCGCCGCCAAGTTCGGTTTCACCGTGACGCAACAGATCCACGCGCAAGGTCATGCCGGACGATCTGCCACGGCGGCTTCGGCAAAGGTCGCCATCTGCCCGTGCAGGTCGCAAGCCAGGCGCAGCAGCGGCACAGCCAACGCCGCACCACTGCCTTCGCCAAGCCGCAGGCCGAGATCGAGCAAGGGTTGTGCATCCAGGGTTTCCAGCACATGACGATGCCCCGGCTCGGCGCCGCGATGACCGAACAACAGCCACTGACGACACTCAGGATTCAAGCGCACCGCAACCAGTGCCGCGACGCTGCAAATGAAGCCGTCCACCAGCACCGCGACACCTTCCTGGGCACACGCAAGATAGGCACCGACCAGCGCGGCGATCTCAAAGCCGCCGAGGTTGAACAGGGTCTGCAAGGCATCGCCACGCTGCGCGCCATGCAATGCCAGGGCGCGCTCGATGACCTGGGCCTTGTGGCTGACACCTTCGGCATTGAGCCCGGTGCCAGGCCCGGTCAAATGCACCACCGGGCAATCGAGTAGCGCACACGCCAATGCACTGGCAGCGGTGGTGTTACCGATGCCCATTTCGCCACCGATAAACAACTGCGCACCGGTGGCAATTGCCCGCTGCACGCTGTCACGACCGGCCTGCAAGGCGAGTTGCCCCTGGGCCTGGGTCATGGCCGATCCCTGTACAAAATTCGCCGTTCCCGGGCCGACATTCAGATGACGCACGCCCGGCAGGTTCAGCGACGGCGTCACCGTGCCAAGATCCACCACCTCAAGGGAAGCGCCCAGTTGCCGCGCCAGCACGCTGATCGCCGCGCCACCGCTGACGAAGTTGAGCAGCATCTGCCCGGTGACTTCCTGGGGAAACGCCGACACGCCCTCGGCGACGACGCCATGGTCGCCGGCAAAAATCGCGATCCACACCTGCTCCAGACTTGGCTTGACCCGCCCCTGCAATCCCGCCAGCTGCACCGCCACCGCTTCCAGCTGACCGAGGGAGCCGGCCGGCTTGGTCAGTTGCTGTTGCCGCGCCCGGGCCTGTTCGACCACTTGGGTATCGACCGGCTTGCACGGGTTCAACCACCAGGATTGAGTCATAACGCAGTTCCTTTCAGAGTCAGAGGCAGGCCGGCGACGGTCAGGACGACACGCTGACAACGCTCAGCCAGAGCTTGATGCAGCCAACCGGCTTCATCGACATAGCGACGAGTCAATTCACCCAGCGGCACGACACCCATGCCGGTCTCGTTGCTGACAAAAATGATTTCACCCGGCAGCGACGCCAGGCAGTCCAGCAAGGCATCACGCTCGGCGTGCAAGCGCTCGGCATCGTCGAGCATCAGCAGATTGGTCAGCCACAGGGTCAGGCAATCCACCAGCAGGCAACGGTCGACACGGGCGGACTCACGCAGCACCCGGGCCAGTTCCACCGGTTCTTCGATCAAGGCCCATTCGGCAGGACGACGGGCGCGGTGATGGGCCACCCGCTCGCTCATTTCTCCGTCCAGTGGCTGGCTGGTGGCGATGTAGGTCACGGCCAGGGCGCTGTCGATGGCGAGTTTTTCAGCCAGGCGACTCTTGCCGGAACGGGCGCCGCCGAGGATCAGTTGGAGCATTGCTTATTCCTTAAAATCTTCGGGGAGGCGACGGCCCTCATCGCGAGCAAGCTCGCTCCCACAATTGATCCAGGCTGAACATACATTTTGATTACACCTCGTAACCTGTGGGAGCGAGCTTGCTCGCGATGGGGCCGCAACAGCCACCTCAGAACCCACAGAGCTGACGCAGCAGAGAAGTATCCAGATGCTTCTCCACCAGATCCGCCAGCCGCTCGATATCACGCTCGCGCAAGGCGTGGTAATCCACGGCCTGCACATCCTGCAACCCCGCCCAGCGCAGCACTGCACTGCACGCTGCCGGCGATTCGAACAGCCCGTGCAGGTAGGTGCCGAAAATCTGCCCGTCAGCACTTTGCGCACCATCACAGCGGCCGTCATCCAGATGCACGGCGGCATGTTCCAGGGCCGATCCGGTGGTCACGCCGGCATGAATTTCATAGCCCGCCACCGGCGCATCTTCCAGCGCCAGGCGACCACGCACATTGCGCAACTGCTTCTCTTGTTCGAGCTGGGTCTGGAACGCCAGCAGCCCCAAACCGGCACTGGAACCCGGCGCACCTTCGAGGCCCAGCGGGTCATGCACCTGCTCACCGAGCATCTGCAGGCCGCCACAGATCCCCAGCAGTTTCCCGCCGTAACGCAGATGCCGGGCGATGGCGGTGTCCCAGCCGTTGGCCCGCAGGTACGCGAGGTCGCTGCGCACACTTTTCGAGCCGGGAAGGATGATCAGGTCGGCGGGCGGAATCGCCTGGCCGGGGCCGATGAATTGCAGGTCCACTTGCGGATGCAGGCGCAGCGGATCGAAATCGGTGTGATTGCTGATGCGCGGCAGCACCGGCACCACCACCTTGAGCACCTGTTCGGCTTTATCGGTCTGGCGTTGATCGATGCCGTCCTCGGCCTCCAGGTGCAGATCCATCACGTACGGCAGCACGCCGATCACCGGTTTGCCGGTGCGCTCTTCAAGCCAGTCCAGACCGGGTTGCAGCAACGCGATATCGCCACGAAAACGATTGATGATGAAGCCTTTGACCCGCGCCTGCTCACTCGGCGACAACAGTTCGAGAGTGCCTACCAGATGGGCAAAAACTCCGCCGCGATTGATATCGGCGATCAGCAGCACCGGGCAATCCACCGCTTCGGCGAAGCCCATGTTGGCGATGTCCCCGGCCCGCAGATTGATTTCCGCCGGCGAGCCCGCACCCTCGACCATCACCAGCGGATACGCCGCGCTCAAGCGCTCGTGGGAGGCCAGCACCGCTTGCATGGCGATGGTTTTGTAGTCGTGATAGGCGACCGCATTCATGGTCGTGACAGCGCGGCCATGGATGATCACCTGGGCACCGGTGTCACTGTTGGGCTTGAGCAACACCGGGTTCATGTCGGTGTGCGGTTCAAGGTACGCGGCCTGGGCCTGTACCGCCTGGGCGCGGCCGATCTCGCCACCGTCGGCGGTCACCGCGCTGTTGAGGGCCATGTTCTGTGGCTTGAACGGCACCACCCTGACGCCCTGACGCGTGACCCAGCGGCACAACGCGGTTACCAGCGTGCTTTTACCGGCATCCGATGTGGTGCCCTGCACCATCAGCGTGGTCATTGGTTTTCCTTGGCGAAATCGTCGAACGCCAGCGCCAGTCGTACCCAGGCGATTTCGTCACCGGGCAAGCCGAATCGCAGGCTGCTGTTGTGCGTGAACAACCGCAGGAGAATGCCGCGCCGGGCCATGAATTCATGCAGTTCTTCGGCGCGCTCGGTGATCAGCCACTGGAACAGCGCACAACCGCCCTGGGGCTCGAAGCCGTGCTGTTCCAGCAACGACGCAAGGCGCTCGCTGGCCTCTTCGGTGCGCACCCGTTGCCGCGTTTGTCCCTCGGTATCGCGCAGACAGGCCTGACCCACTACCCGGGTTGCCCCGCTCACGGCCCACGGCCCCACTTGTTCTGCCAGCAACTTGAGCAACTTGCGCTCGGCCAGCACAAACCCCAGGCGCACACCGGCCAGGCCGAAAAATTTGCCAAAGGAACGCAAGACGATCAATCCGACTTGATGGGCAAACGGCGCCAGGCTCAGTTGCGGCGTGTTATCCATGAACGCTTCGTCCACCACCAGCCAGCCACCGCGCTGCGCCAGTCGCGTGTGCCAGTCGAGCAGCCGACTGGGAGTGAGGCTCAGACCCGTGGGGTTATTCGGATTGACCACCACCAGCACGTCGAAACTGTCGATAAAGAAGTCGACTTCCTGCTCCAGCACTTCACGCACGATGTAGCCGTTGCGACGCCACGCTTCGGCGTGCTCGGCATAACACGGCGACAGTACGCCGACCTTGCCCGCCCGACGCAATCGCGGCAGCAGTTGAATCGCCATTTGCGAGCCGGCCACCGGCAATGCCTGCAAGGTGCCGTAGTAATCACAGGCGGCCTGCTCCAGACCGTCGTCCGCCTCCGGCAAACGGGCCCAGGCCCGCAGCGGAATATCCGGCACCGGAAACGGCCAGGGCGCAAGGCCGGTGGACAGGTCCAGCCAGTCGGCTTCATCTATGCCGTATTCGAGCGCCGCCTTGCGCAGTCGCCCACCGTGCTCAAGCATAAAATTCGGCCCCCAGGCAGAGAATCAGCAGCCATAACCATACCCCGCGCTGGACCAATTGCCAGCCCCGGTCAATCGAGTCGGCATCCGCCGGCACACCTTCGCCCAACTGCGGACGCTGATGCAGTTCGCCGTGATAAATCGCCGCCCCACCCAATTCGACACCAAGGGCACCCGCCCCTGCCGCCATCACCGGGCCGGCGTTCGGGCTATCCCAGGTCGGGGCCTGGGTGCGCCAGCATTTCAATGCCAGCCGGGTTTTGCCCAGCAGCGCGTATGTCAGTGCCACCAGGCGCGCAGGAATGTAATTGAGCACATCATCGACCTTCGCCGCCGCCCAGCCGAACCGTTCGAAGCGCTCATTGCGATAACCCCACATCGCATCCAGCGTATTGCTCAGGCGGTAGAGCACCACGCCCGGCGCGCCCGCCACGGCAAACCAGAACAACGCTGCGAACACCGCATCGCTTCCGTTTTCCAGCACCGACTCGGTAGCGGCACGGGCGACTTCGGTTTCATCCAGTTCGCTGGTCTGGCGGCTGACCAGATAGCTCACCCGAGTGCGCGCCGCTTCCAGGTCATTACTGCGCAGGGCCTTGGCCACAGGCGTGACGTGCTCACCGAGGCTGCGCATGCCGAGGGCGCAATAGAGCGCGAGAATCTCGACGATCCAGCCGACATAAGGCGCCCAGGAGAATGCCGTGGCCAGTAGCGTCAGTGGCAACACGGCAATCACCCACGCGGTGACGCCATGGCTGCGCCAGCCGCGACCGCCGCCGTTGAAACGTTGCTCGATGCGCTCGGCAAAACGGCCGAACGCCACCAGCGGATGCCAGCGTTTGGGTTCACCCAGCAGCGCATCCAGCGCAACCGCGGCGACACTCAACAACGCCACACTCATTGACTCACTCCCCAATAATTTTCATACAGCAATTCATGTAGCGGACGCGCCTGCGCCCAGCCTTCGAGCACCAGCATCGGCGCCGGATAGAACTCTTTGACCGGCCCCAGGCACAGCACGGCCAACGGCTTGGCACCCGGCGGCAATCTCAACAGGTCCGCCAGTGCCTGTGGTTCGAACAGCGACACCCACCCCATGCCCAGCCCTTCGGCACGGGACGCCAGCCACAGGTTCTGGATCGCGCAGGACAACGAAGCCATGTCCATTTCCGGCAAGGTGCGGCGGCCGAAGATATGCTGCTCGCGGTCGTCCATCAGTGCGGCGACCAGCACCTCGGCACAATCGTTGATGCCTTCCACCTTGAGCTTCATGAACTCATCGCTGCGCTCGCCAAGGGCTTCGGCGGTGCGGATGCGTTCTTCTTCTACCAGGGCCTGGATTTGCCCGCGCAAGGCGCGATCGCTGATGCGGATGAAGCGCCAGGGCTGCATCAGGCCGACACTGGGGGCCTGATGCGCGGCTTCGAGCAGGCGACGGAGCAATTCGGGCTCGACGGTGCCGCCGCTGAAGTGGCGCATGTCGCGGCGCTCGGCGATGGCGCGGTACACCGCCGCGCGCTCGGTTTCGGAGAATGCGTTGTCGCTCATGGCCTCTTCGCGAGCAGGCTCGCTCCCACAGGGTTTTGGTCAGGCGCAAACAGCGCGGCAATCGCCGAGGGGTTCGACGGAAAATAAAAGTGTACGTAAGAGGCAGTCATCCGCCCCTCACGGTAGACCGCCTCCGCTCCGCGCCCGCCGTTAGGGCTCAAGCCACGGGCAATCGGCGCCAGTTCAGTGGTGGTCAGCGAATGATGATAGGTGTGCCCGCGCAGCGAGCCTTCCGGCAGTTCCACCGCTTGCAAAGCCAGCGCTGCCAGGCGCTTTTGCATGACTGCATCACCGGCCAGCAAGCCAACCAGTTCGGCGCGAGTGCCCTCGACATCGGTCAGGGAATCGAGCAAATAAAGCATGCCGCCACACTCGGCGAGCAACGGTTTGCCTGCCCGGTGGTGGGCGCGGATCGCATCGAGCATCGCGGTGTTTTGCGCCAGTGCAACGTGGTGCAGCTCCGGGTAGCCGCCCGGCAGATACAGGCTGTCCGCCTGCGGCAACGCACGGTCGCGGATCGGCGAGAAGAATGACAACTCGGCGCCCATCGCCCGCAGCAGATCCAGGCTCGCGCCGTAGGTGAACGCAAAGGCTTCATCGCGGGCGACGGCAATGCGTACACCGGCCAGCAGTGGTTCGGCCACGATGACATCAGGGGCGGCGAATTCGACTGCCGGTGGCAGCGCGACCTCGCAACTGCTGGCCAGGGCATCGGCTGCCGCGTCGAGGCGCAGGTCGAGATCGTTCAACTCACTGGCCTGCACCAGCCCCAGGTGCCGACTCGGCAGTTCGATCCCGGTTTCCCGGGACAGCGCGCCATACCAGCGCAAACCCTCAGTCAGGCTACCTTCGAGCAGTTGCGCATGGCGCAGCGTGCCGACACGATTGGCCAGCACGCCGGCAAACGGCAAGTCCGGCTGATAACGCGCCAGCCCCAGGGCCAATGCGCCAAAGGTCTGGGCCATGGCGGTGCCATCGATCACCCCCAGCACCGGCACACCGAAATGCCGCGCCAGATCGGCGCTCGACGGCGTACCGTCGAACAACCCCATGACGCCTTCGATCAGGATCAGGTCGGCTTCAGCGGCGGCTTCCCACAGCAACCGGCGACTCTCCTGCTCGCCGACCATCCACATGTCCAGCTGATACACCGGCGCACCGCTGGCGCGCTCGAGGATCATCGGATCGAGAAAGTCGGGCCCGCACTTGAACACTCGGACCTTGCGCCCCTGATTGCGATGCAATCGGGCCAGTGCCGCGGTGACGGTAGTCTTGCCCTGGCCAGAGGCCGGCGCGGCAATCAGTACCGCCGGACAGTGCCGAGGCTGACTCACAATTCGACGCCTTTCTGCGCTTTGATCCCGGCTTGAAAGGCGTGCTTGATCACGCCCATTTCGGTGACGGTGTCAGCCATCTCGATCATCTCCGGCTTGGCGGCACGACCGGTGACCACCACGTGTTGCATCGGCGGTCGGGCCTGCAAGTCGCTGAGCACCTGATCGAGATCGAGGTAGCCGTGCTTGAGGGCGATGTTCAGCTCATCGAGCACCACCAGACCGATGGACGGATCGCGCAGCAGTTGCTGTGACACCGCCCAGGCCGCTTCGGCGGCGGCGATGTCGCGCTGGCGGTCCTGGGTTTCCCAGGTAAAGCCTTCGCCCATCACATGAAAACGCACCTGCTCGGGAAAGCGTCGGAAGAACAACTCCTCCCCCGTACTGTTGCGGCCCTTGATGAACTGCACCACGCCGCATTGCATGCCGTGCCCCATGGCGCGGGCAAGCATGCCGAAGGCCGAACTGCTCTTGCCCTTGCCGTTGCCGGTCAGCACCAGTAGCAGGCCACACTCGTTCGGGGAATTGGCGATGCGCTCGTCGATCACGGCTTTTTTGCGCTGCATGCGCGCCAGGTGGCGTTCGTCACGATCGGGGGTATCAGTCATGGGGGAGCTCTCCGTTTAGGCAGGAATAACGGCGGGCAGGCACAAGAATAGAAGGCAACAAGCCTGGCATCGCCCACCGTGATGCCGCTGGATGAATCAGGCCGGTCTCCGGGCTCATGAGTGGCCGCGGGGCCAGACCGTGCGCCTTCCCGCATCAAATCGACACAGTGGCATCACACACAGTTTTCACTCATTTACCGTTGCGGGGGCAGCGCCGGAATTGCGGGCCTTCGACCAACAGAAGGACTCACTCACCGGCTTCCCTGTTTCACTCTGTCGACCCAAGCCACAGAGCACCTGAAACAAGCCGCGAAGGTTAGAGGGTTGGGGGTGGAGCGTCAATTAAAGCCGGGAGGCCATCGACCGAATAACTGCCGTCAATCAATAAACTGACGTCAATCTTGTGCCACGCTCTCAGCGGTGATATCAAAGAGCCACAACCTCACAACACAACAACAAGGGTGAGCCCATGCAAGGCATGATCATCAGCAATCCAAAGCTGGAATTCCTGCGCCCGGTGCTCGAACGCTGGTTCGAATGCATCGACCGTTATAACGCCGTCCGCGGTGATGGCGACACACCGTACTGGCACGACGAAAAGGCCAATCTCGGACTACTGTCTGCCGCCGCCTGGATGGCCGAGATGGTCACGCTGCAACAGACGCCCACCCGCAAGCAGACCGAAGAAGGCGAACGCAACAGCCGCGCCGACCTGCTCCTGGCGTCATCCGAAACCCGCGCCTACATCCAGACCAGCCAGCGCTGGCCACGGGTCAACAGCCTCAATCTGACCCAGGCCCTGATCGACATCGCCAGCGATGCCAAGCGCCTGAGCCACGCCAGCGACCTGAAACTCGGCTGCCTGTTCGTCGCCCCGCAAAAAGCCCAGCAGGGCGCCACACCGGAAGAGCTCCAGGACATGGTCGATGACCTGCAAAAAGAACACAGCTGCGCTGTCGCCTGGTATTTCCCTTATGCCTACCGCAAGTTGCGCAACGAAGCCGGCAACTATCACCCCGGCATAGCAGTGCTGTTCAAGGAGGCACGTGGCTAAGGGTTGAACCATCGGACGACAACGCGCCTCTATGATTAGAACAAGGCACTCATAGGGAAGACCCGCATGCGCTCGCCCCCGCTCGTTCTCGTTATCGCGTTCTGCGGAGGGCTCGCTGCTTGTGGCGGGACCGCCCGCCTGCAAGTCTCCGACGGCACCGGTCCTTCGCCTCAACTGCCAGAACCCGACAAAACCCTGATCCCGACCGTGAACATCGCCCCGGCCATCGGCTGGCCGCAGGGTGCGAAGCCCATCGCCGCCAATGGCACCCAAGTGGCCGCTTTTGCCGAAGACCTGGATCACCCACGCTGGCTTTATGTACTGCCCAATGGCGATGTGCTGGTCGCGGAAACCAATGCACCCCCCAAACCCGAAGACGGCAAAGGCATTCGCGGCTGGATCATGAAGAAATTCATGGGGCGTGCCGGAGCCAGGGTGCCCAGCGCCAACCGCATCACCTTGCTGCGCGACAAGGACCACGATGGGGTCGCGGAAACCCGCACGGTGTTTCTGCAAAACCTCAACTCGCCCTTCGGCATGACCCTGGTCGGCAATGACCTGTATGTGGCCGACACTGATCGCCTGCTGCGCTTTCACTATGAAAGTGGCGATACGCAGATCAAGTCACCGCCGGCAAAAGTGGTCGACCTGCCGGGCGGCCTGCTGAATCACCACTGGACCAAAAACGTCATCGCCAGCAAGGACGGCAGCAAGCTGTACGTCACCGTGGGTTCCAACAGCAACGTTGCGGAACACGGCATGGACAAGGAAGAAGGTCGCGCGGCGATCTGGGAAGTGGATCGCGCCACCGGCCAGCAGCGGATCTTCGCGTCCGGCCTGCGCAACCCCAACGGTATGGCCTGGGAACCGCACAGTGGCGCGCTGTGGACCGCGGTCAACGAACGGGATGAAATCGGCAGCGACCTGGTACCCGACTACATCACCTCGGTGAAAGACGGCGCATTCTATGGCTGGCCGTACAGTTACTTCGGCCAGCATGTCGATATTCGCGTCGAGCCGCAAAACCCGGACCTGGTGGCCAAGGCTATCGCCCCGGACTACGCCGTCGGCCCGCACACGGCATCACTGGGCCTGACCTTCGCTGAAAACAGCAAACTGCCGCCGCCCTTCACCCAAGGGGCATTCATCGGGCAGCACGGCTCCTGGAACCGCAAGCCGCACAGCGGCTACAAAGTGATTTTCGTGCCCTTCCGCGCCGGCAAGCCGGTCGGGAATCCGGTTGATGTGCTCAGCGGGTTTCTCAATGGCAAGGAAGAAGCCATGGGCCGCCCGGTGGGCGTGGTGATCGACCGACAGGGTGACCTGTTGGTGGCCGATGATGTGGGGAACAAGGTGTGGCGGGTGTCGGCTGCCAGATAACACCATCCCGGATGAACTCAGAACCCTGTGGGAGCGAGCTTGCTCGCGATGAGGCCGGCACATTCAACATCGATGCTGACTGACCTACCGCTATCGTCGGAACGCCGCCCGGAGCAAGCTCGCTCCCACAGGATTTCCAGCTCAGCGTTTGCGGCAGAGAGTCAACCCATCCCCCAACGGCAACAACGACAGATCCACCCGCGCATCGTCCTTCAACGCCCGGTTGAGCGCCTGGATCGCCCGGGTGTCCGCGCTCTCGGGACTGGTCTCGAGCACGCGCCCGCTCCATAGCGTGTTATCGAACACCGCCAGCCCGCCGACCCGCAGCAATCGCAGGGCGTGCTCCAGATAAGCCGGGTAGTTGGCCTTGTCGGCATCGATGAAAACCAGATCGAACTGGCCTGGCTGGTCCAGCTTGCCGAGGGTTTCCAGCGCAGGCGCCAGGCGCAGATCGATGCGTCCGGCCAGCCCGGCTTCCTGCCAGTAACGCAGGGCCGTGGCGTTGTAGTCACCGGGAATGTCACAGCAAATCAACGAGCCACCAGCAGGCAATGCCGCCGCCATGCACAGTGCGCTGTAACCGGTAAAGGTGCCGACTTCGAGCAAACGCCTGCCCCCCGTCAGTTTCACCAGCAAAGCAAGAAACTGCCCCTGCTCAGGCGCCACCTGCCAGCGTGCCATCGGCAGCGCCTGGGTCTCATCGCGCAAGCGCTTGAGCAGAGGCGTTTCACGCAGGGAAACATCGAGCAGGTATTGGTACAGGGCGTCGTCGAGATTGAGCGTGCGAGCAGTCATGACCACCAGCTCCGGAGGTTATGGATTGCGCGCCAAATGTTCAGGCTGCAGAACACGCTTGGCGCTCAGGTAAGCTTTTTGCCAATACGCCTTGGACAGGCTGTCGAGCTTCACGGTGCCGCCGGTGGCCGGCGCATGGACGAAACGCCCCTCTCCCACATAGATGCCAGCATGACTGACCTGGGAACCGCCATTGGTGGCAAAGAAAAGCAGGTCGCCGGTCTGCAAGCCATCCTTGCCCACATTCGCCGCTTGCATGGAGATCATCTCGCGCGTGGTACGCGGCAAGGCAATACCGGCGACATCGCGGTACACATAAGCGATCAGGCCGCTGCAATCAAATCCGGAATCCGGCGTATTGCCACCCCAGCGATAAGGCGTGCCGACCAGACCGAGCGCGCGAAACAGCACGTCTTCCGCTTCGGGCGAAAAAGCTTGCGAGGAACCAAATACGATGGGAGCGCGAACCACCGGCGCAGGAGGCGGTGTGCGGCTGGCGCAGGCACTGAGCAGCGCTGCGAAGAACATGATTGCGAGGCGGGCCGACGTCGTCATAAGCAGAACATCCTGATCTGGCTGCGGCTTTTTCTGCGGGGAGCGCAGAAAAGAAAACCGCCTGCGTGGGACGCAGGCGGTTTGCCATCATTTGTAGATCAAGATTCTAGCGGCTACACGACAAACTTCAAGTAAGACTTTAAGTTCGCCTTACAATTTGTCCGCTTATTTGCGTGCAGTGACGATTGGCGACGCGTTAGGTGCCATTGCCAGGGCGCGCTTGGCTTCGATGAAGGTCTTGCTCCAGTAGCTGTCGCCCAGGCTATCGATGCGCACACCGCCGCTGCGGCGGCTGCTGGAGTGGATGAACTGATTGTCACCCAGGTAGATCCCGGCGTGACTGACGCGACCACGACGACCGTTGGTTGCGAAGAACAGCAGGTCGCCCGGCTCAAGCTTGCTGCGCGAGACCAGCGGAGCGTCCACGTTGATCATTTCGCGGGTGGAGCGCGGCAGGTTCATGCCCGCTTCTTCGCGGAACAGGTAACCGATGAAACCACTGCAATCGAAGCCGGCTTCAGAAGTACCGCCGAAACGGTAGCGGGTACCGATCAGGGACATGCCACGTTCGAGGATGCTGTCGGCCAGGACCGGAAGCTGGTAGGACTTGCCGCCAGCGAAGTCTGCGAGTTCTTTTTCGGTAGCCAGCTCTTCCTGAAAGAGAGCGGAAGACTGGGCGGTGACCGAGTTTTGAACCTGTTGTTGCGGAGCTTGCTGGGCCACTGGAGTGTGGGCAGCGCAACCGAACAACAGGGTAACGAGTGCGAGAGGCACGAGGGGTGCGAAGCGATTTAGCATGGGCACGACCGTGGCTGAAAGTTGTAAAGAAGCCGAGACTATGCCCGCTATCAACCTCATTTGCAAATTCAATCGATCTTTTTGTGACTTATCCGTTTCTCGTTTACATCTAAGCGCTTAAGCCCATTTTAAACACGCACGCGGCCTGCAACCTTGCAGGAAAGCGGGATTTCAGGCGCCTGAAATATGCCGAAACAGCTAAAAGCCCCGGTTTCAGCGGGTTTACCAGCCGAGGGTTTCTTTCAAAAACGGGATTGTCAGCTTGCGCTGAGCCTGGAGGGAGGCCTGGTCGAGGCGCTCGAGCAACTCGAACAGCGCACTCATGCTGCGGGTACCGCGAGTCAGAATGAAATGCCCGACTTCATCGGTCAGATGCAGACCGCGACGGGATGCGCGCAATTGCAGGGCACGCAGTTTGTCCTCATCGGACAGCGGACGCATCTGGAAGATCAAGGCCAAGGTCAGGCGGGATTTGAGATCCGCCAGCTTCACCGGCAACTCCCGAGGGGATGTCGACGCGGCAATAAGCAAGCGCCGACCGCTGTCGCGCAAGCGATTGAACAGATGAAACAGCGCCTCTTCCCAATCTGCTCGTCCGGCGACCACCTGCAAATCATCCAGGCAGACCAGCTCGTACTGTTCGAGGTTGTCGAGGATTTCAATGCCACGATCGAGCAGCTCGGCCAACGGCAGATACACCGCCGGCTCGCCCAATTGCTCGAAGCGCAGGCAGGCGGCCTGCAACAGGTGCGTACGCCCTACCCCGTCCTTGCCCCAAAGGTAGATCAGGCTTTCGGTCCAGCCGGCGTCGGCTTCGCACAGCCGCTCGACATAGCCGAGTGCAGCGGCATTGGCGCCTGGGTAGTAGTTGATAAAGGTGGCGTCGTCACGCAGACGCACACCTAGGGGCAGCTGAATCGGTTTCATGCTGACTGAACAGTTCCAAAGGAACCGTTAGTGGCCTCTGTGTAAAGTTTGCGAAGTTTATACCCGTGAAGCGGACCGCACAATGCGACAGACCACAAGCAAAATCAAAGGTTTGCGTTAATGCATTGGTTTTGTGACAGATTCTTTGGCGGTGCATGTGACAGCCGGGCGACGCCAGCAGGCTGATCCGGTACGAACCCGGGCAGCCCGCCATCGGCTATCGACGGCCCTTACACCTGCGGCTCGTCGGCCCTCCCGTAGATATCAGAATCCTTATACAAATCATGCACATGGCGCACCAGCACCATGATCACCGCGGCGACCGGCAATGCCAGCAGCACACCGGTAAAGCCAAACAGCTCACCACCGGCCAGGATCGAGAAAATCACCGCCACCGGGTGCAGACCAATCCGGTCACCGACCAGCAACGGCGTCAGCACCATACCCTCCAGCGCCTGGCCGACCATGAACACCGCGACAATTCCGAGCATTGGATAAAGATCACCACCGAACTGGAACAGCCCCGCAAGCAGCGCCGCGCCAATGCCGATGATAAACCCCATGTACGGCACGATCGCCGCCAGACCGGCAATCAGGCCAATCAGCAGACCCAGTTCCAACCCGACCAGCATCAGGCCTGCTGCGTAGATCACACCCAAGGCCACCATCACCAGCAGCTGTCCGCGCACGAACGCTCCGAGCACTTCATGGCATTCACCCGCCAGCGACACCACGCGCGCTTCACGATCACGGGGCAGCAGGCTGCGGACCTTGGCCATCATCAGGTCCCAATCCCGCAACAGGTAGAAGCTCACCACCGGAATCAACACCAGGTTCGCCAGCCAGCCGATCAACGCCAGCCCCGAGGCCGTTGCATGGCTCAGCACCACACCGACAACATCAGTGGTCTGACTCATATGCTCGCTGATGGCGGCCTTGAGCTTGTCGAACTTCCAGAAACCGTCCGACAGGCCGAACTTCGATTGCGCCCAGGGCAACGCCGTGTGCTGCAGCCAGTCGAGCATTTGCGGGGCCAGCTCATACAAACGAAACAACTGCCTGGCGAGCAAGGGCACCAACACCAACAGCAGCGCGGTGAAGATCAATGTAAACAGGGTAAACACCGCCACGACACCCCAGGTTCTGGACAAGCCTGCCTTCTCCAGCCGATCCACCAGCGGGTCGAACAGGTAGGCCAACAGCAGCGCCACCAGGAACGGCGTCAGGATCGGATGCAACAACCAGACAAACACACACAGCAGGACCACCCCGCCGAGCCAGAACCAACGCCGCGTATCGGCCATGAACCACTCCATTGCTTCTATATAAAGAAAGAAAAACTACCAGCGAAAACGTAGCTGCGGGATCGGGGCCGGTGCGGCGGCTGGCACCGGGCTGCCGGTGGTTGGCTGAACGGGCGCTACCGGGGCCGGGACCGGGGCCTGACCCGCCGGCGCCTCCTGCAGCCTGGCCAGCGACAGTTGCGCACGCAACTGATCGACGCTGCCATTGACCCGATAAAGAATCCGGTCACCGTCGACACTGCGCACACGCCCGCCAAACGGTTCCAGCAATCGTCCGAGCGACGCGTAGCGCTCAAGATTCATGCCTTGCACTTCCAGCAATTGCTCGCTCGAAGCACCCGGCCTGGCGACAAACCGCGGCGCCAGGCGCTCGTTGACGGCCAGCATCACCGCATCGGCCACGGCGGCCTGATCGGCGCCCTGCACACTGCCGGCCTCTTTTTTATCCCCCAGCCACAATTGCCACTTGGCTTGCCATTGCCCGCCCTCTTCCCTGGCGTGTACCGCAAGCAGGGCGTCGGCATTGTAGCGTTCCGATGCCGCATGCAAAGGTGCGGGATCTGCGCCCTCCAGATTCGGCGCGGTTGCAACGATCTGTTCGTTCAGGTCCGCCAATGGCAAGCGCAATGGCAAGCCCCGATGCTGGGCAGCCCGACGCAGCGGCGCCGCGCTGGCCTGGCCGTCGCCCACCAGGCTCGAACCCTCGGTGGAATCATTCAACCACCAGCCGAGGATCGACGGCCGATTGGCCCCCCACATGGCCAGGCCGGCGCGGCGCAAGGCCTGCTCGGTGGTACCCGGATCAAAATCGACCTTCAGGACTTCCGGTGGGCCGGCCTCAAAGCCATATTGGCTGATGATCTGTTGCGGGTCTTTGCGAATCGCTGCCAACCCCGGACTTTGGGCGGCCTTGGGGTCGCCGGTCAGGCGCAATACCAATGTGTCCAACGCACGCTGAGTCGCCTGGTCGCGCTCCTCGGGCGACTGGCCATTCACCGGCTCGCGCACCAGGTAAAGGCCTTTGACGGTTTCGGCTTGACTGACCAGGCTGACCACTGACAAACAACTCACAAGCAAGAATTTACAGAAACGCATGGTGGATTCCTGACGACAAGAGCGGCTGGAACAGACCGCATGAAGACGATCGAGCAAGACTGTGACCGTTGCCCGACGCAAAACATTCACACGTTCCGGGTAAGTTTTCGCACTGTCATAACGATAGACGGTTAATGCGATACCTTATACAGCCATGCAGGATGCCACCGACACCGCGCATTAACGGTTTTTTTGAACGGATATGGCCCTGCTGTCGGCCTGAGGATGGCCGCTGCGGCTCAAGCCTGATAAAATCGCGCGCCTTCGCAGACCGGCAACAGCCGGGCACCCTGAAATTCGTGCATGGCCCTCGCCTTCGCCTGTTTCGGCGGTCCCGATGGACTCGGTCGTTACCCAGAAATCCCCCCCCTAAAGGCCTGGATCATGAGCAAGCAACCCTCCCTGAGCTACAAGGACGCCGGTGTAGACATCGACGCCGGTGAAGCATTGGTCGAACGCATCAAGAGCGTCGCCAAGCGCACTGCGCGCCCGGAAGTCATGGGCGGCCTGGGCGGTTTCGGCGCCCTCTGCGAAATCCCGGCCGGCTACAAGCAGCCTGTGCTGGTTTCCGGTACTGACGGCGTCGGCACCAAGCTGCGCCTGGCACTGAATCTGAACAAGCACGACAGCATCGGCATCGACCTGGTTGCCATGTGCGTCAACGACCTGGTGGTGTGCGGCGCCGAGCCGCTGTTCTTCCTCGACTACTACGCTACCGGCAAACTCAACGTCGACACCGCTGCCCAGGTTGTGACCGGCATCGGCGCAGGCTGCGAACTGTCGGGCTGCTCGCTGGTTGGCGGCGAAACCGCTGAAATGCCGGGCATGTACGAAGGTGAAGACTACGATCTGGCCGGTTTCTGTGTCGGCGTCGTGGAAAAATCCGAAATCATCGACGGTTCCAAGGTTGCTGCCGGCGATGCCCTGCTCGCCCTGCCGTCTTCCGGCCCGCACTCCAACGGCTACTCGCTGATCCGCAAGATCATCGAAGTATCCGGCGCCGACATCGAGAACATCCAGCTCGACGGCAAGCCGCTGACCGACCTGCTGATGGCCCCGACCCGTATCTACGTGAAGCCGCTGCTCAAGCTGATCAAGGAAACCGGCGCTGTCAAAGCCATGGCCCACATCACTGGCGGCGGTCTGCTGGATAACATCCCGCGCGTTCTGCCAAAAGGCGCTCAAGCCGTGGTTGACGTGGCAAGCTGGAACCGCCCGGCAGTGTTCGACTGGCTGCAAGAGAAAGGCAACGTTGACGAGAACGAAATGCACCGCGTGCTGAACTGCGGCGTGGGCATGGTCATCTGCGTGGCTCAGGAGCACGTTGAAACCGCCCTGAACGTTCTGCGCGAAGCGGGCGAGCAGCCTTGGGTCATCGGCCAGATCTCCACCGCTGCCGAAGGCGCAGCTCAGGTTGAACTGAAGAACCTCAAGGCTCACTGATGCCTAAGACCTGTGATGTCGTGGTGCTGTTGTCCGGCACCGGCAGTAACTTGCAGGCCCTGATCGACAGCACGCGGACCGGCGACAGCCCGGTCCGCATCGCTGCGGTGATTTCCAACCGCGCCGACGCCTACGGCCTGCAACGCGCCAGGGACGCGGGTATCGACACCCGTGCCCTGGATCACAAGGCTTTCGAAGGTCGCGAGGCCTTCGACGCCGCGCTGATCGAACTGATCGACGCCTTCAATCCCAAACTCGTGGTACTCGCCGGATTCATGCGCATTCTCAGCGCTGGTTTCGTACGCCACTATCAGGGTCGCCTGCTCAATATCCATCCCTCGCTGCTACCCAAACACAAAGGGTTACACACCCATGAGCGCGCGCTGGAGGCTGGCGACACCGAGCACGGCTGCTCCGTGCACTTCGTCACCGAGGAACTCGATGGCGGACCACTGGTCGTACAAGCTGTAATACCGGTAGAGTTACAGGATTCGCCGCAGAGTCTGGCGCAGCGGGTCCATGTTCAGGAACACCTGATCTACCCGATGGCCGTACGCTGGTTTGCCGAAGGTCGTCTAGCCCTCGGCGAGCAAGGTGCTTTACTGGATGGACAGTTACTCGCGGCCAGCGGCCACTTGATTCGAAACTAGGAGATTTTATGCGTCGCGCCCTGCTCTTCGCTTGCGCTCTGCTCGCCTTGCCCTTCGCCCAGGCGGCAGACCTTCAACCTTTCTCCGCCAGCTACACCGCCGACTGGAAACAGCTGCCCATGAGTGGCACTGCCGAGCGCAGCCTGACCAAGGAAGCCAACGGCGTCTGGAAGCTCAGCTTCAAGGCTTCGATGATGATCGCCAGCCTGTCCGAAGAAAGCACCCTGACCGTGGACAAGGACACCTTGCTGCCCCAGTCCTACCACTTCGAGCGTGGCGGCCTGGGCAAAGCCAAGAAAGCCGACCTGGATTTCGACTGGGCCGCGAAAAAGGTCACCGGCACCGATCGTGGTGACGCGGTCGATATTCCGCTGAACCGCGGCATGGTCGACAAATCCACCTATCAACTGGCGCTGCAACATGACGTGGCTGCCGGCAAAAAGAGCATGAGCTATCAGGTTGTCGATGATGGCGAAGTCGATACCTATGACTTCCGTGTGCTGGGCTCGGAAAAAGTCGACACCAAGGCTGGCCAGATCGATGCGATCAAGGTCGAGCGCGTACGCGATCCGACGCAAAGCAAGCGCATCACCGTGCTGTGGTTCGCCAAGGATTGGGACTACCTGCTGGTCCGCCTGCAACAGGTCGAAACCGACGGCAAGGAATACAACATCATGCTCCTGGACGGCACGGTCAACGGCAAGCCAGTCAAAGGCAGCTGATCCGGATCGAGACCAGTAGGAGCGAGCTTGCTCGCGATGGACTTTAACGATGACTCGCCCTGGCGGATACACACAGTGCCAGTGAGATCATCGCGAGCAAGCTCACTCCTACAGATTGGAACACCCGACAAACGCGATGGCTCTATACCCTCAAGGTCATTTTTTGATCGAATGAGTTTTCCTGTCGCCTGCGAGGTTTGCCATGACTGTTACCGTCAATACCGTTTCTGCCGAAGGTTTGCGCCACAGCGTCCAGATCGATGACCACGAACTCTTCGCCGACGCGCCCGCCACGGCTGGCGGAGAGGGTTCGGCGCCGGAGCCACACGATTATTTCGATGCCGCGCTGGGTGCCTGCAAAGCCCTGACCCTGAAGCTGTATGCCAGGAAGAAAGACATCCCGCTGACCGGTGTCGGCGTTGAGGTCAAGCGCGACAACAGCCTGGAACAGAAAGGCCAGTACGCGCTGCACGTCAAACTGACCCTCAAGGGCGTACTCACCGACGCCCAGCGCGATGAACTGCACCGTGTGGCCGATCGCTGCCCGATCCACAAGCTGATGACCACGTCTGAAGTCAGCATCGAAACGCATTTGTCCGAAGGCGCGTTCAGCCAATAGCGGCAAGGGCTGCCCAAGCGGGTTATGCTCGAACGCATTACCCGCTCAGCCTGGAACGCACCATGAACACTCCGCTCGTGATCCGCCCCCGCACCGAAGATGTCGAGGGCCAGCCGATTCTTCGCCCGCTGCCATCGGCCAAGTGCCGCAGCGTCGGGCCATTCGTGTTTTTCGACCACATGCTGGAAACCCGTTATCCACCGGGCAAAGGCATGAACATTCGCCAGCATCCACACATTGGCCTGTCCACCCTCACCTATTTGTTCCAGGGGCAGATCCAGCACAAGGACAGCCTTGGTTCCGATCAAGTGGTCGGGACTGGCGACGTCAGCTGGATGACGGCCGGCAGCGCCATCGCCCACGTCGAACGCACGCCCGAAGCCCTGAAGGAAAGCGGCTTCACGATGCACGGCCTGCAGATCTGGCTGGCTTCACCCAAGGATAAAGAACAAGGTCCGGGGCATTACAGCCACCATCCAGCGTCCACATTGCCAGTCAGCGAAAACCTGGGGGTGAAGATTCGCATGATTGCCGGGTCAGGCTTTTGCCTGGAATCGCCAGTGCCAGTGCTTTCTCCTACGCTGTACGCGGAACTGCACCTGCAAACGGCGACGACATTGCTGATTCCCACCGAGCATGAAGAACGCGCGCTGTATGTGTTGAGCGGCGAAGTACAACTCGATGGCGAGCCAATAGAGCCGTACTCGCTGGTGGTACTGCCTGCGGGGGAAGAGATGACACTGTTTGCCGAAAGCGACAGTCACGCCGTGTTGTTCGGCGGTGCTCCGCTGGACGGGCCACGGCGGATCAACTGGAATTTTGTCGCGAGCGATCCGGCGGCGATTGATGAAGCACGCCGGCGTTGGGCAGCCGGGGATTGGCCGACGGTGCCCGGGGAAGTTGAGAGGATCGAACTGCCCTGAGATTTTAGTTACCTGTGGAACCGCCTTCGCGAGCAAGCCCGCTCCCACATTGGAACGCGGTTAAATGTGGGAGCGGGCTTGCTCGCGAAGAGGCCGGTTCAGGCTCTGACAAAGTCGGTGTCAGCCAACAGATCAGCCCTTGAACACTTCATCCAGCAGATTGTGCATCGACGTGAACGCCCGGGCGGCCACCTTGGCGTCATACATCATCATGCCCGGCACATTGGCGTGCGGGTCGGTGAACGAGTGGAACGCACCGCCGTAGCTCAGCAACTGCCAATCCACACCCGCCGCGTTCATTTCGTCTTCGAACGCCGGCAACTGCTCCTTCGGCACCAATGGATCGGATGCGCCATGCAGCACCAGGACCTTACCCTTGATGTTTTTCGCATCAGCCGGATTCGGTGTGTCCAGCGTGCCGTGGAACGACACCGCGGCCTTCACCGGCGCGCCGGTACGGGCAAACTCCAGGGCGCAGCAACCGCCGAAGCAGAAACCGAAAGTGGCCAGTTTCGAAGTATCGACAGCCACTTCACCCTGGCTTTGCAGCTGTTCGAACGCCACCTGCATGCGCTTGCACAACAATGGGCGATCATTCTTCAACGGCATCATGGCCGCGCCGGCCTCGTCATTGTTCGTCGGTCGAACCGATTGACCGTAAAGATCTGCGATCAACACCACATAACCCTTGGCAGCCACCGACTTGGCGATCTCCTCGGCACCGGCGCTGACGCCCATCCAGTTCGGCGCCATCAACAAGCCCGGGCGCGGGCCTTTATGGTCGGCATCGAAGGCCAGACGGCTTTCGTAAGCCTGGCCGTCAATCTGATAGGCAACGGAACGTACAGTGATTTGGCTCATTTCTGACTCCTGATGTTTTAGCACCGAAATGAAAAAACCCGCCGAAGCGGGTTTTTCTACAACACCGTCAGGCCGATAGCTCGACCAACAGCTTGTTCAGACGACGCACATAGGCCGCCGGGTCTTTCAAGCTGTCGCCGGCCGCCAGGGCCGCCTGATCGAAGAGGATGTGCGACAGGTCGCCGAAGCGCTCGTCGCTCTGCTCGTTGTCGAGCTTCTCGATCAGCGGGTGAGCCGGGTTGAATTCGAAGATCGGCTTCGAATCCGGAACCTTCTGACCGCTGGCTTCCAGGATCTGGCGCATCTGCAAGCCCAGGTCCTGCTCGCCGATGGCCAGGATCGCCGGCGAATCGGTCAGGCGATGGGACACCCGCACTTCGGCAACGGATTCGCCCAGGGCGGTCTTCAGACGCTCGACCAGACCTTCTTTGGTCTTGGCGACTTCTTCCGCGGCCTTCTTGTCCTCTTCCGAGTCCAGGTTGCCCAGGTCCAGGTCACCGCGCGCCACGTCGACAAAGCTCTTGCCGTCGAAGTCGCTGAGGTAGCTCATCAGCCACTCGTCGATACGGTCAGTCAGCAGCAGCACTTCGATGCCTTTCTTGCGGAAGACTTCCAGGTGCGGGCTGTTCTTGACCTGGGCGTAGGTTTCGCCGGTCAGGTAGTAGATCTTGTCCTGACCTTCCTTGGCGCGCGCCAGGTACTCGGCCAGGCCGACAACCTGCTCGCCATCGTCGCCGTGGGTCGATGCGAAACGCAGCAGACCGGCGATTTTTTCCTTGTTGGCGAAATCTTCTGCCGGGCCTTCTTTCATGACCTGACCGAAGTTTTTCCAGAAGCCCTTGTATTGCTCAGGCTCGTTCTTCGCCAGTTTTTCCAGCATGTCCAGGACGCGCTTGGTCAGCGCCGACTTCATCGAGTCGATGATCGGGTCTTTCTGCAGGATTTCCCGCGACACGTTCAGCGACAGGTCGTTGGAGTCGACCACGCCCTTGATGAAGCGCAGGTACAGCGGCAGGAAGGACTCGGCCTGATCCATGACGAACACGCGCTGCACGTACAGCTTCAGGCCTTTCGGCGCCTCACGCTGGTACAGGTCGAACGGCGCACGGGTCGGCACGTACAGCAATGAGCTGTATTCGAGCTTGCCTTCGACCTTGTTGTGGCTCCAGCTCAGCGGATTTTCGAAATCGTGAGCGATGTGCTTGTAGAACTCCTGGTATTCCTCGTCCTTGATCTCGGTACGCGGACGGGTCCACAGGGCGCTGGCGCGGTTGACGGTTTCCCACTCAACGGCCGGCTGCTCTTCACCTTCGCCAGCGGCCACTTCTTTCGGCAGCTCGATCGGCAAAGCGATGTGGTCGGAGTACTTCTTGATGATGTTGCGCAGACGCCAGCCATCGGCGAACTCGTCTTCACCGGACTTCAGGTGCAGGACGATGCGAGTGCCGCGCTCGACCTTGTCGACGGTTGCGACTTCGAAATCGCCTTCGCCTTTGGACGACCAATGCACGCCTTCGCTGGCCGGGCTGCCGGCGCGACGGCTGAACACATCGACTTTGTCGGCGACGATGAAGGCGGAGTAGAAACCAACGCCAAACTGGCCGATCAGGTGCGAGTCTTTCTTCTGGTCGCCGGTCAGGTGCTTCATGAAATCGGCGGTGCCGGACTTGGCGATGGTACCCAGGTGGGTGATCGCGTCTTCGCGGCTCATGCCAATACCGTTGTCTTCGAGGGTGACGGTTTTAGCGTCCTTGTCGAAGCTCACGCGGATTTTCAGTTCGGCACCACCTTCCAGCAGCTCTGGCTTGGCCAGGGCTTCGAAACGTAACTTGTCGACAGCGTCAGAGGCGTTCGAGATCAATTCGCGAAGGAAAATTTCCTTGTTGGAATACAGCGAATGGATCATGAGATGCAGCAGCTGCTTCACCTCGGTCTGGAAGCCCAGGGTTTCCTTTTGAGTTTCCACACTCATGGTCATCAAACTCCAATCAGATGGCATAAGCCGCGACCTTGAGGATCGACGGCGGGTTGTCCTCAGAGTTTGGGGCTGAGTTCAGGATTTCAAGGGCTCTTCGAGTTTGAAATGTGCACGAGCCGTGGCAATGGGCTCGGCTTCGGTGCTTTGCCAGGCGGTAATCGCCACATTGGCGACCCGGCGACCCTGGCGCCAAACCTGGCATCGGGCCCAGGTATCGCGAAACTGTCCGGCTCGCAGGTAATCCAGGGAGAAGTCGATGATCTTCGGCACCCCGGGCGTTCCGGTAAACACCAACAGGTGCAGCGCCGCGGCCAATTCCATGAAACCGGCGATCACACCGCCATGAATCGCCGGCAACAAGGGGTTACCGATGTTGTCCTGGTTCGCTGGCAGCTTGAACAGCAACTCATCTCCCACCCGGGAACATTCGACGCCGATCAGCCGGGCATAGGGAATCAAATCCAGCAGCGAGGCGTAATCGCCCTGCTCATGGGCCTTTTGCAACTGCTCTTTCAGCGACTCGCTCATTGCGCACCTCCGGCAACCGCGCCACCAAAGCCCTTAGTGCCTTTGATGTTCTTTCCCATGCGCATGAAAGTGCCCATCACATGGGCAATGGGTTGCCCGGGGTCATCCTGATAGGCGAAGCCACGGGCAAAAATCACGTCGGTGGTGACCCGATAGCACTGGGCAAAGCCGTAGACATCCTTATGTGGTTCGGCGGCGTGCATGTAGTCGATGCGCAGGTCCAGGGTCGGGCAGACTTCGAATTCCGGGAGCACGCAAAGGGTCGCCATGCCACAGGCGGTGTCCATCAGCGAAGTCAGCGCTCCGCCATGAATCACGCCGGTTTCGGGATTGCCGACGATCTGCGGGCTGTACGGCAGCACAATCGTCAGCCCTTCGTTGCTGGCGCTTTGAACGCTTAGTCCAAGTACCTGGCAATGTCGCAGCGCCGACAGAAAGCGCTTTGCACGCTCAAAAACGGGGTTTTCAGTCATTTGATAAAAACTCTTGTTTATGTCTGTACAGTGCAGTGGCGGTCCGGGTAAAAGTTCCGCACTAGAACAAACTTATATATCTGAAAAAATTAAGGAACTTAACCCTGATGCGTGGGCTCTTAATGCCAGTAGATGCTTTTCATCAGGAGAAACACCCCATGCGTAAGACTTTAGCTATTGCCTTGATGTTGACCGCTTCCCTCGGTCTCGCTGCCTGCGATAAAAAATCCGAGGACAAAGCTCAAGATGCGACCAAACATGCCGAGCAAGCTCAGCAGGACATGAACAAAGCTCAGGATAAAGTGAACGACGCTGCGAAAGAAAACGCCGAAGCTGCCAAAGCTCAGGCCGAATCGAACGCAGAAGCGGCAAAAGAGGCCGCTCCAGCCGCTCCGGCCGCTCCAGAAGCACCTAAGAACTAATACGGTTTTTAGAGTGGCAAAAGAAAACCCGCCAAGTGCGGGTTTTCTTTTGCCTTGAAAAAAATGGTTAGAGCAAAATCGTTCGAAAAGTCGGACTAATCATCAACAACAGCGAACAGATCAATCCCACCAGCCAAACCAAACTGCGCTGCCAGGCCAGATCCTTCCAGTAACACACCAGATAAATAACCCGTGTGATCACGAATATGATCGCCAGGCAGTCGATCAGCCAGCCCGCCGTCTGCGTGGTATGCGCCATCAACACACCCACCGCGAACAATATGAACGCTTCGAAACTGTTCTGATGCGCCGCCAGCGCCCGGGCTCCCAGACCTGTGAGTTGCATCTGCTGTTGGCGCGGCAGGTGGTTATCGTAACCACCTTGCTCTTTCATGGCCCTGGTCACGGGCATTCGCGCCAGATAAATCAACACCGCACTGATAAACACGCACCAGAATGGAATACTCATCAAGCTGCCTCTTTAATTGCCTCCGGCAACGGCGCCTCTGTAGGGGTATAGACCATCACGTCAAGAACGTCGGAATGAAACTCGCGGCGGTACAAAACAAACACGACGCCGGCACTCATCAACATGAACAGCCACGGGCTGACAAACCAGGCCAGCATGGTCATGCCGAAGTAGTAGGAACGCAGCCCGAAGTTGAACTGGTTGGCGGCCATGGAGATGACGCGGGCGGCGCGTGAAGCGAATGCTTTGCGCTCTTGCTCCGATACATGACGCTCACCGACCATCGGTGCCGAACCCACCAGTACCGCCGCAAAGTTGTACTGGCGCATGCACCAGCTGAACGTGAAGAACGCATAGACAAACACCAGCGCCAGGCACAGCAACTTGATTTCCGACATGCCCTGGGACGCCTGTTGCACCATCGGAATATCCGCCAGCAAGGATACCGCCCGTTCCGAAGCCCCCAATACCGTGAGAATACCGGCCAGGATAATCAATGTACTGGAGGCGAAGAACGACGCATTGCGCTCCAGATTGCCGATCACGCTGGCATCGGCGATGCGGTTGTCGCGCAGCAGCATGCGGCGCATCCAGTCTTCACGATACAGGTGCAGCACACTGGCCAGGCACGCGGTGTCACGGCCTTTCCATGTGGCATAGCGGGTGTACCCGCCCCAGCAGATAACGAACCAGACGGCGGCAAGAATGTGGATCAGGTTGGCTTGGATGAACGACATGCAGGTCCTTGTGATGTGTTTGCGGAGTACATAAACCCTGTAGGAGCGAGCTTGCTCGCGAAGACCCTGAGAGCAACGCGTTTATCCAGAAATCACGCGCTATAGTTCACGACCTTCGCGAGCAAGCTCGCTCCTACAAGGGCCATGGCAGTATTTCGACGTTAGCGCAGAAGAAAAGACACCGCATCACCCCATAAAAAAATGCCCCGTATCGATTGATACGGGGCATTTCTGTTTTGTTCACAGGCCCGTTTGTGACGGGCCGGTAAAGCTTAAGCCAGCGCTTCTTCGCGCTTGCCCAGCATACGGTCGCAGACCACGGCGACCACCAGCGTCATCACCGACGGCACCAACCACGCCAGGCCCTGCTCGCTAAGCGGCAGGTGGGCCATTTGTGTCGGCATCCAGTCCGCCAGGCCGGCCCCCTTCAGGGCATCGATCAGGCCGAAGATGAACGACACCAGCATCACCGGGCCGAGGATACGACCCTGCTCATGCCAGAAGTCCTTGCAGAAGCTCAACGCCACCAGAACGATGCACGGCGGGTAGATCGCGGTCAGTACCGGGATCGAGAACGCAATCAGCTTGGTCAGGCCCAGGTTGGACACCAGCAGCGAGAACGCCGCCAGGATGATCACCAGCGTCTTGTAAGACAACGGCACCACACGGCTGAAGTACTCGGCGCAGGCACAGGTCAGGCCGACCGCGGTCACCAGGCACGCCAGGGAGATCAGCACGGCAAGGAAACCACTGCCCAGCGAACCGAAGGTGTGCTGCACGTAAGCGTGCAATACCGCCGCGCCATTGGTAGCGCCCGCGGCCACTTCATGGCTGCCCGAACCTAGACGGAAAAGGCTGACATACACCAGCGCCAGACCCACGCCGGCGATGAGCCCGGCGATGATCGCATAACGGGTGATCAGTGCTGGCGACTCGACACCGCGGGAACGGATGGCGTTGACGATGACGATGCCGAACACCAGGGCGCCCAGGGTATCCATGGTCAGGTAACCATTGATGAAGCCTTGGGAAAACGGTGCTGCAACGTATTCAGGGGTTGCATGGCCAATGTCACCGGCCGGCAAGGCGAATGCTGCAATGCCCAGCACGGCCAGGGCGATGATCTTCAACGGCGCGAGGAAGCGCCCTACGGTATCCAGCAAACGGCCCGGATACAGCGAGATGAAGAACACCAGCAGGAAGTAAACCGAGCTGTACAGGAACAGCGCCAGCGGGCTCTCGCCGGTCAGGGGCGCCAGGCCCACCTCGAAGGATACCGTCGCGGTACGTGGCGTCGCGAACAGCGGGCCAACAGCGAGGTAGCAAGCCGCTGCCAGCAGGCCACCGGCCACTTTACCGATCGGGCTGCTCAAGGCATCCATTGCTCCGCCGACCTTGGCCAGCGCCACAACAGTGATCACCGGCAGACCAACTGCGGTGACCAGGAAACCCAGCGCCGCCATCCAGACATTGGGCCCGGACTGTAAACCGACGATAGGTGGGAAGATGATGTTGCCAGCCCCGACGAACAGGGCAAACGTCATAAAACCAAGTGCCAGGATGTCCTGGCCTTTCAACACTTTCATTAAGGAAATACCACACTACTGAATCGGAATTTAGAGAGGGATTTCCCTATGGGTGAGGGAAATGCTGTCAGTCCGTATAAGACCGACCCTTTTAGCGCGTTGCGCGCCTTGTGGGCCGCAGACGCAAAAATGGCGCATAGACTAACGAATTTGACCGATAAACGCACTGTTAGAGGGCGAACTATCCGATATACGAGATCTTTGTGTCGCGTTTCTGCATGTTGATAGATGTCGCCTGTCAGTCCGCCATCGCGAGCAAGCTCGCTCCCACAGTTGACCGCGTTCCAATGTGGGAGCGAGCTTGCTCGCGATGGCGTCCGCACTGTCAACGCAAACCCCGGAAACGACAAAGGCCACCCGAAGGTGGCCTTTGTTTGGTGAAGCGTCAGCTAAGCGCGAGGCTTACTTGACAGCCCAACCAGTCAGCTCGGCCAGGGCCTTGCCGATGTCTGCCAGCGAACGCACGGTTTTAACGCCTGCGTCTTGCAGAGCAGCGAATTTCTCGTCTGCAGTGCCTTTGCCGCCAGAGATGATTGCGCCAGCATGGCCCATGCGCTTGCCCGGAGGAGCAGTCACACCAGCGATGTAGGATACAACCGGCTTGGTCACGTGTGCCTTGATGTAGGCAGCCGCTTCTTCTTCAGCCGAACCGCCGATCTCACCGATCATCACGATCGCTTCGGTCTTCGGGTCTTCCTGGAACAGCTTCAGGATGTCGATGAAGTTCGAACCCGGGATCGGGTCACCACCGATGCCGACGCAAGTCGACTGACCGAAACCGGCGTCAGTAGTCTGCTTCACAGCTTCGTAGGTCAGGGTGCCGGAACGGGAAACGATACCGACCTTGCCTGGCAAGTGAATGTGACCTGGCATGATGCCGATCTTGCATTCGCCTGGGGTGATCACGCCTGGGCAGTTAGGGCCGATCAGGACTACGCCCAGCTCGTCGCACTTAACTTTAGCGTCCAGCATGTCCAGGGTAGGAATGCCTTCGGTGATGCACACGATCAGCTTGATGCCGCCGAAAGCAGCTTCCAGGATCGAATCTTTGCAGAAAGGAGCCGGAACGTAGATCACGCTGGCGGTGGCGCCAGTGGCAGCTACAGCGTCTTTAACGGTGTTGAACACTGGCAGGCCCAGGTGCTCGGTGCCGCCTTTGCCTGGAGTTACACCACCAACCATCTTGGTGCCGTACTCGATGGCTTGCTGGGTGTGGAAACTACCTTGCGAACCGGTAATACCCTGGCAGATAACTTTGGTGTCTTTATTGATCAGGACGCTCATTATTTGCCCTCCGCAGCTTTGACAACTTGTTGAGCAGCGTCGGTCAGGCTGGTAGCAGCGATGATGTTCAAACCGCTTTCTGCCAGTACTTTAGCGCCCAGCTCAGCGTTGTTGCCTTCAAGGCGAACAACAACCGGGATTTTCACGCCGACTTCTTTCACTGCACCGATGATGCCTTCGGCAATCATGTCGCAGCGAACGATGCCGCCGAAGATGTTGACCAGTACTGCAGCGACGTTAGTGTCGGACAGGATGATCTTGAACGCTTCGGTAACGCGTTCCTTGGTAGCACCGCCGCCCACGTCGAGGAAGTTGGCTGGTTTGCCGCCATGCAGGTTGACGATGTCCATGGTACCCATGGCCAGGCCGGCACCGTTGACCATGCAACCGATGTTGCCTTCCAGCGCTACGTAGTTCAGTTCGAACTTGGCAGCGTGCGCTTCGCGCGGATCGTCCTGCGACGGATCGTGGAAAGTCTTCAGCTTAGGCTGACGGTACATGGCGTTGGCGTCGATGTTGATCTTGGCGTCCAGGCAGTGCAGATCGCCGTCAGCCTTGATCACCAGCGGGTTCACTTCCAGCAGGGCCAGGTCGTGATCCTTGAACAGTTTGGCCAGACCTACGAAGATCTTGGCGAACTGGGCAACTTGCTTGCCTTCCAGACCCAACTGGAATGCCAGCTCGCGACCCTGGAATGGCTGAGCGCCAACCAGTGGATCGATAGTGGCTTTCAGAATTTTTTCTGGAGTGTCGTGAGCGATTTTCTCGATGTCCACGCCACCTTCGGTGGAAGCCATGAACACGATACGACGGCTCGAACGGTCAACGACAGCGCCCAGGTACAGCTCTTTAGCGATATCAGTGCACGATTCAACCAGGATCTTGGTGACTGGCTGACCATTGGCGTCAGTCTGGTAAGTCACCAGACGCTTGCCCAGCCACTGCTGTGCGAAGGCTTTGGCGTCTTCTTTGCTGCGAACCAGCTTTACGCCGCCCGCTTTACCGCGACCACCGGCGTGGACCTGGGCTTTGACAACCCACTCGCTGCCGCCGATTTTGTCGCAAGCTTCTGCTGCTGCTTCCGGGGTGTCTACCGCGTAACCGGTGGAAACTGGCAGGCCGTACTCAGCGAACAGCTGCTTACCCTGATACTCGTGAAGATTCATGCTTATTACCGTCTTCGTTAGGTACTGCGCATTCGGTGCTGCACTCATTCAAGTGCCGCACCACCTGTGACTGCTGCTTGCATAGCCTTTCCGGATACCCGGTGCAGCTATGCAAGACTGCGTCCAGCGGATATTCCGCGGTGAGTCTTGCATGCAAGGCTCACGACGGGCCATTCCGCCGTGGTTTCTTATTGTCTTAACGCTTCTTGCGGTTGGCGATGTGGATGGCGCCGCCATTCACAGCCAAAGCAGCTTCGTGCAAGGCTTCAGACAGGGTCGGATGGGAGAAAACCATCATGCCCAGGTCTTCAGCGCTGGTGCCGAATTCCATACCGATCGCGCCCTGCTGAACCAGTTCCGCAGCGCTCGGGCCAATCACGTGGACGCCCAATACGCGGTCTGTCTTGGCATCTGCGATGACCTTGACGAAACCACCGGTGTCGTTGGCAGCCATGGCACGGCCAGAGGCTGCGAACGGGAAGGTGCCGACGTTAACTTCAACGCCTTCAGCTTTCAAGGCCTGCTCGGTTTTACCGACCCACGCGATTTCCGGGTGAGTATAAATAACCGAAGGGATCAGGTCATAGTTCATCTGGGCCTTGTGGCCCTTGATGCGCTCGACAACCATGATGCCCTCTTCCGAGGCCTTGTGCGCCAGCATCATGCCGCGAACCACGTCGCCGATGGCGTAAACGCCCGGTACGGTGGTGGCGCAGTGATCGTCAACGTGCACGAAACCGCGCTCGTCCAGGGTCACGCCGCAGTCGGCAGCCAACAGATCAGTGGTCACCGGACGGCGACCAACGGCTACGATCAACTTGTCGAAAGTGATGTTCTGTTCGCCCTTGGCATCGGTGTAGTTCACCACGACTTCGTCGCCGTTCACTTTGGAACCGGTAACGCGAGCGCCCAGCTTGATGTCCAGACCCTGTTTGGTCAGGGTTTTCAGCGCTTCCTTGGAAACAGCGGTGTCCGCTGCCATCAGGAAGGTGTCCAGGGCTTCCAGGACAGTCACTTCTGCACCCAGACGCGACCAGACCGAACCCAGTTCCAAACCGATCACGCCAGCGCCGATCACGCCCAGACGCTTGGGTACGGATTGGAATTCCAGGGCGCCGGTGGAGTCGACGATCACATTCTGGTCAACCGGAGCTGGCGGAATGTCGATCGGACGCGAACCTGGGGCCAGGATGACGTTTTCGGCTTCGATGATTTCTACCGAGCCATCAGGCTTGGTGACTTCAACTTTCTTGCCAGCCAGCAGCTTGCCGTGACCCTGGATCGAGGTCACACCGTTGGCTTTGAACAGGGTCGCAACGCCGGAGGTCAGGCCTTTGACGATGTTGGCTTTACGGCCGACCATCGCTGGCACGTCCATGGTCACGCCAGCGTGATTGATACCGTGGATCGCGAAACCGTCCTGGGCTTCGTGGAATTTCCACGAACTGTCCAGCAGGGCCTTGGATGGAATGCAGCCGACGTTCAGGCAGGTACCGCCCAGAGCCAGTTTGCCTTCCTTGTCGGTGTACTTCTCGATGCAGGCCGTCGAAAGACCAAGCTGAGCGGCCTTGATGGCAGCCACATAGCCGCCAGGGCCAGCGCCGATCACTACTACGTCAAATTTCTGCGACATTCAAAAAATCCTCTTTAGCGAAAAGCTTCAAGCCGCGAGCGGCAAGCCAGGCTGCGGGTTTTCCGACAGCCAGGGCTTGCAGCTCATGGCTGCTTCTATCAGATATCCAGCAACAGACGAGCCGGATCTTCCAGCAGGTTCTTGATGGTCACCAGGAAGGTCACAGCTTCTTTGCCATCGATCAGACGGTGATCGTAGGACAGTGCCAGGTACATCATCGGACGGATAACGACCTGGCCGTTGATGGCCATCGGACGCTGGATGATGTTGTGCATGCCCAGGATGGCTGCTTGTGGCGGGTTGACGATCGGGGTCGACATCATCGAACCGAAAGTACCACCGTTGGTGATGGTGAAAGTACCACCGGTCATTTCGTCCATCGACAGCTTGCCGTCGCGGGCTTTCTTGCCGAAGGTGGCGATGCCGCCTTCGATTTCAGCCAGGCTCATCAGTTCGGCGTTACGCAGGACCGGTACAACCAGGCCGCGATCGCTGGAAACTGCAACGCCGACGTCAGCGTAGCCGTGGTAAACGATGTCGCCGCCGTCGATCGACGCGTTGACAGCCGGGAAGCGTTTCAGCGCTTCGGTGGCTGCTTTCACGAAGAACGACATGAAGCCCAGGCGCACGCCGTTGTGGGACTTCTCGAACAGGTCCTTGTACTTCGAACGCAGCGCCATGACTTCGGTCATGTCGACTTCGTTGAAAGTGGTCAGCATCGCCATGTTCGATTGAGCTTCAACCAGACGCTTGGCCACGGTGGCACGTACGCGGGTCATCGGTACGCGCTTCTCGATGCGATCGCCAGCAGCGAATACCGGAGCAGCAGCGGCAGGTGCAGCAGCCTTGGCAGGCGCGGCAGCCGGAGCGGCTTTCTTGGCTTCGACAGCGGCAACCACGTCTTCCTTGGTTACACGACCATCTTTGCCGGTGCCTTTGACGGAAGCCAGGTTGATGCCGTTTTCTTCGGCCAGCTTGCGAGCAGCTGGAGCCGCGATAGCGTCTTCGTCAGCGCCGGCAGCTGGAGCAGCGGCAGCAGCGGCCGGAGCAGCAGCGGCAGCCGGAGCGGCAGCAGCAGCGCCGCCTTCAACGATGGAGCCCAGAACTTCGTCGGACAGAACGGTTTCGCCTTCGTTCTTGACGATAGCGCCCAGCACGCCGTCAGCGGTAGCCAGCACTTCCAGCACGACTTTGTCGGTTTCGATGTCGACGATCAGTTCGTCGCGCTTGACCGCGTCGCCCGGTTGTTTGTGCCAGGTGGCAACGGTGCCATCGGCAACCGATTCCGGGAAAGTGGGGGCTTTGATCTCGATAGCCATTGTCTGTGGTTCCTTAAATTCGGTTTCAGGTGCGCGAAGGCGTTAAACAGTAAAGGCGTCTTGCAGCAGTTGTTCCTGCTGTTCGGCGTGCATCGATGCGTAACCGCATGCAGGTGCAGCAGAAGCCTCACGGCCCGCGTACTCGAGTACGAGAGACTTGTTGAGGTTGCTGATGCTGCGACGCATGTGGTGTTGGCTGCAGTACCACGCACCCTGGTTCATCGGCTCTTCCTGACACCAGACGGCATGCTTGACGTTGGTATAAGGAGCCAGGACTTCTTTCAAGTCGTCCTCAGGGAATGGGTACAGCTGCTCGATACGCACGACAGCGATGTCGTCACGACCTTCGGCACGGCGTTTTTCCAGCAGGTCGTAGTAGACCTTGCCGCTACACAGAACAACGCGCTCGACCTTTTTCGGGTCTTGGGCATCGATTTCCGGGATAACGGTCTGGAACGAACCTTCGGCCAGATCTTCCAGCGTCGAGATGGCCAGCTTGTGGCGCAACAGCGACTTCGGAGTCAGGACTACCAGTGGCTTGCGCAGCGGGCGGATCACCTGACGGCGCAGCAAGTGGTAGATCTGAGCCGGCGTCGTCGGCATGCACACCTGAATGTTGTGCTCGGCGCACAACTGCAGGTAACGCTCCAGACGAGCCGAGGAGTGCTCCGGACCCTGACCTTCATAACCGTGCGGCAGCAGCATGGTCAGACCGCACAGGCGGCCCCACTTGTGCTCGCCACTGGTGATGAACTGGTCGATAACTACCTGGGCGCCGTTGGCGAAGTCGCCGAACTGGGCTTCCCAGATAACCAGGGCATTCGGCGTGGTGGTCGAGTAACCGTACTCGAACGCCAATACCGCTTCTTCGGACAGGAACGAGTCGTACAGGTCGAAGCGTGGCTGACCGTCGTACAGGTTCTGCAGCGGGATGTAGGTGCCCGCGTCCTTCTGGTTGTGCAGGACAGCATGGCGGTGCGAGAACGTACCGCGGCCGATGTCCTGGCCAGTCATGCGAATCGGGTGACCTTCGAACGCCAGGGTCGCGTACGCCATGGTTTCGGCGTAACCCCAGTTGATCGGCAGGCCGCCGGCTTGCATCTTCTGGCGGTCTTCGTAGATCTTGGCAACCTGGCGCTGAACCACGAAGCCTTCCGGGATTTCCAGCAGCTTGGCGGACAGTTCCTGCAAGGTCTTGAGGTCGAAGCGAGTGTCGTGACGCGCGGTCCAGGCGTGGCCCAGATACGGACGCCAGTCCACGAACAACTCTTTGTTCGGCTCTTTGACCAGGCTTTTCACTACGTGCAGACCGTTGTCCAGCGCGTTGCGGTATTCGTCGACTTTCGCCTTGACACGCTCAGCATCCAGCACACCGGCCTGGGTCAGACGATCGGCATACAGCTCACGGGTGGTGCGCTGCTTGGTGATCTGCTGATACATCAGAGGCTGGGTGCCGCTTGGCTCGTCGGCCTCGTTGTGGCCGCGACGACGGTAGCAGACCAGGTCGATCACCACGTCACGCTTGAACTGCATGCGGTAGTCGATGGCCAGCTGGGTCACGAACAATACGGCTTCCGGATCATCACCATTCACATGGAGGATCGGCGCCTGGATCATTTTCGCAACGTCGGTCGCGTACTCGGTGGAACGCGAGTCCAGCGGGTTGCTGATGGTGAAACCGACCTGGTTGTTGATCACGATGTGCACGGTACCGCCGGTCTTGAAACCGCGGGTCTGCGACATCTGGAAGGTTTCCATGACCACGCCTTGACCGGCGAATGCAGCGTCACCGTGGATGGAGATCGGCAGAACCTTCTCACCGGTCGGGTCGTTGCGACGATCCTGACGGGCGCGAACCGAACCCTCGACCACCGGGGAAACGATTTCCAGGTGGGACGGGTTGAACGCCATGGCCAGGTGAACTTCACCGCCGGTGGTCATCACGTTGGACGAGAAGCCCTGGTGGTATTTCACGTCACCGGAACCCAGCTCGACCTTCTTCTTGCCTTCGAACTCGTCGAACAGCTCGCGCGGGTTCTTGCCGAAGGTGTTGACCAGCACGTTCAGACGGCCACGGTGGGCCATGCCGATGACGATTTCCTTGGTACCGTAGGAACCGGAACGCTGGATCAGCTCGTCGAGCATCGGAATCAGGCTTTCGCCGCCTTCCAGACCGAAACGCTTGGTACCCGGGTATTTGGTGCCCAGGTATTTTTCCAGGCCTTCGCCGGCGGTCACGCGCTCGAGCAGGTGGCTCTTGATGTCGGCGGAGTACGTCGGACGACCGCGCACGCTTTCCAGACGCTGCTGGAACCACTGGCGCTGCTCGGAATCGGTGATGTGCGTGAATTCAGCGCCGATGGTGCGGCAATATGTCTGCTGCAACGCTTCGTGAATTTCGCGTAGGCTCGCTTCCTCTTTGCCGATGAACAGGTCGCCGGCACGGAAGGTCGTATCAAGATCGGCATTGGTCAAGCCGTAATGATTGATCGACAGGTCTGCAGGTGCAGGACGCTGCCACAGCCCCAGCGGGTCAAGCTGGGCTGCCTGGTGGCCACGCATACGGTAGGCCTGGATCAATCGCAGCACTTCAACTTGCTTCTTCTCGTGCTCACTGCTCACGCTGCCGGCGGAAACCGGTTGGGCGCGGCGCTGGTTCTTTGCCAGCAAGACGAAATGATCGCGAATTGTGGAGTGCGAAACATCGGTGGCAGAGTTGCCGTCAGCAGGCAACTTCTGGAAGTAGGTGCGCCACTCTTCTGGCACAGCGTTAGGGTCGTGCAGGTAGAGCTCGTAAAGCTCTTCCACATAGGCAGCGTTACTACCGGATAGGTAGGCGCTGTTCCACATGCGCTGCATCACGCTTTCTTGCATGCTTGGTCACCCTCGGTTAGGGGAACACCATCGATGTCGACACCGAGCAAACTTGCAGAAGTCCGAATGCAGCGACCAAAACAAGCCACTAGGATCACACTGATAGTCCGGGTACCAGCCCGGATGCCCCTGCTTGTCTCATTTCTTCAAAATAAGAGCCGCAGCCTTTTAAGCTGCTGCTCAGGTTAAAACTACGGCGCCGGTTGAAGCCTGCGCCGTAGCATCTACGGGTACAGCGGGTACAGCAGCTGAATCACACGCCGCTTGAGAGCAACATGTTACGGATGTGACCGATGGCCTTAGTCGGGTTCAGGCCTTTCGGACATACGTTGACGCAGTTCATGATCCCGCGGCAGCGGAATACGCTGAACGGGTCATCCAGCGAAGCCAGACGCTCGGACGTCTTGGTGTCACGGCTGTCTGCCAGGAAGCGGTACGCTTGCAGCAGGGCAGCTGGACCCAGGAACTTGTCCGGGTTCCACCAGAAGGACGGGCAGGAAGTCGAGCAGCAAGCGCACAGGATGCACTCGTACAGACCGTCCAGCTTTTCACGCTCTTCAGGGGACTGCAGGCGCTCGATGGCCGGAGCCGGCGTGTCGTTCTGCAGGTATGGCTTAACCTTTTCGTATTGCTTGTAGAAGATGCTCATATCGACGACCAGGTCACGGATAACCGGCAAACCTGGCAGAGGACGAACGATCAACTTGTTACCTTTTACGACCGCAGACAGCGGCGTGACGCACGCCAGGCCGTTTTTGCCGTTGATGTTCATGCCGTCGGAACCGCAAACACCTTCACGGCAAGAGCGACGATAGGAGAAACCCTCGTCCTGCTCTTTGATCAGGGCCAGCACGTCCAGCACCATCAGGTCTTTACCACCGGTATCAACCTGGAATTCCTGCATGAACGGCGCGGCGTCCTGATCAGGGTTGTAACGATAAACGCTGACTTGCAACATGGCGGCCACCCTTAATAAGTCCGAATCTTAGGTTCAAAAGTCGGAACAGTCTTCGGCGAGAAGTTCACGGCACGCTTGGTCACGCGCTTGTCACCCGGGAAGTAAAGGGTGTGGCACAGCCAGTTTTCGTCGTCACGATCTTCGAAGTCTTCACGGGCGTGAGCACCACGGGACTCTTTACGTACTTCTGCAGCGATGGCGGTGGCTTCGGCCACTTCCAGCAGGTTCTGCAGTTCCAGAGCTTCGATACGTGCAGTGTTGAACGCCTGCGACTTATCGTTGATCTTCACGTTGGCGATGCGCTTGCGCAGGTCAGCCAGCTGGGCAATACCCTTCTGCATGTATTCGCCGGTACGGAATACACCGAAGTAGTTCTGCATGCAGTTTTGCAGCTCGCGACGCAGGGTTGCCACGTCTTCGCCTTCGGTACGCTCGTTCAGGGCGGACAGGCGCGCCAGGGCAGCCTGGATGTCGGCGTCGGTGGCTTCGTCGTATTCGATACCGTCGGTCAGCGCCTTTTCCAGGTGCAGGCCGGCAGCACGGCCGAATACCACCAGGTCGAGCAGCGAGTTGCCGCCCAGACGGTTGGCACCGTGAACCGATACGCAAGCCACTTCACCTACAGCGAACAGACCAGGAATGATCTCGTCCACGCCTTCGGCGTTCTGGGTGATTGCCTGGCCATGAATGTTGGTGGCAACGCCGCCCATCATATAGTGGCAGGTCGGAACAACCGGAACCGGAGCAACAACCGGGTCAACGTGCGCAAAAGTCTTCGACAGTTCGCAGATGCCTGGTAGACGGCTGTGCAGCACTTCTTCACCCAGGTGGTCGAGCTTGAGCATCACGTGGTCGCCGTTCGGACCGCAACCGTTGCCGGCGATGATCTCTTTAACCATCGAACGGGCAACAACGTCACGACCGGCAAGGTCTTTGGCGTTCGGAGCATAACGCTCCATGAAACGCTCGCCGTGCTTGTTGATCAGGTATCCACCTTCACCACGGCAACCTTCTGTAACCAGTACACCAGCGCCGGCGATACCGGTCGGGTGGAACTGCCACATTTCGATGTCTTGTACCGGTACGCCAGCACGCAGCGCCATGCCAACGCCGTCACCGGTGTTGATCAGGGCGTTGGTGGTCGAAGCGTAGATACGACCTGCACCGCCGGTAGCCAGTACGGTGGCCTTGGCGCGGATGTAGGTGGTTTCGCCGGTTTCGATGCAGATGGCGATCACGCCGACGAACTCGCCTTCGCCGTTCTTCACCAGATCGACAGCGTAGTACTCGTTCAGGAACACGGTACCGGCTTTCAGGTTGCCCTGATAAAGGGTGTGCAGCAGAGCGTGACCGGTACGGTCGGACGCAGCGCAAGTACGCGCAGCCTGGCCGCCTTTACCGTAGTCCTTGGACTGACCGCCGAATGGACGCTGGTAGATACGACCTTGCTCGGTACGCGAGAATGGCATACCCATGTGGTCCAGCTCGTAAACGGCAGCCGGGCCTTCCTGACACATGTATTCGATAGCGTCCTGGTCACCGATGTAGTCGGAACCCTTGACGGTATCGTACATGTGCCAGCGCCAGTCATCGTTCGGGTCAGCGGACGCGATCGCGCAGGTGATGCCGCCCTGGGCGGATACAGTGTGCGAACGGGTCGGGAAAACCTTGGTGATCACGGCAGTCTTGTGACCGCCCTGTGCCAGTTGCAGCGCTGCGCGCATGCCGGCACCGCCACCACCAATAATGATGGCGTCGAAAGAAATCGTTGGAATGTTAGCCATGACTCAGATACCCCAGAGAATCTGCACGCCCCAGACGAAGTAAGCGAACATCGCAACGCCGCAGACTGCCTGGAAAAGGAAACGTATAGCGGTCGCGGACTTGCCGAACGCCATTGGCGTCAGGTAGTCGGTCGCGATGGTCCACATGCCGACCCAGGCGTGAGCGCCGAGGGCAACAAGGGCCAAGAGGCTGAAAATACGCATTCCGTTATGGGCGAACAGTTCATGCCACTGGGCGTACTCGAGGCCAGGGTTGGCCACGATGTATCCGATCAGGAAGATGAAGTAAGCCGCGAGAACGACCGCAGACACACGTTGCGCCATCCAGTCATAGAGGCCCGAACGCGACAGGTTCGTGACGTTAGTTACCATATCCAAACTCCTGCCAGAACGATTACCACCACGGAAACGGCGATAACGATTTTCGAGCCCAGCTTGCCGCCTTCCAGCGTCTCACCGATGCCCATGTCCATCATCAAATGGCGCACACCGGCTACCAGGTGATAAAGCAGAGCGGACAGGATGCCCCATGTCACTAGCTTGGCTAGCGGACTGGTCAGACACGCTTTCACCTGACCGAAGCCTTCCTCGGAGCTCAGCGACTTGTCCAATGCGTAAAGCATGATGGCAAGGCACACGAAGAGGATGACACCGGAGATTCGGTGAAGGATGGACGTGTAAGCAGTGACTGGGAGTTTGATGGTCCTTAGGTCTAGGTTTACAGGTCGTTGGCTTTTCACGGCTTTTTTTTCACACTGAAGAGCCCCTAACAATCAGGGCAAAGTTGTTGGGGAGTGCACTGGTCAGGTAACCACCACCCAGGGATGCGACCCCCAATGAAAGCAAGCCCAAAAGCCCTTGGCGGTCGGTGGCCGAGTATAGACAGTTAGGCTACTAATGACAACGCAAACACCTAACCCAAACAGCTGATTGCGCAACTGACATAAAAGGCGTAAATGGCAGCCAATTTCGAGAAAAAAGTCCGGTTAAAGCCTTCTGGAGCAAGACTTTAGGCAAATTGACATTCGAATTTATCTCACTATAGTGGTGCGGGCCCTGCGTGGGGGGTCTGTCTGATGATTTCAAGCATAAATAGGAGGCCACATGGCTGACAAAAAAGCGCAGTTGATCATCGAGGGCGCAGCCCCCGTCGAGCTGCCCATTTTAACCGGCACCGTTGGTCCCGATGTTATCGATGTTCGGGGCCTGACGGCCACGGGCCGTTTCACCTTTGACCCAGGCTTCATGTCGACCGCCTCGTGCGAGTCGAAGATCACCTATATCGACGGCGACAACGGCATTCTGCTGCACCGCGGCTACCCGATCGAACAGCTGGCTGAAAAGTCGGACTATCTGGAAACCTGCTATCTGCTGCTCAACGGCGAACTGCCGACCGCAGAACAGAAGGCCCAGTTCGTCAGCACCGTGAAGAACCACACCATGGTTCACGAGCAGCTGAAGACCTTCTTCAACGGCTTCCGTCGCGACGCCCACCCGATGGCCGTCATGTGCGGCGTAGTCGGCGCCCTCTCGGCGTTCTACCACGACTCCCTGGACATCAATAACCCGCAGCATCGCGAAATCTCCGCGATCCGCCTGGTTGCCAAGATGCCGACCCTGGCCGCGATGGTTTACAAGTACTCCATGGGCCAACCCATGATGTACCCGCGCAACGACCTGTCGTACGCGGAAAACTTCCTGCACATGATGTTCAACACCCCGTGCGAGATCAAACCGATCAGCCCGGTACTCGCCAAGGCCATGGACCGGATCTTCATCCTCCATGCCGACCACGAGCAGAACGCCTCGACGTCCACCGTGCGCCTGGCAGGCTCATCGGGCGCCAACCCGTTCGCCTGTATCGCCGCCGGTATCGCTGCACTGTGGGGCCCTGCCCACGGCGGTGCGAACGAAGCCGTACTGACCATGCTCGATGAAATCGGCGATGTTTCGAACATCGACAAGTTCATCGCCAAGGCCAAGGACAAGAACGATCCGTTCAAACTGATGGGCTTCGGTCACCGCGTTTACAAAAACCGCGACCCGCGCGCCACGGTCATGAAGCAGACCTGCGACGAAGTATTGAAGGAACTGGGCATCCAGAACGATCCGCAACTCGAACTGGCCATGCGCCTGGAAGAGATCGCCCTGACCGACCCGTACTTCATCGAACGCTCGCTGTACCCGAACGTCGATTTCTACTCGGGGATCATCCTCAAGGCGATTGGCATTCCAACCAGCATGTTCACCGTGATCTTCGCCCTGGCGCGGACCGTCGGCTGGATCTCCCACTGGAAAGAGATGCTCTCCAGCCCGTACAAGATCGGCCGTCCGCGCCAGTTGTACACCGGCTACGAGTCGCGTGACATCACCAAACTGGAAGACCGCAAGTAAGATCTGTCTTGCTGTAGCGTGTTGAGTTGTACCGGGAACGGCCTCTGCTTTTTATATAAAGAGCAGGAGGCCGTTTTTGTTTGTGCGCTTTGGTCGGGTACGTATCCATTATTTAGGTAACGGCGGCTTATGGTTCCGCTCTTACAGCGGGTCACTTTGAAAAGCGCAAAGTAACCAAACGCTCTTGCCCCTGACATTCGGCCTCACGGGGGGCGTACACCGCAACAGCGGTAGGAGCGAGCTTGCTCGCGATGGACGTCAACAATAACGCGTGCTGCCTGATTGATCGTGTTGTCCAGACGTTTTTCGCGAGCAAGCTCGCTCCTACAGGGCCGAGCGTTAGCTCGCCTGCAGCTCTTGATCTTGATCCACCCGCCCCCTCGGGAGGCTGAGCGGAGGTGTTTATCCGGGGATTGGCGCGCAGCGCCGTTCGACGCAGTCGAACTCATTGCATGTAGGTCGAAGCGAAGCCGACCGGAGGGCAATGCCCCCGGATGAATGCCGGAGCGAAGGAACCCCGAGCCTTAGCGAGGGGCCGTACTGAAGGAATGGATATGTACACCCTCAAAAAACACTCCAACTGACACAAAGTCTTCGCGAGCAGGCTCGCTCCTACAGTAAAACGGGCAAATCCAAAAAAACCGGGTCGATTACCGCCCAATAAAAAAATGCCTCGATCTCTCGACCGGGGCATTCCATTCAACACAATTTAAACAGTCAAACCCAAACGCTTAGTGCGAAACAGCACCACTTGCACCCAGGCCAGTCTGCGAACGAACAAACTGCGGGAAGAACAACGCCCGCTCATTATCCGCAGCAGTGGACTTGTCAGTGATCGAGAAGAACCAGATCCCGACAAAGGCAATCATCATCGAGAACAGCGCCGGGTACTCATACGGGAAGATAGCTTTCTCGTGATGCAGGATCTGCACCCAGATGGTCGGACCAAGCACCATCAGGCCCACGGCACTGACCAGCCCCATCCAGCCACCGATCATCGCACCGCGAGTGGTCAGCTTTTTCCAGTACATGGAAAGCAGCAGCACCGGGAAGTTACAGCTCGCCGCGATGGAGAACGCCAGGCCCACCATGAACGCGATGTTCTGGCTTTCGAACAGAATACCCAGACCGATCGCCAACACCGCCAGCGCGATGGTGGTGATTTTCGAGACGCGAATCTCGTCCTTCTCGTTGGCCTTGCCCTTCTTGATCACGCTGGCATACAGGTCGTGGGACACCGCCGAAGCACCGGCCAGGGTCAGGCCGGCAACCACTGCCAGAATGGTCGCAAACGCTACTGCCGAGATGAAGCCCAGGAAGATACTGCCGCCAACCGCGTTGGCCAGGTGCACCGCCGCCATGTTGTTACCGCCCAGCAAGGCGCCAGCAGCGTCTTTGAAAGCCGGGTTGGTGCTGACCAGCAGGATCGCGCCGAAGCCGATGATGAAGGTCAGGATGTAGAAGTAGCCAATGAAACCGGTTGCGTACAACACGCTCTTGCGAGCTTCCTTTGCGTCACTCACGGTGAAGAAACGCATCAGGATGTGTGGCAGGCCAGCGGTACCGAACATCAGCGCCAGACCGAGGGAGAACGCCGAGATCGGATCTTTCACCAGGCCGCCAGGGCTCATGATCGCATCAGCTTTCGGGTGGACCTTGATCGCCTCGGAGAACAGCATGTTGAAGTCGAAGTTGACGTGCTTCATCACCATCAGCGCCATGAAGGAAGCGCCGGACAGCAGCAGGACAGCCTTGATGATTTGCACCCAGGTGGTCGCCAGCATGCCGCCGAACAACACGTAAAGGCACATCAGAATACCGACCAGGATCACCGCAACGTGGTAATCGAGACCGAACAGCAGTTGGATCAGCTTGCCGGCACCGACCATTTGCGCGATCAGGTAAAACGCCACCACCACCAGCGAACCGCAAGCGGACAGCGAGCGGATCTGGGTTTGCCCCAGGCGATAGGACGCCACGTCGGCAAAGGTGTATTTGCCCAGGTTACGCAGACGCTCGGCGATCAGGAACAGAATGATCGGCCAGCCCACCAGGAAGCCGATCGAGTAGATCAGGCCGTCGTAGCCAGAGGTGAACACCAGCGCGGAAATACCCAGGAAGGACGCAGCCGACATGTAGTCACCGGCAATCGCCAGACCGTTCTGGAAACCGGTGATCTTGCCGCCAGCGGCGTAGTAGTCGGCTGCCGAATTATTACGCTTGGAAGCCCAGTAGGTGATGCACAGGGTGGCACCGACGAAGGCGACAAACATCACGATCGCGGACACGTTAAGCGGTTGCTTCTGCACGGCACCGGTCAGGGCGTCAGCCGCCCAGGCGCCAGGTGCGAAAGCTGCGATGCTCAAAAGAGCCATTAGACGGCGGATCATTGCTGAGCCTCCTTGAGAATCGCATTGTTCAGGTCGTCGAACTCGCCGTTGGCGCGTCGTACGTAGATACCGGTCAGGATGAAAGCCGAAACGATCAGCCCGATACCGATCGGTATGCCCCAGGTAATCGAGGACTCAGGGCTGATTTTCGCCCCCAGCACCTGCGGCCCGTAGGCAATCAGAAGGATGAATCCGGAGTAAAGCCCTAGCATGATCGCCGAAAGAATCCAGGCGAATCGTTCCCTCTTGCTAACCAGCTCCTTGAAGCGCGGGCTGTTTTGAATCGAGAGGTAAATGCTGTCGTTCATTGTTTTTATCCTCGCAGCACAGATTTAGTTGGAACGGTATCCACTCTATGCGGCTGCGGGGCAGGTTCCAGACGACCTTAGTCTTAGAACCCCATGACGTATTCGCCAATTGCAGGAGCGAGCTGGCTCGCGATGAATTTGAAGGCGTCGCACTTTTTCAGACAGCACGCGTTAACGTTCACGCCCATCGCGAGCAAGCTCACTCCTACAGAAAAGCAAAGGGCCGCTTGGCATAAGTTTGCCAAGCGACCCTGGAAGATGCTGACCAGACGCGTCAGCTCAAATTATTTGGTCCAGTCAGCCACACGCTCAGGGTGTTTGGCGATCCAATCCTTCGCCGCGGCTTCAGGTTTGGCACCATCCTGAATCGCCAACATCACCTGGCCGATTTCATCCTTGGATTCCCACTGGAAGTTCTTCAGGAACTTGGCCACTTCCGGCGCCTTGGCTTCCAGGCCCTTGCTGCCGATGCTGTTCACGGTTTCAGCCGCGCCGTACACGCCTTTCGGGTCTTCGAGGAAGCGCAGTTTCCACTTGGCGAACATCCAGTGCGGTACCCAGCCGGTGACCGCGATGGATTCGTTCTTCTTCTCGGCACGGGTCAGCTCGGCGATCATGCCGGCACCGGAACTGGCCTTGAGTTGATAACCGGTCAGGTCGTAGTCCTTGATCGCCTGATCGGTCTTGAGCATCACACCTGAACCGGCGTCGATGCCGACGATGCGGTTCTTGAAGGTGTCGTCGGTCTTGAGGTCGTCAATGGACTTGGCCTTGACGTACTCCGGCACGATCAGGCCGATTTTCGCGTCCTTGAAGTTCGGGCCGTAGTCGACGACCTGATCCTTGTTCTTCGTCCAGTACTCACCGTGGGTCACCGGCAGCCAGGCCGACAGCATGGCGTCGAGTTTGCCGGTGGCCACGCCCTGCCACATGATCCCGGTAGCGACGGCTTGCAGCTTCACGTCATAACCGAGTTTCTGCCTGATCACTTCAGCCGCCACGTTGGTCGTGGCGACACTGTCCGACCAACCGTCGACATAACCGAGCGTCACGTCCTTGCCGGCGGCGCTCGCCACGGCCGAACTGATCGCCAGCACCAAAGCCGCACCTGCGCCCAAGAGTCGTCGCATCTTCATCGTTACTTCCCCGAAAGTGCTGCGCTCGACGGATGCCGAGTCGCTTAAACGTATTGTTATGGTGCACAGCGCCCCCATCACGCCCACCGCAAACTCGTTCGAACATCAGCGGAGTACTGACACTTGCGATAATCAACCTGACGCTCATGGCGACCTGCTCTGCCAGCGACCTCAAGCCATCGAGAAACGACATCAGAAAGCCATTAATCCTCAGCGCAACAGACCCCCCTGCCAATCCGCTCGAACTTTGCATGTCAAAATCATGCAGGCCACCAAGCACGCGGTAAATGCAGGTAACATGCGCCGCTTTGCTCCCACACGGCCTGACCATGTCCGCGACATCCCGCTTTCCTTTCGCTGCTTATCTATTCGCTTGCCTGCTGGGGCTGTTTGCCCTCGGTGGCTTCTGGTACGGCCTCGGCAAACCGGTGGCTTTACCGGACGTCGCCAGCGCGACGCACAAGCTGCAATGCGCCTCCTACACGCCGTTCGACAAGGATCAATCGCCGTTCGACCAGCCATTCAAATTGCGTCCGGAGCGCATGGACGCCGACCTCGCGCTGCTGGCGACCCGTTTCGAATGCATCCGCACCTATTCCATGACCGGCCTCGAAGCCCTGCCGGACCTGGCGCGCAAGCATGGCTTGAAGCTGATGATCGGTGCCTGGGTCAACAGCAACCCGGTGGACACCGAGAAAGAAATCGACCTGCTGATCGCCTCGGCCAATGCCAACCCGGATGTGGTGAGCGCAGTGATCGTCGGCAACGAAACCCTGCTGCGCAAGGAAGTCACTGGCGCGCAATTGGCGAAGCTGATCAACAAGGTCAAGAGCCAGGTCAAACAACCTGTCACCTACGCCGACGTCTGGGAGTTCTGGCTCAAGCATCCGGAAATTGCCCCCGCCGTGGATTTCCTGACCATTCACTTGCTGCCCTACTGGGAAGATGATCCGTCGAACATCGACGCTGCCCTGCAACATGTGGCCGATGTACGCCAGGTGTTCGGCAACAAGTTCGCGCCCAAGGATGTGCTGATCGGCGAAACCGGCTGGCCAAGCGAAGGTCGCCAGCGCGAAACGGCCCTGCCGAGTCGGGTCAACGAAGCCAAGTTCATTCGCGGCTTTGTCGCCATGGCCGAGCAACAGGGTTGGCACTACAACCTGATCGAAGCCTTCGACCAGCCCTGGAAACGCGCCAGTGAAGGTGCGGTCGGTGGATACTGGGGCTTGTTCGACGCCGATCGCCAGGACAAGGGCGTGCTGGCGGGGCCCGTGACAAACGTACCGTACTGGTCGCAGTGGCTGGCGGTGGGCGGCTTGATCTTCATCGGCACCTTGCTGCTCGGTGGTCGGGTCCGCACGACGCGGTCGGCACTGGTGCTGCCCCTGCTCGGTGCCTTGGCTGCGTGTTCGATTGGCGCCTGGGGCGACCTGGCACGGGTGACCACGCGCTTTACCAGTGAATGGCTATGGGTCGGATTGCTGACCGCGCTGAATCTGCTGGTGCTGGCTCATGCCGCGCTGACATTGAGCCCTCGCAACTGTTGGCGCGGGCGGGCTTTCAACCTGCTTGAGCGCCGTGCTGGCTGGCTGGTTGCAACGACAGGTTTCGCGGCAGCCGTGATGATGCTGGAACTGGTGCTCGATCCGCGTTATCGCAGCTTCCCGAGTGTCGCGTTCATCGTGCCGGCACTGGTCTATCTGTGCCGCCCGGTGAACGTGCCGCGCCGCGAGATTGCGTTGCTGACCTTCATCATCGGTGCCGGCATTGCGCCGCAGCTGTACCGTGAAGGTTTGCAGAACCAGCAGGCCTGGGGTTGGGCGCTGGTGAGTGTGTTGATGGTGGCTGCGTTGTGGCGCTGCTTGCGGGTTCGCAAGGTTTAACTCTTTAGCGACCTGACTGACCTCATCGCGAGCAAGCTCGCTCCCACAGTAGATCTTCAGTGAACACAATGTTTGCGTGCGATAAAGATCAAATGTGGGAGCGGGCTTGCTCGCGAAGACGGACTTTTAAGCGCTACGGGAAGCCCTGACCAACCGCAACCCCGCAATCACCACCGCAAACACTGCCAGCGTGGTGTTGTACAACGCCAGTGCCGGAAAACCGAACACCAGCGCCAGCACCGCCAGCCACCAGCCTGCCCGCCCCGGCACGACAAAGCCGATGATCGCCGCACCCAGCGCAGCCCAGCCCAACACCCCGAAATGGATCATCAGCCCCAGGTTCGAACGTACCAGGCATTCCCAACGATTCGCTTCATCCACGCAAATGCCAACCCACTGCGCATCCTCCATGAAGCCATAGCGCGCGCCATAACTGGCGGCCAGCCATAAAGGCAGCAAAACAAGCAGCAGAATCACGGGCAAGCGGCGAGACATGAAACACTCCAATTGGCGAAAAGCGGCGGCCAGCTTAATCGCCCTTAAGCGTTTCGCAAGCGATAACAACTGTTAACTGGTCTTTCAATCGCTGCAAAGTGTATCGTCCAGCTACTATTACTTCGAAATTAAGCCTGTTTGGTGCCGAGGGTTGGCACTTTGGCGCAAATCTGGTGGTCATAGCCTGCGAAATTCATTCGGCACCTTCCTCTAAGGGATTTAGTCATGCTCCGTTCCTTGCGCTTCGCTGCCCTGTTTGGCGGCCTTATATTGAGTGCGTCCGCACTGGCGGCCGACATTGACGCCGCCAGCTATGGCTACCCCCTGACCAACCCGTTCGAGGCGACCATCGCGACCACACCGCCGGACCTGCGTCCGGAGTTACCTCTGGACGAAGACATCGATCAGACGGTGCGCAGTGTCACCTTGCGTCCGGAACGGGCGTTCGAATTGCCGAACAACTTCTGGGCGGTCAAGACGCTCGACTACCGCATTGCCACACAGGATCACGCCGCACCGCTGATGTTCCTGATCGCCGGCACCGGCGCACGCTATGACAGCACCCTGAACGAATACCTGAAAAAGCTCTATTACAAAGCCGGCTACCACGTGGTGCAGTTGTCATCGCCCACCAGCTATGACTTCATGAGTGCCGCCTCACGCTTCGCCACGCCGGGTGTTTCCAAGGAAGACGCCGAAGATCTGTACCGGGTGATGCAGGCCGTACGGGCACAGAATCCGAAAGTGCCGGTCACCGATTACTACCTGACCGGGTATAGCCTGGGTGCACTGGATGCAGCTTTCGTCTCTCACCTGGACGAAACCCGCCGCAGCTTCAACTTCAAGAAAGTCCTGCTGCTCAACCCGCCGGTCAACCTCTACACCTCGATCACCAACCTCGACAAGCTGGTCCAGACCGAGGTCAAGGGCATCAACACCAGCACCACATTCTATGAACTGGTACTGGACAAGCTGACCCGCTACTTCCAGCAAAAGGGCTACATCGACCTCAATGACGCCCTGCTCTACGACTTCCAGCAGTCCAAGCAGCACCTGACCAACGAGCAGATGGCCATGTTGATCGGCACCTCGTTCCGCTTTTCGGCGGCCGACATCGCCTTCACTTCGGACCTGGTCAACCGTCGCGGCCTGATCACCCCACCCAAGTTCCCGATCACCGAGGGCACCAGCCTCACGCCATTCCTCAAGCGTGCGCTGCAATGCGACTTCGACTGCTACATCACCGAACAAGTGATCCCGATGTGGCGCGCCCGCACCGACGGCGGCAGCCTGCTGCAACTGATCGACCAGGTGAGCCTGTATGCACTGAAGGACTACCTGCACGAAAGCCCGAAAATCGCGGTCATGCACAACGCCGATGACGTAATCCTCGGTCCTGGCGACCTGGGCTTCCTGCGCAAGACCTTCGGTGATCGCCTGACCGTTTACCCGTATGGCGGCCACTGCGGCAACATTAACTACCGCGTCAACAGCGACGCCATGCTGGAGTTTTTCCGTGGCTAAATATCTCCTGCTTTTCGCAGCGTTACTCTGTGCAGGCGTCGCCAATGCCGACAACAGCAAAGCCAATGCCCCCGTGGTCGTCGACAGCGATGGCTTCAAGGAGCCGCTGAGCAAACTCAAATTCAACCCGGGCCTGGATCAGCGCGAGTTCGAGCGTTCGACGCTCAACGCGCTGGCCGTCTACGATCCGCTGGAAGAGTGGAACCGGCGCGTCTATCACTTCAACTACCGCTTCGACCAATGGGTGTTCCTGCCGGTGGTCAATGGTTACCGCTACGTTACACCGAGCTTCCTGCGCACCGGTGTCAGCAACTTCTTCAACAACCTCGGCGACGTGCCGAACCTGATGAACAGCCTGCTGCAACTCAAGGGCCAGCGCTCACTGGAAACCACCGGGCGACTACTGCTCAACACCACCATCGGCATCGCCGGCCTGTGGGACCCGGCCACCGCCATGGGCCTGCCGCGTCAAAGCGAAGACTTCGGCCAGACTTTAGGCTTCTACGGCGTGCCGGGCGGCGCTTATTTCGTCCTGCCGATCCTCGGTCCGTCGAACCTGCGTGACACCGGCGGCCTGCTGGTGGATTACTCGGCCGAGAATGCGATCAACTTCCTCAACGTGGCCGAAGTCAGCTCCAACCATCCGGAAGTCGTGATCCTGCGCGGCATCGACAAGCGCCACCAGACCGGCTTCCGCTATGGTCAGATGAACTCGCCATTCGAGTACGAAAAAGTGCGTTACGTGTACACCGAAGCGCGCAAGTTGCAGGTTGCCGAGTAAACAAGCCCCCCAAAAAACACTGTGGAGCGAGCTTGCTCGCGATGAGGCCGTTACATTCAACATTGATGTTGACTGTTACACCGCCATCGCGAGCAACCTCGCTCCCACAGTTGTTATGTACTGCAGATAAATCCTCTATTCGCGCTTCAGCCTTTCAGGACTTTCCAGATCTTGCCGGCAGCCATCACCCCAACCAACACCAACGCCCCCGCCACAATCCCCGCTACCCCATTGAGCAACGTCGGTACGATAAACCCGGCACCACCCGCCCCCGCGCTGACACTTTCGATCCAGTGATGCACCACCGGCACGCCGTGGGTCAGGATGCCGCCGCCGACCAGGAACATCGCCGCGGTGCCGATCACCGACAGGCTTTTCATCATGTACGGAGCCGCACGCAAAATCCCGCCACCGATGCTCTTGGCCATCTGACCAGGCTTCTGGGTCAGCCATAGCCCCAGATCATCGAGTTTGACGATACCCGCTACCAACCCGTAGACACCGACAGTCATGACGATGGCGATCCCCGACAGCACGACGACTTGCTGGGTCAGCGCCGACTCGGCGACGACGCCGAGGGTGATGGCGATGATTTCGGCCGAGAGAATGAAGTCGGTACGGATCGCGCCCTTGATCTTGTCCTTTTCAAACGCCACCAGATCCACCGCCGGGTCTGCCACAGCTTCGACCAATTCGGCATGTTCAGCCTGATCTTCAGCCTTGCTGTGCAGGAACTTGTGGGCGAGCTTCTCAAACCCTTCAAAGCACAGATAGGCACCGCCGACCATCAACAGCGGTGTAACCAGCCACGGAATGAACGCACTGATCGCCAGCGCCGACGGCACCAGGATCAGTTTATTGATGAACGAACCCTTGGCGACCGCCCAGACCACCGGGATTTCCCGTTCGGCACGCACGCCACTGACTTGCTGAGCGTTCAGCGCCAGGTCGTCACCGAGTACGCCGGCCGTTTTCTTGGCGGCCATTTGGGTCATCAAGGACACGTCATCCAGCACGGTCGCGATGTCGTCGATCAGCACCAGCAAACTGCTTCCTGCCATGAATCGGGTTTCCTTCTGCAATGAATGCGCAGCAGCATAGCGCGACATAAGAGCCTACGGTGCATTCTTGAGCGTCGCGCGAGGCCGGTGATACCATGCGCAACCGCCAGAACAGGCAAGGAATCACCCGGTTTATGAGCACTATCCGCGAGCGCAACAAACAACTGATCCTGCGTGCCGCCAGTGAGGAATTCGCCGACAAAGGCTTCGCTGCGACCAAAACCAGCGACATCGCAGCCAAGGCGGGATTGCCAAAGCCCAACGTCTACTACTACTTCAAGTCCAAGGAAAACCTCTACCGCGAGGTTCTGGAAAGCATCATCGAGCCCATCCTGCAGGCCTCGACACCGTTCAATCCGGACGGCGAGCCCGGTGAAGTGCTCAGCGGCTACATTCGCTCGAAAATCCGCATCTCCCGCGACCTGCCTTTCGCCTCCAAAGTGTTCGCCAGCGAAATCATGCACGGCGCCCCCCACCTGAGCAGCGATCTGGTCGAGCAGCTCAATGGCCAGGCCAAACACAATATCGAGTGCATCCAGACCTGGATCGACCGCGGGCAAATCGCCCCCATCGATCCCAACCACCTGATGTTCAGCATCTGGGCCGCGACCCAGACCTACGCCGACTTCGACTGGCAAATCACCGCCATCACCGGCAAGACCAAGCTGGATGACGTGGACTATGAAGCGGCGGCGCAGACGATTATCCGGTTGGTGCTCAAAGGGTGTGAGCCGGACTGATAGCGGCCCAGGATCAATGCCGACTCGGCAGTCCATGAAAACTGCCGGTCGGGATTGCATGTTTGCGCCCTCTAAACCTTCGGCAGCGGATTCAACGCCACGGCTGCCTTGGGTTTTCTGAAGAAGATCCAGTAGACAACCGTGAGGATCAGCAGGAAAGGCACACCGAATACCAAGGTCATTTTGAATGCATCGGTGAAGTAGGTGGTGATCATCACCGCGCCCATCAGCAGCAGCCCCAACAGCGTGGTGTACGGGAACAGGCGCATGCGGAAGGACAGTTTCCGTTCGCCGTTGCGCTCGTGGTAGCGACGGAAGCAGTAGTGGGTCAGGAAGATCATGAACCAGGTGAAGATCGCGCCGAACATCGAGATCGCCATCATCAAGGTGAAGGAGCTTTCCGGGTACAACACGTTGAGCAAGGTCGCCAGGGCAATGCCGGAGCTCGACAGCAACAAGGCATTCAGCGGGATTCCGGTCTTGCTCAACACCCCCATGGACTTGGGTGCATAACCGCCGCGGGACAGGCTGAACATCATGCGGGTGGTGATGTAGAGCTGACTGTTCATCGCCGACAACGCCGCAATCAGGATCACGAAGTTCATCACGCCGGTTGCGCCGGGAATACCAATGGTCTGCATGACGGTGACGAACGGGCTCTGCGCTTGACCGGCCTGGACCCACGGCACAATCGCCAGCATCAGGGCCAGGGTCAGCAGGTAGAACACCACCAGCCGCACGATGGTCGCGCGAAAGGCCTTCTTCACCGCCCGCTCCGGGTCCTGCGCCTCACCGGCGGCCACCGCGATCATTTCCACGCTCAGATAGCTGAAGATCGAGACGATCACCGCAATCCACATGCCTTGCAGACCATTGGGAAAGAAGCCTCCGTGGGCCGTGTAGTTGTGCACGCCGTAATCCGGGTTGCCGGAACCGTACACCACATACACCGCGAGGATGATGAAGCCGACAATCGCACCGATCTTGATGGTCGAGAACCAGTACTCGAAGGTGCCGAAGGTTTTCACGCTGATGGCATTGAGCACGATCAGCATGCTCGAGAACGAAACAATCCAGATCCATTCAGGCACGTTGGCGAACCAGTACTTCATGTACATCGCCACCGCCGTCACTTCCGTGCCCACTGCCAGCACAATCGCCGCCCAATAGGCATAGCGCACCAGGAACCCGGCCAATGGGCTGACATAGAATTCGGCATAGGCACCGAACGAGCCTGAGGTCGAATGGGCCACGGTCATTTCCGCCAGACAGCCCATCAACAGCAGGGTGATGATCGCGCCAATGGCGTAGCTGAGCAGCACGCTGGGCCCGGCATAACCGATGGCGTAGGCACTGCCCATGAACAGCCCGGTGCCAATCGCGCCGCCAATGGCGATCATGCTCATCTGACCCGAGGTGAGCTGGCGCCTGAGGCCCTGCTCACGCTTGGAGATGTTTTCAAAACCGGTGTTATCGGTCATTTATCTGTCCTCTGAATATTGTCTTTCTTGAAGAGAGCAAGTCGTTGGGATTGCCGTTGGGGATCAGCCACGAATCAGAAGATATTCAGCGGATACTCGACGATCACCCGGACTTCATTGTTGTCGGTGGTGTCCGCCCGGGCGACCTGGCCGGTGGAACGCACACTGGCCTGACGCACACGTATCGACAGGTCCCTGGCCTTGCCCTCCTGCACCACGTAGCGCGCTTCAAGGTCGCGCTCCCAGCGCTTGCCATCGCTGCCGTAACGTCCATAGGCACCATTGGGGCCGCCGTCGTAGTGGCTGTCGTCGATATGGTCACCGCTCACATAGCGCGACATGAAACTCAGGCCGGGCAAGCCGAAAGGCGCCATGTCCAGGTCATAACGCAGCTGCCAGGAACGTTCATTGGGCGCGTTGAAGTCGAGGATCTGTACCGAGTTGGCAAGGAATATCGAGGTGCCCGGCTGTTGATCGAAGCCGAGATAATCGAACGGCTCATCGCCATCGACCTGTTGGTAGGCCAGGGTCACGCGGTGCGCACCCACCTTGTAAGCGGCGGCCAGCGACCAGGTGGTGTTGTCGATCTTGCCGGCCAGGCTCTGGCCAGAGTCGTTGGTGCGATAGAGGTTGAAATCCAGGTTCAGCGACTGGTTTTCGCTCAGGGCATAGCTGTAGTTGGCATTGGCGTAGTACTGCCGCCAGATATCAGCGAACTGCGAACCGTACAGGCTGACGCTCAACTGATCGTTCAGGGCATAGCTGCCGCCCAGATAATCGACACTACGGGTTTCCACCCCGGCATACAGCGCCTTGAGGGCGCCATCGTCGTTGGTCGACGCACTGTCATTGCCCGAGGTGAAGTGCCCGGCATCGAGTTGCAGTCCTTTCAACTCGCTGCTGGTCAGCTGGAAACCATTGGCGTAGGTGGTGAACAGGCGCGCCGAGCCGGTGCCGAACACCGGGTTGAGCGGTGTCAGGTTGCCGTATTTGAGTTCGGTCTTCGAGATCCGCGCCTTGAGTGCACCACCCGCTTCGGAATACTCATCCTCGGCGCGTCCATCGGAATCGACCGGCAATAAACCGGTGCCGGTACGGCCCCTGCCGCTGTCGAGCTTGAGTCCCAACTGCGCGTAGGCGTCGACTCCGAAGCCCACAGTGCCCTGGGTATAGCCGGAACGGTAATCGAGCATGAGCCCGTGGGCCCACTCCTCCCGATAGTTCTGACCGCCGGGGTTGTTAAGGTTGTTTCGGTAAAAATAGAAATTGCGATTGGTCAGGGTCAGGCTGCTGTCTTCAACGAATCCATTGTCGGGTGCGGCATAGGCCACTTGGCCGAGACAGCTGGTAATGGCGAGCGGCAAGGCGGGCCAAAGGGACGGTTTCATTCTGCGTGCTCCTTATTATTGTGTTTTCACAGAACTGCTTATCGGAAGCGACCGAAGCCCTGCTGCCGGGAAATTCGCGGCAGCAAGACAAAGGCTTCGGGGGGTATCAGGTGACGCTGTGGCGGATCTGGAATTGCTCTTGCGACCAGGTTTTCTGATCGAGTATTTCGCCGAGGATCTGCACCGCATCCCAGACCTCGGTGAAGCTGGTGTACAGCGGGGTGAAGCCGAACCGCATGATCCGCGGCTCGCGGTAATCGCCGATCACGCCACGGGCGATCAAGGCCTGGATCACCGCATAACCTTGAGGATGTTCGAAGCTGACATGGCTGCCACGTTTGGCGTGTTCGCGTGGAGTGACCAAGGTCAGTTCGTGAGCGGCGCAGCGCTGCTCGACCAACTGGATGAACAGGTCCGTCAGGGCCAAGGACTTGCTGCGCAGGCTGGCCATGTCGGTCTGGGCGAAAACATCCAGACCACACTCGACCATCGCCAATGAAGTGATGGGCTGGGTGCCGCACAAATAGCGGGCGATTCCGCTGCTCGGCTGGTAATGCGACTCCATGGCGAACTGCCGCGAATGACCGAACCAGCCGGACAGCGGTTGCGCCACCAGATCGCACAGCTCAGGGGAAACCCAGACGAAAGCTTGCGAGCCCGGACCGCCATTTAGGTACTTGTAGGTGCAACCGATGGCGTAGTCGGCGCGCGCCTGATGCAGATCGACCGGCACCGCCCCGGCGGAATGCGCCAGGTCCCAGATGGCCAGCGCGCCACATTCATGGGTCAGCGTGGTCAGGGCCTGCATGTCGTGCATGTAGCCGGTCTTGTAGTTGACGTGGGTGAGCATGACCACCGCGGTGTCCTGGTCAATCGCTTGCGGCAGCTCTTGCGGGCTGTCGACCAGACGCAGGGTGTAGCCCTGCTGCAGCATGTCCGCCAGACCTTCGGCGATATACAGGTCAGTCGGGAAGTTGCCGGTCTCGGTGACGATCACCCGCCGCGTCGGCGCCCGCGTGGCCTGCACGCGCAAGGCGGCACTGAGCACCTTGAACAGGTTGATCGAGGTGGTGTCGGTCACCACCACTTCGCCGTCACCAGCGCCAATCAGCCCCGCCAGTCGATTGCCCAGACGTTCAGGCAGGTCGCGCCAGCCGGCGCTGTTCCAACTGCGGATCAGGCCATTGCCCCATTCCTCGGCGATCACTGCCTGAGCACGCGCCAGCGCTGCGACCGGGCGCGCGCCCAGGGAGTTGCCGTCGAGATAGATCACCCCTTCAGGGAGCGCAAACTGCTGACGCAGAGGGGCCAGAGCGTCCTGCGCATCGAGCGCCAGACAATCGTTTCTTGTAGTCATTGGGTGTCCTGCTTTTTGAAAGAAGTGCCGTCCGGGCAAATCGCGATAGTCGGGTGTGAGTGTCGTGTTTCAGGCGTTGTTTGCGCCTTCACGATGAGGAAATAATGAACGAAGCATTAGAGAATTTTCGTGCAAAGTAAGCGGCCATCTTGTATTTATCTCGAAGAAAATTCGAATCCAACTCCAAATATCGCGGATTTATTCTAGCCATGACACTCGACTCGACAGACCTGCGGATCCTGCATCTCTTGCAACGGGACGGCCGCATCAGCAATCACGAAATGGCAGAGAAGGTCGCACTGTCGCCGTCGGCCTGTTTGCGCCGTTTACGCTTGCTGGAAAGTGAAGGAATCATCACCGGCTATCGCGCGATGCTGAACGCCGAAAAGTTGGGAGTCGAACTGGAAGCCATCGTCCATGTGTCATTGCGACAGGACGTCGAGGATTGGCACGAGACCTTCATCAAGAAGGTCCAGTTGTGGCCGGAGGTGGTCACCGCCTACGTGATTACCGGGGCGAGCAACTATGTGCTGCGGGTCCAGGCGCGCAACATCAAACACTTCTCCGACTTCATCGTCAACCAACTGAACCGCACGGCGGGGGTGACTGATATCCGCTCGGAAATCGTGTTGCAGAAAATCAAGGAGCAGGAGACGTTGCTTGATTTGGTAGTGCGTAAGTGAGCGCCAGTTAATGGATATCGATGGTCAGGTGATGAATTGTGGCGAGGGCGCTTGCTCCCGCTGGTGCACGAAGCGGTCCTGAAATTCTGGGCGGCGGAATACTCAGACACCGCGCACGCGTCGGGCTTCGTTACGCTGCAAGGTCATGCTGGGGGACTCGTCGAACAACTTGCGGTATTCGGCACAAAAACGTCCGAGATGCGTAAAGCCCCAGCCCATGGCGATCGCGGAAATATTACGCGACGAGCCGTGTTCGAGGATTTCCTGGCGCACAGCGTTCAACCGGTACTTTTTCAGGTAGGCCATCGGCGACAGGGCGAAGTACTTCTTGAACGCCTCGAACAGCTTGAAACGCGAGACCCCGGCCGCGACCTCGATGTCCTCCAGGTGCAAGGCTTCGCGAGCATTGTCGTGAATGTATTGCTTGGCCCTGATCAGGTAGTGCGGAAGTTTCACGCCGAGCACGTTGCGCAATTCTTCGGAGTAGTTGTTCGGCTGGGCGAGGATCAAGCCTTTGATCAATGAGCTTTCGATGTCCCGAGTGAAGGCCACCTGTTCGTACAGTTCACTGCTGCGTTCCAGCTCCTCGATGAAATAACGCGCCATGCGCCACCACGAGGCCGACGCGCCGTCCACCGCATCCATCACCGGCTCGAAACACAGCGGCGTATCCAACGGTCGCTGCAGCATGCATTCCAGCGACTCGCTCATGGCGACGAGGGTGATCACCACCTGAACTTTGCGACAGTCCCCGGAGATCGCCAGCATCTGGTTCTCATTCGGGGAAATGATCACCCCTTGATCGCGGTTGGATTTCAACACGCTGCCGTTCTTGCTCAACTCCTGCTCGCCCACCAAAGGCAAACTCAGGCTGTAACTGCTGAAGTGCTCGGCGTCTTCGATATCGATGGTGACATCGGTACCGTATGAGAGAGTGCCCAGGGTCGTTGCCATCGACTTGAACACATTGGCGCTGTGATGAAAGCGGATCCGCTCGGGCGTCGAAGTCTGGAGGCGGTGCGGCCCGCAGATACCCGACATCCAGTTCCTCGCACCCTCGAGGTCATAGTGATCGATACGAATGTCGCGAAACTGCGGATCAACGTTGCTACTCATCACGGCGCCCCCACGGCAAAGGCTATTGAACCACCGGCAAGGCCCGATCCTTGGCCATACGCATCCGGTAAAAGCCGAAGATGATCAACACCCACACCGGTATGGCGAAGACTGAAGCGCGTATACCTGGAATCATCAGCATGACGCAGACGATCATGACCATGAAGGCCAGGCACAGGTAGTTGCTGAAGGGAAACCAGAACGACTTGAAGCCCGGAACGATGCCTTGCTGGCTCATGATTTTGCGAAACTTCAGGTGCGTCAGGCTGATCATCGCCCAGTTGATCATCAGCGATGCGACCACCAGTGCAAAGAGCAACTCAAGCGCTTCATGCGGGGCGAGGTAGTTGACCAGCACGGACAGCAGGGTGATCAACGCCGATACGCCCAGTGCCAGCAGAGGCACGCCCTGCTTGTTCAGTTTCATCAGCGCCTTGGGTGCGTCGCCCTGTTCGGCCAGGCCATAGAGCATGCGGCTGTTGCAGTAGACGCCACTGTTATAGACAGAGAGCGCAGCGGTGAGCACCACGAAATTGAGGATGTGCGCTGCTGTGTCGCTGCCGATCAAGGAGAAGATCTGCACGAACGGGCTGCCGCCATAGGCATCGCCCGAAGCGCCGAGTGTCTGTAGCAGTTGGTCCCACGGATACAACGACAGCAGCACGGTGAGCGCGCCGACGTAGAAGATCAGCACGCGATAAACCACCTGGTTGATCGCCTTGGGAATCACCTTTCCCGGCTCGCTGGCTTCAGCGGCGGTGATGCCGACCAGCTCCAGGCCGCCGAAGGAGAACATGATGAACGCCATCGCCATCAGCAGACCGCTGTAGCCGTTTGGGAAGAACCCGCCGTGGTCCCACAGATTGCTGACCGAGGCCTGCGGGCCGCCCGTTCCGCTGAACAGCATGTAGCAGCCCAGGGCGATCATGCCAATGATCGCTACGACCTTGATGATTGCGAACCAGAATTCCATCTCACCGAAGACTTTGACGTTCATCATATTGATCAAATTGACCAGGACGAAGAACACCGCCGCGCTGACCCAGGAGGGGACTTCCGGCCACCAGAACTGCACGTACTTGCCGACGGCCGTCAACTCGGCCATGCCCACCAGCACATACAGCACCCAGTAGTTCCAGCCGGACAGAAAGCCGGCATAGCCGCCCCAGTACTTGTGGGCAAAATGACTGAAGGAGCCGGCCACCGGTTCCTCGACAATCATCTCGCCCAGCTGGCGCATGATCAGAAAGGCGATGAATCCGGCAATCGCATAGCCGAGGATCATCGACGGCCCGGCCGACTTGAGCACGCCGGCAGAGCCGAGAAACAACCCGGTACCTATCGCGCCGCCCAATGCGATCAGCTGAATATGACGATTTTTCAGCCCTCGCTTGAGTTCGCCTTGTCGCAAGATTTCATCCGCCATCTGGTTACCTTCTAATTGTTATGGTCAGGCATGGTTTGAATGCGTCAATTTATTCAATTGCCGCCCGGTTTAAGCGTTCAGACATGACTCTCGGTAAATCAGAGCGTTGAGCGCACTCGCCACAACTCCGGGAACAGCACGGTATCGAGCATCTTGCGCAGATAACCGACACCTTCTGTGCCACCGGTCCCTGGTTGGAAGCCAATGATCCGCTCGACGGTGGTCACATGCCGGAAGCGCCATTGCCGGAACGAATCCTCAAGGTCGATGAGTTTCTCCGCCAACTGATAGAGATCCCAATAACGCGAAGGGTCCGTGTAGACCACGCGCCACGCAGCTTCGACCGACGCGTCATGCGCCGTCGGACTGGTCGGATCACGCTCGAAACGCTGTGGGTCGATGGTCAAGCCAGCGCTGGCCATCAAGCGAATCGCCTCGTCATACAGCGACGGTGTGGCGATCGCCTTTTCAAGCGCCTGCAACAGTTCCGGCCGATGCGCATGGGGGCGCAACAGGGTCGCGCTTTTGTTGCCCAGAATGAATTCGATCTCGCGGTACTGGAACGACTGAAAGCCCGATGACTGCCCCAGAAAGGGCCGTATCGCGTGGTACTCGGTGGGAGTCATGGTGGCCAGCACCGTCCAGGCATGCACCAGCTGATCAAAAATCCGCGAGACCCGCGCCAGCATCTTGAACGCGGGCGGCAACTCTCCCAGTCGAACGTGCTCACGGGCGGCATTGAGCTCGTGCAGCATCAGCTTCATCCACAGCTCCGAGGTCTGATGCTGGATGATGAACAGCATCTCGTTATGGTCCGGAGACAACGGGTGCTGTGCGCTGAGAATGCGCCCCAGATCCAGGTAGTCGCCGTAGCTCATGGAGTCGGAAAAATTCAGCTCGGCGTTATGCCATTCTTCCGTCTGGTTTGCAGGTGAATAGGGGCATTGGCTCATTGAGTCGGATCCTCAAGTTGCGGTTTGTTCAGTGGACGCAAAATTGCCCTGACCGGACTGGCGTCCAGATGGGCAAAACGCAGCGGCAGCGCGATCAATTCATAGTCCCCTTCCGGGACGTCATCGAGCACGATGCCCTCGAGGATAGCCATGCCATGTCGGGCCACGGCATTGTGCGAATCCATGGTTTTGGATTGCTGGGGGTCCAGCGACGGCGTATCGATACCGATCAAGCGCACACCGAGGCTCGCCAGCAGGTCGACGGTTTCTTTGGCGACTGCAGAGAAATCAGGATCCCAGGCGCTCAACGGCGCTTGTCGCCAGGTGCGCAGCAGCACCCGTTCAGGCAGGTCTTGCAAGCGACCTTCAAGCTGTTCGGGGTGCACCAGCCGGCCGCTGTTCAGGCAATGCAGCACACGGCAAGGCCCCATATAGACATCGAGCGACACATCGCCAATGGCCGCGCCATCAGCGCTGTAATGCAGTGGCGCGTCGACATGGGCACCCGTATGAGGCGACAGGGTGATACGCCCGACATTCACCGGACACTCTGGTCCGAAGCTCCACACGCGCTCTTCCTGAAAAGGTGTGTCACCCGGCCAGGTAGGTGTAGTGGTGCTCAACGGCGGGCTGATATCCCACCACGACAGTGTTGTTTTCATTGCAAAGCTCTCGGACTGTTCCGAGAGAATGATACGAGTGATACCTGTGAATTTTCTTGCGAAAATCTTCGGTAACGCCCAAATGTTTCGCACAAAATTCTAAAAAAACGGAATTTACCGGATGGAAATCTCAACGAAAAAAGCAGACAGCTAGAAAGCTGTTTTCATCCGTAAGGCGCTTTCGCGAGCAAGCCCGCGAAAGCGGTAAATCAGACGCCGAAGATCAACCAGCCACCCCCGCATCCGCCCTCAGCCCCTGCCCCTCGATCGCGCGGATCGCACATTGTTCGTCAACATCTGACAGATCCCCGCTGATGCCCACCGCCCCCAGCACAGTCCCGTCCTGATCCCGAACCAGCACGCCGCCCGGCACCGGGACGACGCTGCCCTGCCCCAGGCTATTGAGCGCGGCGAAGAACGCCGGGCGTTGTTGCGCGTCCTGTGCCAGCAGGCGTGAGCCCTTGCCCAGGGAGATCGCGCCCCAGGCCTTGCCGATGGCTATCTGCGGGCGCAGCAGGCTGGCGCCGTCTTCCCGCTGCAGCGTTATCAGGTGCCCGCCGGCATCCAGTACTGCAACGGTCAATGGCGCGGCAGAGATTGCCCGCCCCGCGGTGATGGCCTGATCGACCAGGTTGACTGCGACTTTCAAGGTTAAAGCGCTCATGGTGCCGTCCTCATTTTGTTTTTCGGAAAGTCGGTGGACTGCGCCGTTGTGCCGCAGCCCGATGCAACAAATAGAACACAATGAATTATTTTTTTGTATACAATAATCATCGAAAGGCGCCACATGCGACGAAAAGCCACAGCAGAACCGGCTTCCGACGAATGAAACAAGCGCTTGAGAAAATGGATTGACCTGCGCCGTCCGCCGTGAATACACTCTGCGCAAAGCCACTTGTATACAATTACAAAACGTAAAGAGGCACAAAACCATGAGCAAAATGAGAGCAATCGAAGCCGCCGTTCTGGTGATGCGCCGTGAAGGGGTCGATACCGCTTTTGGCATCCCGGGTGCCGCCATCAACCCGCTGTACTCCGCCCTGCAAAAGGTCGGCGGCATCGATCACGTACTCGCTCGCCACGTTGAAGGCGCCTCGCACATGGCCGAGGGCTACACCCGCACCAAGGCCGGCAACATCGGCGTGTGCATCGGCACTTCCGGCCCTGCCGGTACCGACATGGTCACCGGGCTCTACAGCGCCTCGGCCGACTCCATTCCAATCCTCTGCATCACAGGGCAAGCACCCCGCGCCCGTATGCACAAGGAAGACTTCCAGGCTGTCGATATCACCACCATCGTCAAGCCAGTCACCAAGTGGTCGACCACCGTCATGGAACCGGGCCAGGTGCCTTACGCGTTCCAGAAAGCTTTCTATGAAATGCGCTCCGGCCGTCCGGGCCCGGTGCTGATCGACCTGCCGTTCGACGTGCAGATGGCCGAAATCGAATTCGACATCGACGCCTACCAGCCACTGCCATTGGCCAAGCCGAGCGCTACCCGCGTCCAGGTTGAAAAGGCCTTGGCCATGCTGGATCAAGCCGAGCGTCCATTGCTGGTGGCCGGTGGCGGCATCATCAATGCCGATGCCGCCGATCTGCTGGTGGAGTTCGCCGAACTGACCGGTATTCCAGTGATCCCGACCCTGATGGGCTGGGGCGCCATCCCGGACGATCACCCGTTGATGGTGGGCATGGTTGGCTTGCAGACGTCGCACCGCTACGGCAACGCCACCATGCTCAAGTCCGACGTGGTTCTGGGCGTAGGCAACCGCTGGGCCAACCGTCACACCGGTTCCGTTGACGTGTACACCGAAGGCCGCAAGTTCATTCACGTTGATATCGAACCGACCCAGATCGGCCGCGTGTTCACCCCGGACCTGGGTATCGTTTCCGACGCTGCCGCCGCGCTGACCGTGTTCATCGAAGTCGCTCGCGAATGGCAAGCCGCCGGCAAGCTGAAGAACCGCAGCGCCTGGTTGCAAGACTGCCAGCAGCGTAAAGCCAGCCTGCAGCGCAAGACTCACTTCGACAACGTGCCGGTCAAGCCGCAACGCGTTTACGAAGAAATGAACCAGGTGTTCGGCAAAGACACCTGCTACGTCAGCACCATCGGTCTGTCGCAGATTGCCGGCGCGCAGTTCCTGCACGTCTACAAGCCTCGTCACTGGATCAACTGCGGTCAGGCAGGCCCTCTGGGCTGGACCATTCCGGCAGCACTGGGCGTGGTCAAGGCTGATCCGAACCGTAAAGTCGTGGCCCTGTCGGGGGACTATGACTTCCAGTTCATGATCGAAGAATTGGCAGTGGGCGCGCAGTTCAAGCTGCCGTACATTCATGTGGTGGTAAACAACTCGTACCTGGGTCTGATCCGTCAGGCGCAGCGCGGTTTCGACATGGATTACTGCGTACAGCTGTCGTTCGACAACCTGAACGCGCCGGAACTCAACGGCTACGGTGTGGACCACGTCGCAGTTGCCGAAGGCCTGGGCTGCAAGGCACTGCGTGTGTTCGAACCGGCTCAGATCCAGCCTGCCCTGCGCAAGGCCCAGGAGCTGATCGAAGAGTTCAAGGTTCCGGTGATCGTCGAGATCATCCTGGAGCGCGTGACCAACATTTCCATGGGTACCGAGATCAACGCCGTCAACGAATTCGAAGACCTGGCGCTGGTCGGCGACGACGCACCGACTGCGATTTCGTTGCTTGATTGATCACCCCCCCTGTGGGAGCGAGCTTGCTCGCGATGAGTCCGGCACATTCAACATCTATGTTGACTGACACACCGCTATCGCGAGCAAGCTCGCTCCTACAAGGGGCCTACACACATTTACAGGAGACCACCATGCCGCGTTTCGCAGCCAACCTGTCCATGCTGTTCACCGAACAGGACTTTCTTGCCCGTTTCGAAGCGGCCGCCAAAGCCGGCTTCAGTGGTGTCGAATACCTGTTCCCGTACGACTTCAGCTCCGCCGAAATCAAGGCCCAGCTCGACGCCAACGGTCTGACCCAAGTGCTGTTCAATCTGCCAGCCGGCGACTGGGCCAAGGGCGAGCGCGGTATCGCCTGCCTGCCGGACCGGGTCGAAGAGTTCCGTGCCGGTGTCGACCTGGCCATCGCTTACGCGCAAGTGCTGGGCAACACCCAGGTCAACTGCCTGGCCGGTATTCGTCCGCAGGGCTTTGACGATGCCACCGTGGAGAAAACCTTCGTCGCCAACCTCAAGTACGCGGCCGACAAGCTGCAAGCGGCGGGCATCAAACTGGTGATGGAAGCGATCAACACCCGTGACATTCCAGGTTTCTACCTGAACAACACGGCGCAAGCCCTGTCGATTCGCGAGCAGGTCGGCAGCGCCAACCTGTTCCTGCAATACGACATCTATCACATGCAAATCATGGAAGGCGATCTGGCCCGCACCCTGCAATCGCACCTGGGCGAGATCAACCACGTGCAGCTCGCGGACAACCCGGGGCGCAACGAACCAGGCACCGGTGAAATCAACTACCGCTTCCTGTTCGAACACCTGGACCGCATCGGTTACCAGGGCTGGGTCGGTTGCGAATACAAGCCGCTGACCACCACCGAAGCGGGCCTGGGCTGGCTCAAGACCCATAACGCAATCTGATGTAGATCCCTGTGGGAGCGAGCTTGCTCGCGATAGCGGTGGGACAGTCGACATCGATGCTGAATGTTATGGCCCCATCGCGAGCAAGCTCGCTCCCACAAAGAGCAGTACTCCCCTATTTGCTTGAAGCAGCAATAAAAACAAGAGGATTTTCTCATGGCTAAAATCGGATTTATCGGCACCGGCATCATGGGCCACCCAATGGCGTTGAACCTGCAGAAAGCCGGTCACAGCCTGTTCCTGTCGGCCCACCACGACCCTGCGCCTGCCGACCTGGTCGCCGCTGGCGCCGTTGCCCTGGCGAACCCGAAGGAAGTCGCCCAGGAAGCCGAATTCATCATCGTCATGGTGCCGGATACCCCACAGGTCGATGACGTGCTGTTCCGCGCTGATGGCGTTGCCGCCGGTGTTGGCAAAGGCAAAGTGGTGATCGACATGAGCTCGATCTCGCCGACCGCCACCAAGGCTTTCGCAGCAAAGATCAACGAAAAAGGCGCGCAATACCTCGACGCCCCGGTCTCCGGCGGTGAAGTCGGCGCCAAGGCTGCGACCCTGAGCATCATGGTCGGCGGCGATGCCGACGCCTTCGAGCGCGCCCTGCCACTGTTCCAGGCCATGGGCAAGAACATCACCTTGGTCGGCGGCAACGGCGACGGTCAAACCGCCAAGGTGGCCAACCAGATCATCGTGGCCCTGAACATCCAGGCCGTGGCTGAAGCCCTGCTGTTCGCTTCGAAAAACGGTGCCGATCCGGCCAAGGTGCGTGAAGCACTGATGGGCGGTTTCGCGTCCTCCAAGATCCTCGAAGTGCATGGCGAGCGCATGATCAAGGGCACCTTCGATCCAGGCTTCCGCATCAGCCTGCACCAGAAGGACCTGAACCTGGCCCTGCAAGGCGCCAAGGAGCTGAACATCAACCTGCCGAACACCGCCAACACCCAGCAAGTGTTCAGCACCTGCGCGGCCATCGGTGGCAGCAACTGGGACCACTCGGCGCTGATCAAGGGCCTGGAACACATGGCGAACTTCTCGATTCGCGACAAGAAGTAAGCCCCTGCCCGAAACTGCATCAAACCTGTGGGAGCGAGCTTGCTCGCGATGAGGCCCTGACTATCAACATCCATGTTGACTGACACACCGCTATCGCGAGCAAGCTCGCTCCCACAGGAACCCGAGTTGCCCTTCAAATAACAAGAATTCCGGGAGCCCGCCATGTCGGTCGATCCGCAACAATTGCTGCGCGAGCTGTTTGCCACAGCCATCGATGCGGCGCATCCGCAACAAGTCCTCGAAGCCCATTTGCCTGCCGACCGCAGCGGCCGCGTGATCGTCATTGGCGCCGGCAAAGCCGCAGCCGCCATGGCCCAAGTGGTCGAGCGCTGCTGGCAGGGTGAAGTGTCCGGCCTGGTGGTGACCCGCTACGGTCACGGCGCACCTTGCGAAAAAATCGAAGTGGTCGAAGCCGCACATCCGGTACCGGACGCTGCAGGTCTGGCGGTGGCCAAGCGTGTGCTGGAACTGGTCAGCGACCTGAACGAATCCGACCGCGTGATCTTCCTGCTCTCCGGCGGTGGCTCTGCCCTGCTGGCACTGCCGGCCGAAGGCATCACCCTGGCCGACAAGCAGTCGATCAACAAAGCCCTGCTCAAGTCCGGCGCCACCATCGGCGAGATGAACTGCGTGCGCAAGCACCTCTCGGCGATCAAGGGTGGGCGTTTGGGCAAAGCCTGCTGGCCTGCCACGGTTTATACCTATGCGATTTCCGATGTGCCGGGCGACCTCGCCACGGTCATCGCCTCCGGCCCTACCGTGGCCGACCCGAGCACGTCGGCCGAAGCGCTGGCGATCCTAAAACGCTACGCCATCGAGGTTCCGGCTTCGGTGCGCACCTGGCTGCAAAGCCCCGAATCGGAAACCGTCAAACCCGGCGACCCGAGCCTGGCACGCAGTCATTTCCAGTTGATCGCCCGCCCGCAGCAATCCCTTGAAGCGGCGGCGGTGAAATGCCGTCAGGCCGGGTTCAGTCCGCTGATCCTCGGCGACCTTGAAGGCGAATCCCGCGAGGTGGCGAAAGTCCACGCCGGCATCGCACGGCAGATCGTCCTGCACGGTCAGCCGCTGGCGGCGCCCTGCGTGATTCTCTCTGGCGGTGAAACCACCGTCACCGTGCGCGGCAATGGCCGTGGCGGGCGCAATGCCGAGTTCCTGCTCAGCCTGACCGACAGCCTCAAGGGCCTGCCCGGCGTCTATGCGCTGGCCGGTGACACCGACGGCATCGACGGTTCCGAAGACAACGCCGGCGCGATCATGACCCCGGACAGCTACGCCCGCGCCGCGGCAAAGGGCCTGAGCGCCAGCGACGAGTTGGATAACAACAACGGTTACGGCTACTTCGAGGCGCTGGACGCCCTGATCGTCACCGAGCCGACCCGTACCAACGTCAACGACTTCCGCGCCATTCTGATCCTTGAGAGCACTAAACATGACGCCTGATAAAAAGGTCAAAATCCTCGCCACGCTCGGCCCGGCCATCGACGGCATCGATGCCATCCGTGAACTGGTGCTGGCCGGGGTCAACATCTTCCGCCTGAACTTCAGCCATGGCGATCATGCTGACCACGCCCAGCGTTTCCAGTGGATTCGTGAAGTCGAGCGTCAGCTCAATTATCCATTGGGCATCCTGATGGACCTGCAAGGCCCGAAACTGCGGGTCGGCAAGTTCGCCGAAGGCAAGGTGCAACTGGTTCGCGGCCAGGCCTTGCGCCTGGACCTCGATGCCACGCCGGGCGATGAGCGCCGGGTCAACCTGCCCCACCCGGAAATCATCGCCGCGCTGGAGCCGGGCATGGACCTGCTGCTGGACGATGGCAAGTTGCGTCTGCGGGTGGTGACCAAGTACGCCGACGCCATCGACACCACCGTGCTCAATGGCGGCGAACTGTCGGACCGCAAAGGCGTGAACGTACCGCAAGCGGTGCTCGACCTGAGCCCGCTGACCGCCAAGGATCGCCGTGACTTGGCCTTCGGTCTGGAGTTGGGTGTGGACTGGGTGGCGCTGTCGTTCGTGCAACGTCCCGATGACATCCGCGAAGCCCGTACCCTGATCGGCGACAAGGCCTTCCTGATGGCCAAGATCGAGAAGCCCTCGGCCGTCGAGCAACTGCGCGAGATCGCCGAATTGAGCGACGCGATCATGGTCGCCCGGGGTGACCTGGGTGTGGAAGTGCCGGCCGAAAGCGTGCCGCAGATCCAGAAGAACATCATCAGCACCTGCCGCCAGCTCGGCAAACCGGTGGTGGTCGCCACTCAGATGCTGGAGTCGATGCGCTTCTCACCCGCGCCAACCCGCGCCGAAGTCACCGATGTGGCCAACGCCGTGGCCGAAGGTGCGGACGCGGTGATGCTGTCGGCGGAAACCGCATCCGGCGAATACCCGCTCGAAGCCGTGCAGATGATGAGCAAGATCATCCGCCAGGTGGAAAACGGTCCGGACTATCAGACTCAACTGGACGTCAGCCGGCCGAAAGCCGAGGCGACTGTTTCCGATGCGATCAGCTGCGCCATTCGCCGTATCAGCAACGTGCTGCCGGTGGCGGTGCTGGTCAACTACAGCGAGTCCGGTGCGTCGAGCCTGCGTGCGGCGCGGGAGCGGCCGACGGTGCCGATCCTCAACCTGACACCGAACCTGCAGACCGCCCGTCGCCTGAGCGTGGCGTGGGGTGTGCACTCGGTGGTCAACGACCGCCTGCGTCAGGTCGATGAAGTCTGCTCGACGGCACTGGAAATTGCCCAGGCCCAGGGCATGGCGCAGCGTGGCGACACACTGCTGATCACCGCAGGTGTGCCCTTTGGCCAGCCGGGGTCGACTAACTCTCTGCGTATCGAGACATTGATCTAGCGCCTGTACCGGCCTTATCGCGAGCAAGCTCGCTCCCACATTGGTTTTGTGTCGTTCACGGAACCAAGACTGAACAAAGATTCAGTGTGTGAGCGAGCTTGCTCGCGATGCAGGCAACCCGGTCCCACTGACTTTCAGACCTGCCATGCCTGCCAACCATTTCAACACCCACTGCCCCGACTGGGCCGAAGCCTTGCTCAACGGCTTCAGCCAGATCTTTCTCCAGCGCAATCCGCTGTGCGGCCTGCTGTGCGTCCTGGCCATTTTGTTCACGGCGCCCGCCTTGCTCGGCGGCGCCTTGCTCGGTGGTGTCGCCGGGCTGCTCACTGCGCAACGCCGCAACTATGCCAAGGCTGATCGTCAGGCCGGGTTGTTCAGCTACAACGGCGTGCTGCTCGGACTGTTACTGAGCCTGTATTTCCCCTGGTCGGCGATGATGCCGCCACTGATTCTGGCCGCCGGTGGCCTGAGCGCGATGGTCACCCAACAGTGGCTCAAGCGCGTCCGGTTCAGCCAATACCTGCCGGCCTACACCGCGCCCTTCGTTGGGCTGGGCTGGTTGCTGCTGTGCTTCGCCACGCCCTCGACAGAGCCGCATTTGATCGAAGTCAGCACCCTGAACATGCTCGCCGCGCCACTCAAAGGCCTCGGCCAGGTGATGTTCCTCGGTCATCCGCTGGCCGGTGCGATGATTGCCGCCGGTTTGCTGATCGCTGATCGCCGCGCATTCTGCTGGGCGTTGCTGGCCTCAGTCGCGGGCATGGGCTGGAGCCTGCTGAACCACGACTTCTATACCGCACTGCTCGGCCTCGGTGGCTATAACGCCGTGCTGGCCGCCCTCGCCTTCAGCTCCCAGCGTCGCCAACCGTGGCTGCCGCTGGTTGGCATCGGCCTGGCGCTGTTGCTGACGCCGCTGTTTGCCGCCATCGGTCTGCCCACGCTGACCGCGCCGTTCATTCTTGCCGGCTGGCTGATTCGCAGTGTTATTCAAATGCTCGGCAAAGCCACAGTCGAAAGCGCGCCTTGCGCTCCCGGGGAGAATCAACCTAGGCTGCGCTGATTTGCGGCCAAGGCGATGTGCATGATCAGCAACGACACGTGGCGAAATCGCCTGTACGTGATTATTTTCCAGACCGACACCGTCGCCGGTCGACGCTTCGACTCCACCCTGCTGCTGATCATCTTCGCCAGCCTGGTAGTCGTGATCCTGGACAGCATCGATGACGTTCACCAGCACTACGCCAGCCTGCTGGCGTACATCGAGTGGGGCTTCACGGTTATCTTCCTCGGCGAGTACATCCTGCGCCTGTACTGCTCGCCCAGGCCCCTGCGCTACGCCTTCAGTTTCTATGGGCTGGTGGACCTGCTGGCCATCGTGCCCGGCATCCTCGCGCTGTACTACAGCGATGCCCAGTACCTGCTGATCATCCGGGTGATCCGGATGCTGCGGATCTTCCGCGTGCTCAAGCTCGGCCCGTACCTCAAGCAAGCTCATTACCTGCTCGATGCCCTGCGTGGCAGCAAGCAGAAGATCCTTGTGTTCCTGCTCAGCGTCTGCACCCTGGTGACGGTGTTCGGCACCCTGATGTATGTGGTCGAGGGCCCGCAACATGGCTTCACCAGCATTCCCAAGGGCATTTACTGGGCTATCGTGACGTTGACCACCGTCGGTTACGGCGACATCGTGCCCAAGACCGCACTGGGTCAGGTCATCTCGTCGATGGTGATGATCACCGGTTACTCGATCATCGCCGTGCCCACCGGGATCTTCACCGCCGAACTGGCCACGGCCATGCGTGGTGGCCAGTTGCAGCACCACTGCCCGGTGTGCGCCAAGGACAGCCATGAGCCGGAGGCGTCGTTCTGTTCCCGTTGCGGTAATGCGCTATTCAGGAAACGGGAATAAGCAAAGAGCTTTTTAATCTTTAAAGGACTATACGAGCCCAGTTATAGTCGCTGGCAAATTGCCCCACTTTTAATAGAACAAGGAATGCGCAGTGAAAAAACTCTTTGGCGCCTCGCTTATCGCCGCTGGCCTGGCCCTGGGCAACATCGCCCAGGCTGCACCGACCCTGCTCAACGTTTCCTACGACGTGATGCGCGATTTCTACAAGGACTACAACACTGCGTTCCAGAAACACTGGCAAGCCGAGCATAACGAAAACATCACCCTGCAAATGTCCTTCGGCGGCTCCAGCAAACAGGCGCGTTCGGTCATCGACGGCTTGCCGGCCGACGTCATCACCATGAACATGGCCACCGACATCAACGCCCTGGCGGACAATGGCAAACTGGTCCCGGACAACTGGGTCACGCGCCTGCCGAACAACAGCGCGCCGTTCACCTCGGCCACCGTGTTCATCGTGCGCAAGGGCAACCCGAAAGCCCTGAAAGACTGGCCGGACCTGCTCAAGGACGGCGTTCAGGTCATCGTGCCAAACCCGAAAACCTCCGGTAACGGTCGCTATACCTACCTCTCGGCCTGGGGCTACGTGCTGAAAAACGGCGGCGACGAGAACAAGGCCAAAGACTTCGTCGGCAAACTGTTCAAGCAAGCGCCGGTGCTGGATACCGGTGGCCGCGCCGCGACGACTACTTTCATGACCAACCAGATCGGCGACGTGCTGGTGACCTTTGAAAACGAAGCGGAAATGATCGCCCGCGAGTTCGGCCGTGATCAGTTCGAAGTCATCTACCCAAGCGTTTCCGCCGAAGCCGAGCCACCGGTGTCGGTGGTCGACAAGACCGTCGACAAAAAAGGCACCCGTGCAGCGGCCGAGGAATACCTGAAGTACTTGTGGTCGCCGGAAGGTCAGGAAATTGCCGCGGCAAACTACCTGCGCCCGCGTGACCCAGCCGTGTTGGCCAAGTACACCGACCGTTTCCCGAAAGTAGACTTCCTGTCGGTCGAGAAGACCTTCGGCGACTGGCGCACCGTGCAGAAGACCCACTTCAATGATGGCGGGGTTTTCGACCAGATCTACAGCGGCAAGTAATCGACTGAAACACTGCAACTTCTATGGGAGCGAGCTTGCTCGCGATGACAATTGAACAGTCAGCATCGTCGTTGACTGCCATTACGCTATCGTGAGCAAGCTCGCTCCCACAGGTTCTGCGACATCCCGCTACATCGGCGGCGTCACGCCATCCTTGCCCGCCGAAATGGATTGGGCGGTGAGCGTGCCGTCAGCGCCCTGCGTCACAAAGGTCACGATCTTCACGAACAAGATGTAAGTGAATGTATCATTCACCCTCGATGTTCTGACGCAAGACACACACGTTCATCAGTCATTCCGCAATGGAATGATTGCTATCACTCCAATCCCACTTCCGCCGTTTCAGTCAGCCCATTAGCCTGCGCGCATTCCTTTCCGTACAGCGAGACCCATTATGAACCCAGCGACCCAGGTGTCCCATGGCACCGCGACAATGACCCGAGGCATGGTGCTGCTGTTCGCCTTCTGCTGCGGCGCCATTGTCGCCAATATCTACTACGCCCAGCCGATCATCGGCCTGATCGCGCCGGACATTGGCCTGACCAACACCATGGCCAGCCTGATCGTTTCCTTGACTCAGATCGGCTATGCGCTGGGACTGTTTTTCCTGGTGCCGCTGGGGGATCTGCTGGAGAACCGCCGGTTGATGATCATCACCACGCTGGTGGCAATTGTCAGCCTGCTAGGTGCGGCGTTTACCGACCAGCCGAACGTGTTTTTGCTGATTTCGCTGTTGGTGGGCTTCAGTTCGGTTTCGGTGCAAATCCTGATTCCGTTGGCCGCGCACCTGGCACCGGAAGAAACCCGTGGTCGTGTGGTGGGCGGGATCATGGGTGGGTTGTTGCTCGGCATTCTGCTGGCCCGACCGGTGTCCAGCGTGGTGGCCGACCACTTTGGCTGGCGGGCGATGTTTGTGATTGCCGCAGTGTTGATGGCGGCCATCAGCATCGTGCTGGCCGTGACCATTCCCAAGCGTGAGCCTGATCACAGCGCGTCCTATGGCCAGTTGCTGGGCTCTCTGTGGACGCTATTGCGCAAGCAACCGGTCCTGCGCCAGCGTGCGTTTTACCAGGGCTGCATGTTTGCCACCTTCAGCCTGTTCTGGACCGCCGTGCCGCTGGAACTGGCGCGCAATCACGGTTTGTCGCAAAGCGAGATCGCGATCTTCGCCCTGGTCGGGGCCATCGGCGCCATTGCTGCCCCGATCGCCGGTCGCCTGGCCGATGCCGGTCACACCCGCATCGCGTCATTACTGGCCCTGCTGTTTGCCAGCCTGAGTTTCATGCCGGCGTTTATCCATCCGGTCTACAGTGTCATCGGCCTGGCGGTGACCGGCGTGGTGCTCGACTTCTGCGTGCAGATGAACATGGTCCTCGGCCAGCGTGCGGTCTACGCCCTCGACGGCAAAAGCCGCAGCCGCCTGAATGCGCTGTACATGACCAGCATATTCATCGGCGGCGCCTTCGGCTCTTCGGTGGCCAGCGCGGTGTACGAACACGGCGGCTGGTTGTGGATCGTGATCGTCGGCAGCGCTTTTCCGCTGTTGGCGTTGTTGCGGTTCTTGAGTGTTTCGCAGAAGGCTTCGCTGGCGACGGCGTAAGCCTCAAAACCCGGTCGGATCGCCGCCCGGAGCAGGCTCGCTCCCACAGTGGATCGGCCGTTCAACAAGGCCGGAGAGGAGCAATCGGTCATCGTCAGCGGCCGGATCCGCGTCAATGCCGCCGAAGGCCTGCGAGAAGCCGTGCTGGCCCACCAAGGGCTGGCCATGGCCTCGCAATGGATGTTTGCGCCGGAACTGGCCGACGGTTCGGTTCGGGAAGTGATGAAGGACTGGGCACTGCCGGACCTGGATTTGTGGACGGTTTTCCCTACAGGGAGAATGGCCAGCGCCAACGCTCGGGCATTCGTGGAGTATGTGCAGGGGTTGTTGGCCTGGAAGGCCTGACAGGCAGCCGGGAGTTACTCGTCAATGCAAACCAGCAACCGTTCGACCGTTTGCTCAAGCGGCCCTGAGTTGTCGAGCAAGTGCACGGCCGGGTCCTCCGCCAGCAATTGCTCGCAGAATCGGGCATTGCGTGCCAACCGCTGATCGATCTCGATCGGCGATTCCCGCCCGCGTTCCAGCAAGCGCTGGCGCAGTACTGCCTGATCCACAGTCAACAACAGCACCAACGCGTTCGGATAGCGCTGGCGCGTGTTCTGCAAATGCCCTCGAGAGCCATTGATCAGCACATCCTGCCCGGCGGCCAGCCAATCGTCGATTTCCCGCGGGATGCCATAGGACAACCCGTTGGCGTGCCAGCTCAGGGCAAACGCGCCCTGGGCCTCCATTTCGGAGAACTGCTGTTCACTGACGCCCAGCGCCGCTTCGCCAACGGCTTCTGCCGAACGCGTGATGACCCGCCGCACGACGCGGCAGCCTCGTTCGGCCAACCGTGTACGCGCGGCATCCAGCAGGCTGTCCTTGCCCGAACCTGAAGGCCCGATGAGATAGATCAACCTGCCCGCCATCAAACCACCCTCTTCATTTTTCGACCTGTTTGCCGGCCCCACGGCAGACCGTCCTGATTGCGCTTGCGCCAGATCAGCCCGCAGGCCCGGCGTATGATCCATCACCGACACCGGTTGCACCAGCGGGTTTTCCAGCGGGTCTCGGTATACGCCAAGGGTGTCCTCGCAGTGCATTGACGCCTCGGCGCGGGCGAGTCCATCCAATTACGGCGGGTTACTTGGCAAATCCCCAAGTAACCAAGGGCTCTTGCCCCTCACGTTCGGCCTCTCGAGGGGGCAAGAAGATCAAAAGCCAAAGCAAAAGCGAGGCAGCCTACTGGCCGGCCTCATCGCAATTGAACGCGTTCCCCCTGTAGGAGCGAGCTTGCTCGCGAAAAACGCCGGGACACCGCGGGGATTCAAACAGCCCGCGTTATCGTTGACGTCCATCGCGAGCAAGCTCGCTCCCACAGAATTCAGCAGTGACCCACCAATCACATTCCGGCAGGCACAAAAAAGGCGACCCGAAGGTCGCCTTTTTGCGTTACTGCCCGAATTTCCGCCCCAGGCCACCCGGTACACCCTGGATGTCAGTATCTTCCCACGGCCCTTGCGGACTAATCGACCGACTCCAACCATTATCCCAGCGGTAATAGGTACGTTGGCGATAAAAGGTATTGGGCTGGTCATCAAGCACATACACCCCAAGCTTCGGATCCCAATGGCTATTGCCCCCCGGTGGTGGCGCGAAGCTGGCAGAAGTGCGTGGCAACGGCTTGGAGGGTTTGGCCGGGATGGTCGGCTTGCTCGGTACAGGCGACGTCGATGGCGTGGGGCTGGGCTGCGACGGCGGGAACGGTGGTGGTGCCTGATGTTCCGTTGGTTGCTGGACCGCACAAGCGCTTAACCCCAAAACAGCGCTGAGCAGGGCAATACGAGCAATGGCGGTCATGGTGGCGTTTCCTGTTATTTATCCGGGCTGTCGATGGTCAGTGTCTGCGGCGCGGTGGTGCTGCTGGCCAGGGGCTGGCTGCGACCAATCCATTCGCCGGCGGTCGGTTTGCCGGCACGGGAAATGCGCGCAACCAATTGGACTTCAGGGAAGTTCGACAGTTTCAATTGCGGCATCATTGCGTCGGCGTCGCCCAGTTCGACGGTCACCGGCAGGTCGGCCACGGTCATGCGCTTGACCGCCAGCGGGGCCGGAGGACCGGAGATCGCACGAGCGAAGATGAACACGCTGTCGCCAGGCTGGACCTTGGATTTGAGGTCCGCGGCCAGATCGACACTGACCTTGAGCAACGCCGAGGCCTTTGCCGCCGGTGCTTGTGCAACCTTGCCGCCACTGGCCACCAGCTTTTCCGTGGCCCGGGTAATTCCGCCTTGCAGCGCCTCGCGGGACTTGTCCTCCGGCGGCAGCTGCGCCAACAGGCGATTCCAGTAATCGATGGCGTCCTGATAACGCTCGCTTTCAAACGCGGCAATGCCAAGCAAGCCAAGGCTGGTGACTTCTTTCGGATCGGTCTTGAGCGCTTCGTCGGTCAGGGCCTGGACCTTGTCCGACCACTTCTTGCCATCGGCGAAGTACTGGGCCTGGGCCCATTGACCGAGCAACTCGGGCTGGCGACCGGCCAGGCTCACGGTGCGTTCGAACATTTTCGCCGCGTCCGCCGGGCGATCCTGAGCCATGTAGGTGCGACCGAGGAAATACATGCCTTCAGCGGAATCCGGTTGAGCGGCGACCGCACGTTCCAGGCGCCGCGTCATCTCTTCCATCGACTGGGGTGCCTGGGAGAATTCTCGGGTCAGTTCGACCTTGTCGCTGGCACCGAAATGCAGATACAGGCCCAGGCCCAGCACCGGCACCAGAATGGCCGCCAGCAACGGCAAGGGTTTGCCCAGACGCGACACCCGTGGCGCTTCAGCGCCTTCGGTGTCCGCCAGCAACTCACGGGCAGCTTCGGCGCGACCGGCGTCCATTTGCGCGGCATCGAGCACGCCCTCTTCCTGCTGAGTCTGCAACTCAGCCACGCGCTCCTGATACAGCGCGACGTTCAGGGCGGTACGATCCTCTTCGCGCTGGGCGCGACGGCTGCGCAGCACCGGGATCAACAGAAAACTCAGGGCAACCAGAAGCAGCAGACCTGCAGCGAGCCAGAAATCAATCATTCTTGGTTTTATCCAACAGGTGGTCGAGGCGCGAGCGCTCCTCGGCAGAAAGCGAGTCCGGGGTGCCGGCGCGTTGCACGCGACGACGGCGGACGATCACCGCGATGATCACGACACCGCCCAGCAGCAGGCCGGCGGGGCCAAACCAGAGCAAGGCGGTCTTGGCGTTCAGCGCAGGCTTGTAGCGGACGAAATCACCGTAGCGATCGACCATGAAGTCGATGATCTGCTGGTTGTCCTTGCCCTCGCCGAGCATGCGGAAAATCTCTTTGCGCAGGTCGGCGGCAATCGGTGCGTTGGAATCGGCGATGTCCTGATTCTGGCACTTGGGGCAACGCAGCTCCTTGGTCAACTCGCGGAAACGCTCGCGGTCTTCTTCCTTGGCGAACTCGTAGGTGTCGATGGCCGCGTGGGCCACGCCCGCCAGGCTCAAGCCCAGGACAACGGCAGCGAACCAGCGCTTCATGGCTTGGCCTCGTCGACCAGCGCCTGGTACTTGCCCGCCAGTTTTTCACGCCAGACCTGCTCGTCGATCACGCCGACGAACTTGTCACGGATGATGCCCTTGGCGTCGATGAAGAAGGTTTCCGGTGCGCCATACACGCCGAGGTTCAGGCCCAGCGAGCCTTCGTCGTCACGAATGTCCAGCGCATACGGGTTGTGGAAGTCCTTCAGCCACTTCAAGGCATCAACGTTGACGTCCTTGTAGTTGATGCCGTAGATCACCACGCCCTGCTGGGCCAGTTTGTTCAACACCGGGTGCTCGACCCGGCAGGAAATGCACCAGGTGCCCCAGACGTTGACCAGCGCCGGTTTGCCCAGAATGTCAGCGCGGGTCAGGGTCTTGTCGCCCTGCACCGACGGCAGGGAAAACTCCGGGAACGGCTTGTTGATCATGGCCGAAGGCAGCTCGGCCGGATCCAGGTACAACCCACGGTAAAGGAATACAGCGACCACCAGAAAAATCGCCAGTGGCAGCAACATCAACCAACGCTTCATGCAGTGGCTCCCGACATGCCCAGTGCTTCGCGCACGCGGCTCTTGACCTTGACCCGATAACGCCGATCCAGCGCCGCCAGCAACCCGCCTGCGCCTGTCAGCAAGCCGCCGAACCAGATCCAGCGCACGAACGGCTTGACGTGCACACGCACGGCCCAGGCGCCGTTACCCAGTGGTTCACCGAGGGCGACATAGAGGTCGCGGGTGAAACCGGCGTCGATGCCCGCTTCGGTCATCACCGAGTTCTGCACGGTATAGAGGCGTTTTTCCGGGTGCAGCACGCTGATCTCCTTGCCGTTGCGGATCACCCGCACGGTGCCCTTGTCGGAGGTGAAGTTCGGGCCTTCGAAGTGTTTGGCGCCTTCGAAGACGAACTGATAGCCGCCCAGGTCCATGGATTCGCCGGGTGCCAGGCGCAGGTCGCGCTCGGCACTGTTCTGGCTCGACAGCACGACACCCAGCGCACACACCGCAATACCCAGGTGCGCGACCTGCATGCCCCAGTAGCTGCGGGTCAGGGTTGGCAGTCCTTTGATCAGGCCTTTGTGGCGAGTCTTGTCGAAGATGTCACGCACGCCGGCCAGCAACACCCAGGCAGCGAGCATGAAGGTCGCGAGCACGGCCCAGTTGAAATCGCCGTAGGCGATGCCGGCCACTACGGCCAGCGCGGCACTGCCGAGCAGGACCGGGGTGAGCATGCTTACCAGCCATTTCACCGGAGTGTCTTTCCAGCGCACGATCACGCCGACCGCCATCACCACCATCAGCAATGCCATCAACGGAATGAACAGCGCGTTGAAGTATGGCGGACCGACGGACAGCTTGGCACCGGTCATGGCGTCCAGAATCAGCGGATACAAGGTGCCGAGCAGAATCATCGACGCGGCCACCACCAGCACCAGGTTGTTACCCAACAGCAGGGTTTCCCGGGACCAGAGGTTGAAGCCCACCTGGCTCTTGACCACCGGCGCGCGCAGGGCGAACAGCGTCAGCGAACCACCGACCACGAACAGCAGGAAAATCAGGATGAACACCCCGCGCTCCGGGTCGGACGCAAAGGCGTGCACCGAGGTCAGCACGCCGGAACGCACGAGGAAGGTGCCCAGCAGACTCAAGGAGAATGCGGCGATGGCCAGCAACACGGTCCAGCTTTTGAACACGCCACGTTTTTCCGTGACCGCCAACGAGTGAATCAGTGCGGTGCCCACCAGCCATGGCATGAACGAGGCGTTTTCCACCGGGTCCCAGAACCACCAGCCACCCCAGCCGAGTTCGTAGTACGCCCACCACGAACCGAGGGTGATGCCGATGCCGAGGAACGCCCAGGCCACGATGGTCCACGGACGCGACCAGCGCGCCCAGGCGGCGTCCAGGCGACCGCCCATCAGCGCGGCGATGGCGAAGGCGAAGGCCACCGAGAAGCCGACGTAGCCCATGTACAGCATCGGCGGGTGAACGATCAGGCCGATGTCTTGCAGCAGCGGGTTGAGGTCGGCACCGTCGGTGGGCATTTGCGGCAGGATGCGCTTGAACGGGTTGGAGGTCATGATCAGGAACAACAGGAAACCGGTGCTGATCATGCCCATCACCGCCAGCACGCGAGCCAGCATGACCTGCGGCAATTGCCGGGAAAACACCGATACCGCAAAGGTCCAGCCGCCAAGAATCAAGGCCCACAACAGCAGGGAACCTTCGTGGGCACCCCACACGGCGCTGAACTTGTAGTACCACGGCAAGGCACTGTTGGAGTTGTTGGCCACATAGGCCACGGAGAAATCGTCGACCATGAAGGCGTAGGTCAGGCAACCGAAGGCGAACAGCAAGAACGCGAACTGTCCCCACGCGGCCGGCTGGGCCAGGCTCATCCAGAAGCGGTCACCGCGCCAGGCACCAACCAATGGCACCACGGCCTGAACCAGCGCGAAACACAGCGCCAGGATCATGGCCAGGTGGCCCAATTCGGGAATGAAGATTCCAGCTGTCATCAGTTAGCCCTCTTTCGCGGGAGTGGGTGCCGACTGGCCGCTGTCTTTCAACGCCTTGGTCACTTCCGGCGGCATGTACTTTTCATCGTGCTTGGCCAGCACTTCATCGGCCACCACCACACCATCGGCATTGAGCTTGCCCAAGGCGACGATGCCCTGCCCTTCGCGGAACAGGTCCGGCAGGATGCCGCGATAAGTGATGGTCACGGACTTGTTGAAGTCGGTGACGACAAACTTCACGTCCAGCGAGTCGCCGGAACGCTGCAAGGAACCGGCCTCGACCATGCCGCCGGCACGGATACGCGTGTCCTGCGGGGCTTCGCCGTTGGCGATCTGGGTCGGTGTGTAAAACAGGTTGATGTTCTGCTGCAGGGCGCTCAGGGCCAGGCCAACGGCAGCGCCGACCCCGACCAGGATCGCGAGAATGATGATAAGACGCTTTTTACGCAGCGGATTCACTTGCCGTTCTCCCGGCGCAGACGGCGCGCCTCTTGTTGCAGATACCGCTTGCGGGCCAGGATCGGCGCCGCCACGTTGAGGGCCAATACCGCCAGGCAGATGCCATAGGCTGACCAGACATACAGGCCATGATGACCCATGGCGACGAAGTCGCCGAATGAAGCAAAACTCATCGAGCGACCTCCAGGCTGTTTTCGACTTCGGTTTTGACCCAACTGGCCCGGGCTTCGCGCTTGAGCACTTCAAGACGCATGCGCAGCAGCAGGACCGCGCCGAAGAAACAGTAGAAACCCAGCGCCGTCAGCAGCAGTGGCAGCCACATCTCGGCTGGCATCGCCGGTTTTTCGGTGAGGGTGAAGGTCGCGCCCTGGTGCAGGGTGTTCCACCACTCCACCGAGTACTTGATGATCGGGATGTTGATCACACCAACGATCGCCAGCACCGCACAGGCCTTGGCCGCGCTGTCACGATTGCTGATGGCGTTGCCCAATGCAATGAGACCGAAGTACAGGAACAGCAGGATAAGCATGGACGTAAGGCGTGCATCCCAGACCCACCACGAGCCCCAGGTCGGCTTGCCCCAGATCGCCCCGGTGACCAGCGCCACGGCGGTCATCCAGGCGCCGATGGGCGCCGCGCATTGCAGGGCGACGTCGGCCAGTTTCATCTTCCACACAAGGCCGACGATGCCGCACACGGCCAGCATCACGTAGATGGACTGCGCCAGCATGGCGGCCGGAACGTGGATATAGATGATGCGGAAGCTGTTGCCCTGCTGGTAGTCCGGCGGCGCGAAGGCCAGGCCCCAGACCACGCCAACGCTGATCAGCAGCAACGCCGCGACGCTCAGCCAGGGCAGCATTCTGCCGCTGATGCCGTAAAACCATTTGGGCGAGCCGAGTTTGTGAAACCACGTCCAGTTCATACTGTTTCCATCACGGTTGCTCTTTACTGTGAAGAGCCTGGGCCTTTACTGATCAAATTTTGACCAGACCTCATTATTCGCCGACGCTGATCTTCAAGCCAGCGGCTATTGCAAAAGGTGTCAGGGTTATCGCCAAGGCGGTCAGGCTGCCAAGCCATAGGAGATAACCGGTCGCCGGCATTCCCTGCAAGGCCGCCTGCAAGGCGCCACTGCCAAGGATCAATACCGGGATGTACAACGGCAGAATCAGCAGTGCCAGCAACAGGCCACCGCGCTTCAAGCCCACCGTCAGCGCCGCACCCACCGCACCGAGCAGGCTCAGTACCGGTGTACCGAGCAGCAACGAAAGCAGCAACACCGGCAGACAGGCGGCAGGCAAACCGAGCATCAGCGCCAGCAAGGGTGCGAGCAAAACCAGTGCCAGACCGGAAAAAGCCCAGTGTGCCAGCACTTTGGCCAAAACCAGAAGAGGCAGGGGGTGCGGCGAAAGGACCCACTGCTCAAGGGATCCGTCTTCGAAATCACTGCGGAAAAGCCCGTCCAGCGAGAGCAGAACCGATAAAAGTGCCGCGACCCAGACCAACCCCGGAGACAAGGTTTGCAACAATTGAGACTCGGGGCCGACCGCCAACGGGAACAGGGAAACGACGATGGCGAAGAACACCAGCGGATTGGCCAGTTCAGCCGGACGGCGAAACAGCAGACGAGCCTCGCGGGCGACCAGCAGGCCGAAAACACTCATACGGCCCAGCTCCCCAGATCGATGTCGCGATAACCGGCCGGCATCCGGCTCAGCGTGTGGTGGGTGGTCAACACCACCATGCCGCCGCGTTCGCAGTGGCCGGCCAGGTGTTCTTCCAGTTGAGCCACGCCCTGCTTGTCGAGGGCGGTAAAGGGTTCATCGAGGATCCACAGCGGCGGACTGTCCAGATACAGGCGCGCCAGGGCAACGCGCCGCTGTTGTCCGGCGGACAACGTATGACAGGGAACATCCTCGAATCCGCGCAGCCCGACCGCGGCCAGCGCCTGCCAGATCGCCGCATGGGTCGCCGGATGATGCAAGGCGCACAGCCAGCTCAGGTTCTCTTCCGGCGTCAGCAAATCCTTGATCCCGGCCGCATGGCCGATCCACAGCAGGTTGCGCGCCAGCTCACCGCGTTGTTCATTCAGCGGCTGGCCATTGAGCAGCACTTGACCGGCGGTCGGCTGCATCAGCCCCGAGAGCAGACGCAACAGGCTGGTCTTGCCGCTGCCGTTGGGGCCGCTGATTTGCATCATTTCGCCACTGGCCAGTCTCAAATCGAGATTTTCGAAGAGCAGCCGAAGGTCTCGCTCACAGGCAAGGGCAACGGTTTGCAGGACAGGACTGGTCAAGGGATCACGGGCCTTATACGGTTCAAGTCGGCTCTGGCGCGGCCGTTAAAGAGATGCAGCATAGATGCATTGGCGTCTTGTTCTAGAGAGCTGCGTCAAACAATTGCAAAGTTTTCGCCATTATTGGATACAACGGCGCGGCATTATACATGCCATACCTTACTCTAAAGAGTGCATTTTCCTCAGGTTGTGACCGCGTATGACAGGCGAAATGAACATCCTCCCGCTACCGCAAACCCTCCCGGCGACTTCGCGCCCGCAGGTGGTCAGCGGTGAGTTGCTCAAGTTGCTGACGCCGGTGGAGGGGCTGATCAGCGTCGGTCAATCCGCCCAGGCCGAAGTGTTGTCGCTCAAGCAGGCGGACCAGACTTTCCAGATGCTGCTCAAGGTCACCCTCGACAGCGGCCGCCAGACCACAGTCCAGACCACCAGCAATCAACCGCTGGCCCAGGGCACCACGCTGGTCGTCACCCAGCCCTCGGCGGGCAACCTGGCCGTGACGGTGCAGCAGGCCATTGCTTCCAACGTCGCCACCCTCACCCGCCTCGACACCGCGCAACTGCCCGTTGGCACCCTGCTGCAGGGCAAAGTGCTGACCTCGCAAGTGCTGCCCCAGGTGCCCGGCCAGCCCATGGTGTTTCGCTCGATGGTGGGCCTGCTAAACACCGTACTGAGCGGCAGTACCCTGAGCATCGACAGCCCGCAACCCTTGCGTATCGGCACCTTGTTGAGCGCACAGGTACAGGACGCCCAGACCGTGAAGTTCGTGCCCCTGAGCAGCCGACAGGAACAACTGGCGGTGACCCAGCAACTGGTCGACCAGCAAAGCCGCCAGGGCTCGCTGGATAGCTTGCTCATGCGCCTGCAGAACCTTCCGCCCTCGGACCAGACATCCGTTGAATTGCGCAGCGCTGCTGCCCGTTTGCTCGCCGACTTACCGGATGTTCAACAGTTGAGCACCCCCAAGGGCCTGGCCCAGGCCCTGGCCAGCAGCGGCATGTTTCTCGAAAGCAAACTACTGACCGGGCAAAACCCGACGCTCGCGCCGGACATGAAAGGCGATTTGCTCAAACTGGTTGCGCAGTTGAGTCAGGGCTTGCCAGCCAACACCAGCCTCGGCGCGATCATCGCCGCCAATACCCTAGCCCAGGCCATGCCGAATTTTGTCCGCAATGCCCTGGGCATGCTCGGTCAGGTCAGTGCCAAGCCGTCACCGACCGGTTTCCCGCTGCCCGAACGTCTGTTAAAAGGTGCCGACGGTGAAAACGACCTCGAACACCTGCTTCGCCTGGCCGCCGCCGCGGTTTCACGCCTGCAAAGCCATCAACTGTCGAGCCTGGAACAGACCGGCGTAACCGCCGACGGACGGCTGATGAGCACCTGGCAGCTGGAAATCCCGATGCGCAATATGCAGGACATCGTGCCCTTGCAGGTCAAGTTCCAGCGCGAAGACGCCCCCGAAAAACAACAGCCAAAGGAACGTCGCGAAGAACACGAACCCAAGCAACAGCTGTGGCGTGTGGAACTGGCCTTCTCCATGGAGCCTTTGGGGCCGCTGCAAATCCAGGCGCAACTGGTCAAGGGCAGCCTCTGCGGCCAGCTCTGGGCCGAGCGGCCATACACCGCCAGCCTGATCGAAAGCAATTTGGTCGGGCTGCGTGATCGCCTGCTGTCCGCCGGTCTGAACGTCGGCGACCTCGATTGCCACCTCGGTACACCGCCCCAAGGCCCGCAAACCCGCCTCGAACAACGCTGGGTCGACGAAACCGCATGAAAAACCCCAACGCCCCACGCCAGGCCATCGCTCTCAAATACGACGGCACCCACGCCCCCACCCTCACCGCCAAGGGCGACGAAGAGCTGGCGGAAGAAATCCTGCGCATTGCCCGCGACTGCGAAGTGCCGATCTACGAAAACGCCGAACTGGTGAGACTGCTGGCGCGCATGGAACTGGGGGACAGCATTCCGCAGGAACTCTATCTGACGATTGCCGAGATCATTGCGTTTGCGTGGAGTTTGAAGGGGAAATTTCCGGCGGGGCAGGATACGGATGCGCTGATGGTCGAGAAGGATATTACCGAGCGCGGGGATGATTATTGAGTTTGCGAGTACGCCATCGCGAGCAGGCTCGCTCCCACAGGTGAACTCATGTTCCATGTCCGACATGGAACCATTGTAGGAGCGAGCTTGCTCGCGATGGAGGCATGAGCGCCGCGTTTCTCCAGGAAGCCCGCGTCATCGTTAACGTCCATCGCGAGCAAGCTCGCTCCCACAGATGATCTGCGGTGAACTCATGTTCTGTGTCCGACATAGAACCATTGTAGGAGCGAGCCTGCTCGCGATGGAGGCATGAGCGCCGCGTTTCTTCAGGAGGTCCGCGTCATCGTTGACGTCCATCGCGAGCAAGCTCGCTCCCACAGATGATCTGCGGTGAACACATGTTCTGTGTCCGACATAGAACCATTGTAGGAGCGAGCCTGCTCGCGATGCACGTATGAGCGCCGCGTTTCTTCAGGAGGCCCGCGTCATCGTTGACGACCATCGCGAGCAAGCTCGCTCCTACAGATTTCTAGCTGTTCTTGTGCAACTTGCTCATCAACTCCGCCTCAGCCTGGGTCAAGCCGCAGGACTGGGTCAGTTCGTTGACGCTGGCGCCCATCCCGACCAGTCGCGCCGCCTGGGCGAACGACAGGCTTGAGGGGTCGCGTTGTTCCAGCTGGGCGAGTTTGTCCGGCAGGGGCGCAACGATCGCCCGCAGTTCATGCAGGTCCTCGCCCATGCGCACATTGCCGTTCTGGTAATCCTCGACGCGCCTGGCCAGGTCCTTGATGCGCTGATCGCGCAGCGCATCACCCTGGGCCTGTTGCGCGGCGATCTGCTTTTGACCGCGAATGTACGCCAGGAACATTGCCAGCGTGCCTGCCCAAAACAGGAACAGGACAATGACCGCAACCTCGAGAATCAATCAGATACTCTCCAGTTCCGACCATTCTTCTTCGCTCATCATCTTGTCGAGCTCGACCAGGATGAGCAATTCGTTGTTCTTGTTGCATACGCCTTGAATGAACTTGGCGGACTCTTCGTTACCCACGTTCGGCGCGGTTTCGATTTCCGACTGACGCAGGTAAACCACTTCGGCCACGCTGTCGACCATGATCCCGACCACCTGCTTGTCGGCTTCGATGATGACGATACGGGTGTTGTCACTGATCTCGGCATTCATCAGGCCGAAGCGCTGGCGGGTGTCGATCACGGTGACGACGTTGCCGCGCAGGTTGATGATGCCCAGCACGTAGCTCGGGGCACCCGGGACCGGGGCGATTTCGGTGTAACGCAGGACTTCCTGGACGCGCATCACGTTGATGCCGTAGGTCTCGTTGTCCAGCTTGAAGGTGACCCATTGCAGGATCGGATCTTCGGAACCTTTTGCCGCCGTTGCCTTGTCATTCATACCCTGACCCCTCAAGAAACCGCCCTGGCGGTGTGTGTTCTGTGCAACATCATCAGAGTGACGTCGCCTGTTTTGTTTATTTGACTGATGTCGGTTTGTGGCCCGGCTTGTCGCCGGACATGTGCCGGGCTCCGCCGCTGGCGATCAACTCGGCCAGTGAGGCGACATCGAGCAAGGCGCACATGTGTTCAATCACCGTGCCGGCGAGCCATGGCCGCTGACCTCGGTGACTTCTCCATTTGATTTCATTCGGGTTCAGACGCAACGAGCGGCTGACCTGATGCACCGCCAGCCCCCACTCGTAGCCTTGCACCGAAATCACGTATTGCAGACCTTGCTTGAAATCGTCGCGGTATCGGTCGGGCATGACCCAACGCGCGGTATCGAGCACCTTGAGATTGCCGGCCTGGCTCGGCAGGATGCCCAGGAACCATTCGGGCTGGCCGAACAATGGGGTCAACTCGTGACCGGCCAGGGAGTAAATCGACCCCAGGCACACCAGCGGCACCGCCAGGGTCAAACCGGCGACATCGAACAGCAGGCATTCGAAGGGTTCGGCAGCCCAGGACGGACGACCGTCGGTTTCCACCGGTGGCGGCGTATTGCTTGGCGGCAGATGAACTTCGACGACTGGCGGCACCAGGGTTTGCTGCACTTCGACGACTGCTGGCTGCGCCTCGACAGGTGGTGGCACCAACGCTTGCAGCAGCGGCGCGATGGTCGAGACCGGCGCCATAACAGGGGCCGGAGCTTCGATCACCGGCGCCTTGAACACTGGCGCCACCGATGCCTGCACCGGGGCGACCGTCACAGCGGCTGCGGCGTCGCGGGTCTGCTCTTCGAGCACCGCTGCCTGAAACTCGTCCAGCACCGCTTCTGCGGCGATCTCCTCGGCCACTGCCTCTACGGGCAGCGTCAATTCTTCGGTCACTTCCTGCAGCAAGCTGTCCAGGTAGGACTGCAATGCCAGTTGCGGGCGCGAAGTGGTCTTCAATGGCCGGTTCATGAGCACGCACCTGTAGGAGCGAGCATGCTCGCGATGAACCTGAGAGCGCCACGGGGTGTAAGGTTTCCCGCGTCATCGTTGACGACCATCGCGAGCAAGCTCGCTCCTACAGGAATTGGGCTCATGTCACGCCACCTGCGCAACAAGTTGCGCCGCCAGCAAATGCTTGAGCAACGCACGGTAAGCGAGAACGCCACGGCTCTTGCCGTCGAATTGCGAAGGCGTAAGACCGGCGCGGCTGGCATCGCGCAGGCGCGTGTCCACCGGGATATAGCCTTGCCAGATTTCGTCGGGGAATTTGTCGCGCAGCACGCGCAACGTTCCGAGGGACGCCTGGGTGCGGCGGTCAAACAGGGTCGGCACGATGGTGAAGGGCAGCGCCTGTTTGCGAGAGCGATTGATCATCGCCAGGGTGTTGACCATGCGCTCAAGGCCTTTGACCGCCAGATGCTCGGTCTGCACCGGGATCACCAGTTGCTGGCTCGCCGCCAAGGCATTGACCATCAGCACGCCGAGCAATGGCGGGCTGTCGATCACGGCGTAATCGAAGTCCTGCCACAGTTGCGCCAGGCTCTTGGCAATCACCAGGCCCAAACCGCTCTGCCCCGGCGACTGGCGCTCAAGGGTGGCCAGTGCGGTGCTGGAGGGCAACAGGGAGATGCGCTCGTCACTGGTCGACAGCAGCAGTTGACCCGGCAGGCCTTGGGGCACGTTGCCCTTGTGCAGGAACAAATCGTAGCTGCTGTGCTCCAGGGCGTCGGGATCGTAGCCGAAGTAGCTGGTCATGGAGCCGTGGGGGTCGAGATCGACCACGACCACGCGCTTGCCCGCCTCCGCCAGTAAACCGGCTAAAGCGATGGAGGAAGTGGTTTTACCGACACCACCCTTTTGATTGGCGACTGCCCAGACTCTCATTCGGATTGTTCCTCCCGGCCGAACGGATCGACCGAGAAATAGCTCAACGTGTTAATGCGGGTGACGGAGAATTGACGGCGTTCTCTCGTACCGGCGACTTGACCGGGGTCGGTGCAGTTTGTGTGCCAGCACGCTTCAATGCGGCATCCGGTTGCGCATGGGCGGTTCCGGTGCCGGTCAGGCTGCGGCGAACATCGAGGTTGCGCGACACCACCAGCACCACGCGACGGTTGCGGGCGCGGCCTTCGGCGGTGGCGTTGTTGGCCACCGGCTGAAACTCGCCGTAGCCCACTGAAGCCAGGCGACCGGGGTTCACCCCCTGCATCGCCAGCATGCGCACGATGCTGGCCGAGCGGGCCGAGGACAGCTCCCAGTTGGTCGGGTACTGCGCGGTGCGGATCGGCTGATCGTCAGTGAAACCTTCGACATGGATCGGGTTGTCGAACGGCTTCAGGATCGCCGCGACCTTGTCGATGATGTTGAACGCGATGTCGCTGGGCATGGCGTCGCCACTGCCGAACAGCAGGCTGGAATTGAGCTCGATCTCAACCCACAACTCGTTGCCGCGCACGGTCATCTGGTTGGAGCTGATCAGGTCACCGAACGCCGCACTGATGTCGTCGGCGATGCTCTTGAGCGGATCGCTGGCGCCGGAGACGCCGGCATCGACCTGGTCACTGTCCTTGACCAGCGGCTTGGCCGGGGTCACGGTCTTCGGCCGCTCGTCACCGATGGGGATCGGCTTGAGCGAACGGTCGGAGTCGGTAAAGACCCCGATCAATGCCTCGGAAATGACCTTGTACTTGCCTTCGTTGATCGACGAGATGGAGTACATCACCACGAAAAAGGCGAACAGCAAGGTGATGAAGTCCGCGTAGGACACCAGCCAGCGCTCGTGGTTAACGTGTTCTTCCTGATGTCGACGACGGGCCATGAGCTTATTCCCTTAATCCATGAAGCCCTGAAGCTTCAACTCAATGGAGCGTGGGTTTTCACCTTCGGCGATCGACAGGAGCCCCTCCAGCAACATTTCGCGATAACGCGACTGACGTAACGCGATGGATTTGAGTTTGGCCGCAATCGGCAGTAGCACCAGGTTGGCACTGGCCACGCCGTAGATAGTGGCGACGAACGCCACGGCAATACCGCTGCCCAGTTGCGATGGATCAGCGAGGTTGCCCATGACATGAATCAGGCCCATGACCGCGCCGATGATGCCGATGGTCGGCGCGTAACCACCCATGCTTTCGAAGACTTTGGCCGCTTCGATGTCGCGGCTTTCCTGGGTGTAGAAGTCCACTTCCAGAATGCTGCGGATCGCTTCCGGCTCGGCGCCGTCAACCAGCAGTTGCAGGCCTTTGCGTGCGTAGTTGTCGGGCTCGGCGTCGGCGATGCCTTCAAGGCCCAGCAGGCCTTCCTTGCGGGCGGTCAGGCTCCAGTTCACCACGCGGTCGATGCCACCGGCCAGATCGACACGGGGCGGGAACAGGATCCAGGCGAGGATCTGCATGGCACGCTTGAAGGCACTCATCGGCGATTGCAGTAGCGCGGCGCCAATGGTGCCGCCGAGCACGATCAGCGCTGCCGGGCCGTTGGCCAGGGCGCCGAGGTGACCGCCTTCAAGGTAGTTGCCGCCAATGATCGCGACAAAGGCCATGATGATGCCAATCAGGCTTAGAACATCCATCAGATACAGGCCTCGACCAGGTGCTTGCCAATGTCGTCCAGGCTGTACACCGCGTCGGCAAGCTCGGCTTTGACGATGGCCATCGGCATGCCGTAGATCACGCAACTGGCTTCGTCCTGGGCCCAGATCGAACTGCCGCCCTGCTTGAGCAGGCGCGCGCCTTCGCGGCCGTCGGCACCCATGCCGGTCAGGACCACCGCCAGAACTTTGTCACCGTAGGTCTTGGCTGCCGAACCGAAGGTTATGTCCACGCACGGCTTGTAATTGAGACGTTCGTCACCCGGGAGGATTTTCACCGCGCCGCGGCCGTCGATCATCATCTGCTTGCCACCCGGCGCCAGCAGCGCCAGGCCCGGACGCAGGATATCGCCATCCTCGGCCTCCTTGACGCTGATGCGGCAGAGCTTGTCCAGGCGTTCGGCGAAGGCCTTGGTGAAGGCCGCCGGCATGTGTTGAACCAGCACGATCGGGGCCGGGAAGTTGGCCGGCAATTGAGTCAACACTCGCTGCAGGGCGACCGGGCCGCCGGTGGACGTACCGATGGCCACCAGTTTGAAGGCTTTGCGTTTCGGCGCGGGCGACGACGCAGTGGCCGCATGCGTACGCGCAGGGATCGGTGCCGGACGCACGGGCGCGCTGCTTCCGTAACTGCCGACGCTCGAAGGCGCAGCTGTTGGAGCAGGTGCGGCCACAGGGGCCGGAGCGCTGTAAGTGCTGACGCGACGATTGCTGCGCGAGATGCTCAGGATCTTCTCGCACAACAGTTGTTTGACCTTCTCGGGGTTGCGCGAGATGTCTTCGAAATTCTTCGGCAGGAAGTCCACCGCGCCGGCATCCAGCGCATCGAGGGTGACCCGGGCGCCTTCGTGGGTCAGCGAAGAGAACATCAGGACCGGGGTCGGGCAGCGTTGCATGATGTGCCGCACGGCGGTGATGCCGTCCATCATCGGCATCTCGTAGTCCATGGTGATCACATCCGGCTTGAGGGCCAGTGCCTGATCAATCGCCTCTTTGCCGTTGGTCGCCGTGCCGACGACCTGGATATTGGAATCCGCTGAAAGAATTTCCGAGACGCGGCGGCGGAAAAACCCCGAATCGTCCACCACCAGGACTTTGACTGCCATAAACACTCCATTAGATGGAGCGAGGCCAGGCGCCTCGCTCCACCAGAATCAAATACGCCGTGTGGCGTAACGCTTGAGCATGCTCGGAACATCGAGAATCAGCGCGATGCGGCCGTCACCGGTGATGGTGGCGCCGGACATGCCCGGGGTTCCCTGGAGCATTTTGCCCAATGGCTTGATGACTACTTCTTCCTGGCCCACCAGTTGATCGACGACAAAGCCGATCCGCTGCGTGCCCACCGAAAGGATCACCACATGGCCCTCGCGCTGCTCTTCGTGAGCGGCGGAGCTGACCAGCCAGCGTTTGAGATAGAACAATGGCAGCGCCTTGTCCCGCACGATCACCACTTCCTGGCCGTCCACAACGTTGGTGGTCGACAGGTCGAGGTGGAAGATCTCGTTGACGTTCACCAGCGGGAACGCGAACGCCTGGTTACCGAGCATGACCATCAGCGTCGGCATGATCGCCAGGGTCAGCGGCACCTTGATGACGATCTTCGAACCCTGGCCCTTGGCCGAGTAGATGTTGATCGAGCCGTTGAGCTGGGAAATCTTGGTTTTCACCACGTCCATGCCCACGCCACGACCCGATACGTCGGAAATCTCGGTCTTGGTCGAGAAACCCGGGGCGAAGATCAGGTTGTAGCATTCGGTGTCGCTCAGGCGATCGGCGGCGTCCTTGTCCATCACACCGCGTTTTACCGCGATGGAACGCAGCACGTTCGGGTCCATGCCCTTGCCGTCGTCGGAGATCGACAGCAGGATGTGGTCGCCTTCCTGCTCCGCCGCCAGGATCACCTTGCCACCCCGGGCCTTGCCCGAGGCTTCGCGTTCTTCCGGCGACTCGATGCCGTGGTCAACCGCGTTGCGCACCAAGTGGACCAGCGGGTCGGCCAGGGCCTCGACGAGGTTCTTGTCGAGGTCGGTTTCTTCGCCGACCAGCTCCAGGTTGATCTCTTTCTTGAGCTGGCGGGCCAAGTCGCGAACCAGGCGCGGGAAGCGCCCGAAGACTTTCTTGATCGGTTGCATCCGGGTCTTCATGACCGCGGTTTGCAAGTCGGCGGTGACCACGTCGAGGTTCGACACGGCCTTGGACATGGCTTCGTCGCCGCTGTTGAGGCCCAGGCGGACCAGGCGGTTACGCACCAGCACCAACTCGCCGACCATGTTCATGATCTCGTCCAGACGCGCGGTATCGACACGTACGGTGGTCTCGGCTTCGCTCGCCGGCTTTTCCGCCGGTGGCGCGGCCGGGGCACGGGACGATGCCGGTGCAGCAGTTGCCGGGGCCGGCGCTTCGGCTTTTGGCTCGGGGGCCCTGGCCACCGGTTTCGGCGCGGCTGCCTTCGCGGCAGGTGCCGCCACCGAGGCGTTGGCGCCGGTTGCCGTTCCAACCGTCGCGCCCACTTCAGTGAACTTGCCTTTGCCGTGCAATTCGTCGAGCAGCGCTTCGAACTCGTGATCGGAAATCAGATCGCTGCCGGCCGCCACCGCGCTTGGTGCCGCGGGTGCAGGCACAGAAGCAATGGCCGACTCCAGCGCCTCGACAGCAAAATTACCCTTGCCGTGCAACTGGTCGAGCAGTGCTTCGAATTCGTCGTCAGTAATATCGGAACTGTCGCCAGCCGCTTTCGGGGCTTCTGGCGCAGCCGGTGCCTGGACCACCGCGTCAACGGCGAACTGGCCTTTACCGTGCAGTTGATCGAGCAACGACTCGAACTCGGCATCGGTGATTTCGTCGCTGCCAGCGGCATTGCCGGCAGGCGCTGGAACAGCCGCCGGGGCCTCGGCCTGGGCCTTGACGGCGTTCAGCGAGTCCAGCAGTTGTTCGAATTCATTGTCGGTGATATCGCCCGATTCGCTTTCAGCCACAGGCGCTTCGACCACGGCGACGACAGGTGCGGCAGCCGCCTCGTCAGCCGATTGCGGCTCGGCCAGACGGGCCAGTGCCGCGAGCAGTTCCGGTGTCGCGGCCGTGATCGGGCTGCGTTCGCGGACTTCGCTGAACATGCTGTTCACCGCGTCCAGCGCTTCGAGAACCACGTCCATCAGTTCCGAGTCGACGCGACGCTCACCCTTGCGCAGGATGTCGAACACGTTCTCGGCGATGTGGCAACACTCCACCAGTTCGTTGAGCTGGAGGAAGCCGGCGCCTCCTTTTACAGTGTGAAAACCGCGAAAAATTGCATTGAGCAAATCCGCATCATCCGGGCGGCTTTCCAGCTCGACCAGTTGCTCGGACAGTTGCTCTAGAATCTCGCCGGCCTCAACCAGGAAATCCTGAAGGATCTCTTCATCGGCGCCGAAGCTCATTAAGGGGGTGCTCCTAAAGGTCTAAAAACCTAAAATGCCTAAAATTCTAAAACCCTAGGCTGGATAGCAAATCGTCCACATCGTCCTGACCGGACACAACGTCTTCTCTTTTATCGGCATGAATCTGCGGACCTTCACCCTGAGAGAGATGTTTTTGTGGATCTTTTTCAGCAAGCATCGCTTCACGGTCATGCTCGATGCCCGCAAAGCGGTCCACCTGACTGGCCATCAGCACGAGCTTGAGCAGGTTGCTTTCAACTTCGGTGACCAACTGGGTCACACGCTTGATCACCTGGCCTGTGAGGTCCTGGTAATCCTGGGCGAGCAGGATGTCGTTCAGGTTGCCCGACACCGCGCGATTGTCCGTGCCGCTGCGCGTCAGGAACCCGTCGACCCGCCGGGCCAGTTCACGAAACTCTTCGGCGCCGACTTCGCGACGCATGAAGCGCCCCCAGTCCGCGCTCAACACTTTGGCTTCATCGGCCAGGCCATTGACCAGCGGCGTGGCACTTTCCACCAGATCCATGGTGCGGTTGGCCGCAGCCTCGGTCAGCTTGACCACATACCCCAGGCGCTCGGTGGCGTCGGTGATCTGCGACACTTCTTCGGCCTGCGGCATGTGCGGGTCAATCTGGAAATTGACGATCGCGCTATGCAGTTCGCGGGTGAGCTTGCCCACTTCCTGATACAGGCCGCGGTCACGGGTCTGGTTGAGCTCATGGATCAATTGCACCGCGTCGCCGAACTTGCCTTTTTCAAGGCTCTCGACCAATTCGACGGCGTGTTTTTTCAGGGTCGATTCAAAATCGCCCAATGAAGTTTCGTTATTGCCCATAGCTCCCCCGTGGCGCACTCATCAACCGATGCGTTCGAAAATCTTCTCGATTTTTTCTTTCAACGCCTGGGCCGTGAAGGGCTTGACCACATAGCCGTTAACGCCGGCCTGGGCCGCTTCGATGATCTGTTCGCGCTTGGCTTCAGCGGTCACCATCAGCACCGGCAGGTGCTTGAGCTTTTCATCGGCACGCACGTGGCGCAGCAGATCGATACCGGTCATGCCAGGCATGTTCCAGTCCGTTACCAGAAAGTCGATGCTTCCGCTGTTGAGCACCGGGATGGCGGTAGTGCCATCGTCGGCCTCGACGGTGTTGGTGAACCCAAGGTCACGCAGCAGGTTCTTGATGATCCGCCGCATCGTTGAGAAGTCATCAACGATGAGGATTTTCATGTTCTTGTCCAATTCGACCTCCAAGCAGTCTTAAACGCGCCCAGCACCTGGACACGCCATTTCAATCAATCCGGCAAAGCACTCAATGACTGTCTGGAGCACAACAGATCGCGACCGGCGCAGTTCAACACCACACCGGCCTCGTTCGCAGTGTCCCCCACACTGCCTTCAGCGCGCTCGCCACTCCCCCAAACGCCCCCGCAAACGGGCCGCGCACTGGCTGTGTAACTGGCTGACCCGCGATTCGCTGACCCCCAGGACCTCACCGATTTCCTTGAGATTCAACTCTTCGTCGTAGTACAGCGCCAACACCAGTCGCTCACGCTCCGGCAAATTGGCAATCGCATCCGCCAGCGCAGCCTGGAAGCGTTCATCCTCCAGGTCGCGTGACGGCTCGACATGAGCACTCGCGCCATCCTCGTGCAGCCCTTCGTGTTCGCCGTCCTGCAACAGGTCGTCGAAACTGAACAGCCGGCTGCCCAGGGTGTCGTTCAAAATCCCGTAGTAATCGTCGAGACTCAATTGGAGTTCGGCCGCAACTTCGTGATCTTTAGCGTCACGGCCGGTTTTAGCTTCAATCGAGCGAATGGCATCGCTGACCATGCGCGTATTGCGGTGGACCGAACGTGGCGCCCAGTCCCCCTTGCGCACTTCATCGAGCATGGCGCCGCGGATTCGTATGCCCGCGTACGTCTCGAAACTGGCGCCTTTGCCGGCGTCATATTTGGTCGACACTTCAAGCAGGCCAATCATCCCGGCCTGGATCAGGTCTTCGACCTGGACACTGGCCGGTAAACGCGCCAGCAAGTGGTAGGCAATGCGTTTAACCAGCGGCGCGTAACGCTCGATCAGCTCGTACTGCGCATCACGTGCCGACTTCTTGTAGAGGTTGTAGCCGCTGGCTGTCATAGAACAGGTCCTGCTGTCTGCTGCACGAGGCGCTCGACGAAAAACTCCAGGTGCCCGCGCGGGTTGGCAGGCAGCGGCCAGGTATCAACCTTCTGCGCGATGGCCTTGAACGCCAGCGAGCACTTGGAACGCGGGAAGGCCTCGTAGACGGCGCGCTGCTTCTGCACGGCCTTGCGCACGCTTTCGTCGTAAGGCACCGCACCGACGTATTGCAGGGCGACGTCGAGGAAGCGATCCGTGACCTTGGTCAACTTGGCGAACAGGTTGCGTCCTTCCTGCGGGCTCTGGGCCATGTTGGCCAGGACGCGGAAGCGGTTCATGCCGTAGTCGCGATTGAGCAACTTGATCAAGGCGTAGGCATCGGTGATCGAGGTCGGCTCGTCGCACACCACCAGCAGCACTTCCTGGGCTGCGCGGACGAAACTGACTACCGAGTCACCAATGCCCGCAGCGGTGTCGATCACCAGTACGTCGAGGTTATCGCCGATATCACTGAAGGCCTGGATCAGGCCGGCGTGTTGCGCGGGGCTCAGATGCACCATGCTCTGAGTGCCGGATGCGGCCGGAACGATACGGATGCCGCCTGGTCCCTGCAGCAATACATCGCGCAGTTCGCAGCGGCCCTCGATCACGTCGGCCAGGGTACGTTTGGGTGTCAGGCCCAGCAGAACGTCGACGTTCGCCAGTCCCAGGTCGGCGTCCAACAGCATGACGCGCCGGCCAAGTTCGGCCAAAGCCAGGGACAAGTTCACTGACACATTAGTTTTCCCGACGCCACCTTTGCCGCCGGTCACCGCGATCACCTGTACGGGATGCATGCTGCCCATGTTATTTCTTTACCTTGTCTTGCATAGACGGAGGCCACATTACTGGCTGCGCGTTCACAAACGGAACAATGCATGGCAGACCATCGATGTAGGTACAAAAACTGTTCATTATTACCTCAGCCAACCTGCTTGGTCGGGCTGTGGTAGATGTCAGCGAACATGTCAGCCATGGCTTCTTCGCTGGGTTCTTCCTGCATTTGCACGCTCACGGCGCGGCTGACCAATTGATGACGGCGCGGCAGATGCAAATCATCCGGGATCCGCGGGCCATCGGTCAGGTAAGCCACCGGCAGTTCATGGCTGATGGCAAGGCTCAACACCTCACCCAGACTAGCCGTTTCATCCAGTTTAGTCAGAATGCAGCCGGAGAGCCCGCAGCGCTTGTAACTGTGATACGCGGCCGTTAGAACCTGTTTCTGGCTGGTGGTTGCCAGGACCAGATAATTTTTTGATTTGATGCCGCGACCGGCCAGGCTTTCGAGCTGCATGCGCAGCGCCGGATCGCTGGCCTGCAGGCCCGCGGTATCGATCAGCACCACGCGTTTGCGCAGCAACGGCTCCAGGGCCTGCACCAGGGACTGGCCGGGATCGACGTGGGTCACCGACACATTGAGAATGCGCCCCAGGGTCTTGAGCTGTTCCTGGGCGCCGATGCGGAAGCTGTCCATGCTCACCAACGCAATGTTCTGCGCGCCGTACTTGAGCACGTAACGGGCGGCCAGCTTGGCCAGGGTGGTGGTCTTGCCCATGCCGGCAGGGCCGACCATGGCGATCACTCCGCCCTCTTCCAGCGGCTCGACGTCCGGAGTAACGATCATGCGCGCCAGGTGCGCCAGCAACATACGCCAGGCCTGACGAGGCTCTTCGATTTCGGTGATCATTGCCAGCAGGTCGCGCGACAGCGGGCCAGACAGGCCGATGCGTTGCAGGCGACGCCAGAGGTTGGCCTGGTCCGGACGGCTGCCTTGCAGCTGATTCCAGGCCAGGGAGCCGAGTTGTACTTCCATGAGTTCGCGCAGGCTGTTGAGCTCGAAACGCATCGAGTCGAACGCGCGCGGGTCCACGCCACCGGACGCTGGCGCAGCGGCCGGCGCGGGACGACGGGGTTCGGCGTAGGTCGGCTCGATCAGCGGCTCGGCGGCAGTCAACGGCAATCCGGCGAACAGTTGGCGATTGGTTGCATTGTCGCTCTCGCCATCGCCACGCAGGCTCAATTCGGCCTGGGCGGTGACGATCCGCGACTGAGTCTTGCGCAATTCGTCTTCGAGTTCCATGTTCGGAACCCGCGGCGCCAGCGCCGACAACTTGTAATCCAGCGCAGCTGTCAGTTCGACCCCCCCGGCGATCCGGCGGTTGCCAATGATGGCGGCATCAGCGCCCAGCTCATCGCGAACCAGCTTCATGGCCTGACGCATATCGGCGGCGAAAAAACGCTTAACTTGCATAAACCACTACCTCAGCCGTTGGGCCCTACTGTCGCAACGATGGTCACTTGCTTGTTGTCAGGGATTTCCTGGTAAGCCAACACATGCAAACCCGGGACTGCGAGCCGGCCAAATCGCGAGAGCATCGCGCGAACCGGACCGGCCACCAGCAGAATCACCGGCTGACCTTGCATCTCCTGACGCTGCGCCGCGTCGATCAACGAACGTTGCAGCTTCTCAGCCATGCTTGGCTCCAGCAGAACGCCCTCTTCCGAGCCTTGTCCTGCCTTTTGCAGACTATTGAGCAATATCTGTTCCAACCTTGGCTCCAGCGTGATAACTGGCAGCTCCGACTCAGTACCTACAATGCTTTGGACGATTGCGCGGGATACGCCAACCCGCACGGCAGCCACCAGCGCGGCGGTATCTTGACTCTTGGCGGCATTGTTGGCGATCGCCTCGGCAATACTGCGGATATCGCGAACAGGCACTTGTTCGGCCAACAGCGCTTGCAGCACCTTGAGCAACTGCGACAGCGAAACCACACCCGGCACCAGCTCCTCGGCCAGTTTCGGCGAGCTTTTGGCCAGCAATTGCATGAGTTGCTGCACTTCTTCGTGACCGATCAGCTCACTGGAATGCTTGTAGAGTATCTGGTTCAAGTGAGTAGCCACTACTGTACTGGCATCGACCACCGTATAACCGAGGGATTGCGCCTGGGCGCGCTGGCTGATTTCGATCCAGACCGCCTCCAGGCCGAAAGCCGGATCTTTGGCGGTAATGCCGTTGAGCGTGCCGTAGACCTGCCCCGGGTTGATCGCCAGTTCGCGATCCGGGTAAATCTCCGCTTCGGCCAGGATCACTCCCATGAGGGTCAGGCGATAGGCACTCGGCGCCAGGTCGAGGTTGTCGCGGATATGCACCGTGGGCATCAGGAAGCCCAGATCCTGGGACAGCTTCTTGCGCACGCCCTTGATTCGCGCCAGCAACTGGCCGCCCTGGTTGCGGTCCACCAGCGGAATCAGGCGATAACCCACCTCCAGGCCGATCATGTCGATCGGCGTCACGTCATCCCAGCCAAGCTCCTTGGTTTCCTGGGCGCGGGCCGGCGACGGCAGCAACTCCTGCTGGCGCTTGACCTCTTGCAGGGCGTGAACCTTGGCGACGTTCTGCTTCTTCCAGAACAGGTAAGCGCCACCGGCCGCCAGGGCCGCCATGCTCAGGAACGAGAAGTGCGGCATGCCGGGCACCAGGCCCATGACCGCCATCAAACCGGCTGCCACCGCCAGCGCCTTGGGCGAGGCGAACATCTGGCGATTGATTTGCTTGCCCATGTCTTCCGAACCGGACGCACGGGTCACCATGATTGCCGCTGCTGTCGATAACAACAGTGATGGCAATTGCGCCACCAAACCGTCACCGATGGTCAGCAGCGCATACACCTTGCCGGCGTCGCCGAAGGTCATGCCGTGCTGGAAGATACCGACCGCCATGCCGCCGATCAGGTTGATGAACAGGATCAACAGACCGGCGATGGCGTCACCGCGGACGAATTTGCTGGCACCGTCCATGGAACCGTAGAACTCGGCTTCCTGGGCCACTTCCGAACGACGGGCCTTGGCCTGGGCCTGATCGATCAGGCCGGCGTTGAGGTCGGCGTCGATCGCCATTTGCTTGCCGGGCATCGCATCGAGGGTGAAACGCGCGCTCACCTCGGAAATCCGCCCCGCGCCCTTGGTCACCACGACGAAGTTGATGATCATCAAAATCGCAAAGACCACGATACCGACCACGTAGTTACCGCCGATCACCACCTCGCCGAAGGCCTGGATCACCTTGCCGGCGGCGGCATGACCGTCCTGGCCGTGGAGCATCACCACCCGCGTCGAAGCCACGTTCAACGCCAGGCGCAACAACGTCGCCACCAGCAGAATGGTCGGAAACACCGCGAAATCCAGCGGGCGCAGAGCATAGACGCACACCAGCAGCACGACGATGGACAGGGCAATGTTGAAGGTGAAGAACACGTCCAGCAGGAACGGCGGCACCGGCAACATCATCATCGCCAGCATGACCAGCAGCAACAGCGGCACGCCCAGATTGCCGCGACTCAAATCGGCAACGTTTGTGCGAGCAGTGTTGAATAACTGAGAGCGATCCACCGGTTTTCCCCGTTCCTTTAAAGCAAACTTTTGACGCCTGAAGCGAGCGCAGAGCGGCTATTGCAAGAAGCTTTCCAACTTTTGCGTGGAGGGAAATTGAGGTTGTGGAGTAAGCCTGTGCGGCTTCAGAAAAAGGCTAAATTTCAGAACAGCGGAGAACCCAGTGGGAGCGAGCTTGCTCGCGATGACGTCGGCACAACAAACATACTTGCTGGCTGACCCACCGCTATCGCGAGCAAGCTCACTCCCACAGGGATTGCGGCGCTCTGGACTGCCCACCCGCCGCAAAGACCACTGAACCTATCAGTTCTGCTAGTACCCACTTGCGACTTACCGACCGATACTCAATCGCCCTCCCTTTGAGAATCTGGAGCGACCTCCATGGAATCCACACAACCCATCCTGCGTTGCCGCTACAGCTATGACCCTCTGGATCGCCTGATCAGCCAGCTTCAACCGGATGTACCCGCTCACCAGCGTTTTTACTGCAAAAGCCGCTTGGCGACCGAAATTCAGGGCGCGACGAGGCATTCAATTTTTCAAAACGACGACCTTTTATTGGCTCAGCAGCAACGCGAGGGCGACGCACTCGATACCACGTTGCTGGCTACCGACTTGCAACGCTCGGTATTACACACCGTCAACAAGGGCCTCCAACCGCCCCCCATCGCTTACTCCCCTTATGGCCATCGCCCGGCACTCAACGGCTTGCTCAGCCTGCTGGGTTTTAACGGCGAACGGCTGGACCCGGTGACCGGGCATTATTTGTTGGGAAATGGCTATCGGGCGTTTAATCCGCATTTGATGCGGTTTAATAGTCCGGATAATTTAAGCCCATTTGGGAAGGGAGGGCTGAATACCTATGCTTATTGTTTAGGCGATCCAATAAATCGTTACGATCCAAATGGACATTTTTCTATAACAAAATTGTTTCGCACGTTTTTTTCACGCTTTGGAACCAATCCTGTTCGACCCGCCTATAAAAGCGGACCTGAAACGCTATTCACAACAGCTAAAAATGTGAAAACACTTAAACCTGATAACTCTTGGCAAGAATTGACTACCTGGAAATGGAGCGACGATGATTATCGAATTAAAGCCGTGATAGCTGACGAAACAACAATATCAACAAAAACCGAGCATAGCATATGGACAACTACAAAGCGCAACCCCACTCTTCAAGAACTAATCTACTCAACACTAAATCATGAACAAATAAGTCAACTTCCTCCACCGCTCCCTTACCGCATAGATAGGTACGTGGATTTATACAACATGAAAAATGCAGCAGAAAATATAAGACCTGCACTTAGAGCAAATAACCTTTCAGGCAGAAATATTGTTCACGAAAGCCTTAACGTAACAGCCGTAAAAGCAACAGAAGGCGTATTAACCGGAGTTCATCCAGAAAAAGCCCGTTTACTAATCAGGGATGGAATCTATCCAATTTATTAACTCGCACGTGCAGCATCCAATCTAGGAGTCACGCCTCAAATCCGGCGGAATCGGCAAATCATCCTTAAGCGGATCAGGCCGCTTGCCCTTGCCCGCCCGATACTGTCGAATCTGATAAACGTAAGCCAGCACCTGCGCGACCGCCAGGTAGAGACCGCCGGGAATCTCCTGCTCCAGTTCCGTGGAGTAGTAAATCGAGCGCGCCAGCGCCGGAGATTCCAGCAACAGAATCTCGTTGGCCGCAGCGATCTCACGGATCTTCAGGGCCAGGAAGTCGCTACCCTTGGCCAGCAATACCGGCGCATTACCCTTTTCCGGGTCGTACTTGAGCGCCACGGCGTAGTGCGTCGGGTTGGTGATGACCACGTCGGCCTCGGGAATGGCGGCCATCATCCGTCGCTGGGACATCTCGCGCTGCAGCTGACGGATCCGTTGTTTGACCTCCGGTCGCCCTTCCTGGTCCTTGTGTTCATCGCGCACTTCCTGCTTGGTCATCAGCAGCTTCTTGTGGCTTTCCCAGAGCTGCACCGGCACATCCACCGCAGCGATGAGGATCAGCCCGCAGGCCATCCACAAGGTGCTCCAGCCCACGACTTGCAGACTGTGAATAATGGCCATGTCCAAGGGCTCATGGGCGATGCGCAGCAGGTCGTCGATGTCCGACGACAGCACCGCCAGCGCCACGAACAGGATGATGATGAACTTGGCCAGAGCCTTGAGCAGTTCGACCAGCGACTTGGTCGAGAACATGCGCTTGAGGCCGGGACCGGGGTTCAAGCGGCTGAATTTGGGCGCCATGGAACTTGCCGCGAACAGCCAGCCACCCAGGGAAATCGGACCGATGATGGCGGCCAGCACCAACGTGATCATCACTGGCTGGATCGACCACAGGGCAATCTGCCCCGAGCGCATCAGGTAGGTGGCCATGGAGCGCTGATCCAGAATCACCTCCCGCGGCAGCGAGAAGTTGATGCGCATCAGCTCCATCATGTCCTGCGCCATGGCGCCGCCAAAAATCAGCAGCGCCGAGGCACCGACCAGCATGATCGCCAGGGTGTTGAGTTCCTTGGACCGCGCAACCTCACCCTTTTCACGGGAGTCCTGCTTGCGCTTCTCCGTGGGGTCTTCTGTTTTATCCTGACCGCTTTCGCTCTCGGCCATGACTCAGCTCGCCCGCGCCATTTCGCGTAACAACTGCAAGGCCTCGGAGGCCAGCGGTTGATACTGATTGAGAATGTCCGCCAGCCCGACCCAGACAATGAACAGCCCAAGTACCAGGATCAGCGGGAAGCCGACAGAGAAAATATTGAGTTGCGGCGCCGCCCGGGTCATGACGCCAAACGCGATGTTGACCACCAGCAACGCGGTGATCGCCGGCAGTACCAGCAACAGCGCCGCACCGAGCACCCAGCCGAGCTTGCCGGCCAGTTCCCAGTAGTGGTTGACCATCAGGCCGCCCCCCACCGGCAACGTGGTGAAACTCTCGGTGAGGATCTCGAACACCACCAGATGACCGTTCATGGACAGGAACAGCAGCGTCACCAGCATGGTGAAGAACTGCCCGATCACCGCCGTCGATACGCCGTTGGCCGGGTCGATCATGGAGGCGAAGCCCATGCCCATCTGGATGGCGACGATTTGCCCGGCCACCACAAAGGCCTGGAAGAACAGCTGCAAGGAAAAACCCATCACCGCACCGATGAGAATCTGCTCGGCAATCAGCAATAGCCCGCTCAAATCCAGGGCATTGACCGGAGGCATCGGCGGCAGGCCCGGCGCGATGACCACGGTGATGGCCAACGCGAAATACAGGCGGATGCGCCGGGGCAGCAAGGTCGTGCCAAACACCGGCATGACCATCAGCAAGGCGCCGACGCGAAACAGCGGCAACATGAACGTCGCCACCCAGGTGCTGATCTGGGTATCGGTCAGTGCAAGCAGTGACATGGCTTAGCCGATGACCTGCGGAATACTGCCGTACAACTGCAGGATGTACTCCATGAAAGTCTGCACCAGCCATGGACCACCAACGATCAGCGTCACCAGCATCACCAACAGGCGCGGCAAAAAGCTCAGGGTCTGTTCGTTGATCTGCGTGGCGGCCTGAAACATCGCCACCAACAGGCCCACCAGCAAACTCGGAATCACCAGCACGGCGACCATCATGGTGGTCAGCCACAGCGCTTCGCGAAAGATGTCGACCGCAACTTCCGGGGTCATGGCGAGACACCGCCAAAGCTGCTGGCCAGCGTGCCGATGATCAGCGCCCAGCCATCCACCAGCACGAACAACATGATCTTGAACGGCAGGGAAATGATCAGCGGCGACAGCATCATCATACCCATGGCCATCAACACACTGGCCACGACCAGGTCGATGATCAGGAACGGAATGAAGATCATGAAGCCGATCTGGAATGCCGTTTTCAGCTCGGAGGTCACGAAGGCCGGCACCAGGATGGTCAATGGCGCCTGATCCGGCGTCGCGATGTCAGTGCGCTTGGACAGGCGCATGAACAGTTCCAGATCGCTGGTGCGGGTCTGGGCGAGCATGAAGTTCTTGATCGGCACCTGGGCCTTGGCGACCGCATCCTGGGCCGTCAGTTTTTCCGCCAGATACGGCTGCAAGGCGTCCTGGTTCACCCGGTCGAACACCGGCGCCATGATGAACAGGGTCAGGAACAGCGCCATGCCGGTGAGGATCTGGTTCGACGGTGTCTGCTGCAGGCCCAGGGCCTGGCGCAGGATCGAGAAGACAATGATGATCCGGGTGAAACTGGTCATCAGCATGACAAACGCCGGGATAAAACTCAGCGCGGTCATGATCAGCAGGATTTGCAGGCTGACCGAGTATTCCTGCGCACCCTGCGCATTGGTGCCCAGGGTGATGGCCGGGATCGACAACGGATCGGCGGCGAATGCCAGCGGCGCGGCCAGCATCAGGGTCAGCATCAAGGCGATGCGCAGCGCACCCATTACTTCTTATCCTTCTGATCTTTACCCAGCATCTCCAACAGGCGCTGGGCAAATTCCGGCGTCGGCTTCTCGGTACTCGGCACTTGCACCGACTCCTTGAGCACATGCAGCGCAGTGATGTTGCCGGGGCTCAGGCCCAACAGGATCTGCTCGTTGCCGACCTGCACCAGCATCAAGCGGTCGCGAGGCCCCAGCGCGCGGGAACCGACAATCTCGATCACCTGCCCCTTGCCAGCCGGACCGGCCTGCTGGACCCGACGCAGCAACCAGGCGAGGAGGAAGATCAACCCCAGCACCAGCAGCAAGCCGAACACCAGCTGCGTCAGTTGCCCAGCCACACCGCTGCTCACCGCCGGCGCGGCAGCCGTGGTCGCCGTAGCGACAGGCTCAGCCGCCAGCACGCTGAACGGCATCGCCAATACAAACCCGAGAACCCTTTTCACTCAGCGCAGCTTCTTGATGCGTTCGCTCGGGCTGATCACGTCCGTCAGGCGGATGCCGAACTTCTCGTTGACCACCACCACTTCGCCGTGGGCGATGAGCGTGCCATTGACCAGCACGTCCAGCGGCTCGCCGGCCAGGCGATCAAGCTCGATCACCGAACCCTGGTTCAGTTGCAGCAAGTTGCGGATGTTGATGTCGGTGCTGCCCACTTCCATGGAAATCGACACCGGGATATCGAGGATCACGTCCAGGTTCGGGCCTTCGAGGCTCACCGGATCGTTGTTTTTCGGCACGCTGCCGAACTCTTCCATGGGCAGGCGGTTGGACGCGGAACTGCCGGAGTCGGCGGCCAGCAAGGCATCGATATCGGCCTGCCCGGCATCACCGGTTTCTTCCAGGGCTGCTGCCCACTCATCGGCCAGAGCCTGGTCGTCTTGCGTGTTCATTTGTCAGTGTCCTCGGCGAGCAAAAATTCAGAATTCGTTTAATCGCGAATGGGTACGAGCGCCGGTCAACGGCGCTCGATCGGCTCGATCACTTGCAACGCCAGATTGCCCTTGTGCGAGCCCATCTTGACCTTGAAGGCCGGCACGCCGTTGGCGCGCATGATCATTTCTTCCGGCATGTCGACCGGGATCACATCCCCCGGCTGCATGTGCAGGATGTCGCGCAGGCGCAACTGACGACGAGCCACCGTCGCACCGATCGGCACGTCGACGTCCAGCACGTCCTGGCGCAGGGCGTTGACCCAGCGCTCGTCCTGATCGTCGAGGTCCGACTGGAAGCCGGCGTCGAGCATTTCGCGCACTGGCTCGATCATCGAGTACGGCATGGTCACGTGCAGGTCGCCGCCACCGCCATCGAGTTCGATGTGGAAGGTCGACACCACAATGGCCTCGCTCGGGCCGACGATGTTGGCCATGGCCGGGTTCACTTCCGAGTTGATGTACTCGAAGTTGACTTCCATGATCGCCTGCCAGGCTTCCTTCAAATCGACGAACGCCTGCTCCAGCACCATGCGTACCACACGCAGTTCGGTCGGCGTGAATTCACGCCCTTCGATCTTGGCGTGGCGACCGTCGCCGCCGAAGAAGTTGTCCACCAGCTTGAACACCAGTTTGGCGTCGAGGATGAACAGCGCGGTGCCGCGCAAGGGTTTGATCTTGACCAGGTTGAGACTGGTCGGCACGTACAGCGAGTGCACGTATTCGCCGAACTTCATCACCTGCACGCCGCCGACCGCCACGTCCGCCGAGCGACGCAGCATGTTGAACATGCTGATGCGTGTGTAGCGGGCGAAACGCTCGTTGATCATTTCCAGGGTCGGCATGCGTCCACGGACGATGCGATCCTGGCTGGTCAGGTCATAGCTTTTGACGCTGCCGGGTTCGGCAGCGTTTTCGGTCTGTACCAGACCATCGTCGACGCCATGCAACAGCGCGTCGATCTCATCCTGGGACAGCAGGTCCTGCACGGCCATGTCGTGTTCCTACTGCAGTACGAAATTAGTGAAAAGCAACTGTTCGATCACCACTTTACCGAGCTCTTTCTGCGCCACTTCCTGGACACTGGCGGTAGCTTTCTGCCGCAGCATTTCCTGGCCGACCGGCGAGGCGAGGGTCGCGAAGTCCTGCCCGGAGAACAGCATCACCAGGTTATTGCGGATCACCGGCATGTGTACCTTGAGCGCCTCCAGATCCGCCTGGTTGCGCGCGAGCATGGTGATGCTCACTTGCATGTAGCGCTGGCGACCGTTCTGGTTGAAGTTGGCCACGAAAGCCGGCGCCATCGCCTCGAGAATCGCTGGCTGCTTGCCGACAGGAGCGGTTTGTTCCACTGCGGCGGCAGGCTTGCTCTGAGCGCTGTGCATGAAGTACCAGGTCGCCCCCACGGACACACCGATCGCCAGCAGCAGGGCCAGCACGATCACGATAATCAGCTTGAGTTTGCCTTTGGTTGCGGGGTCTTTTACTGCTGCGTCGCTCTTCGCCATGCCAATAATCCGTCACTATTCGGGTTTTCACAGTCGCACGGCAAGGCAAGAGCAAGTGTTATGCCAGAAGTATCGGGAAGAGCTGGGCGGACCGGCTTCGATCGGAAGATCACCACGAAGCCACTGTGGGAGCGAGCTTGCTCGCGATGGCATTTTAACAGTCAACATTTTCATCGACTGTTACACCGCTATCGCGAGCAAGCTCGCTCCCACAGGGTTAGGTGTTCGTTTGGTCAGGCGTAGTAATCGACCGCGCTGGAGCCGATCACGCTGGTGGTATTGACCGCCGCTTCAGCGACGCTTGGGGTGATGTCATCATCCATTGAATCGAGGCGACCGCCGCTGGCACTGGTCCGCCCGCTCTGACCTTGCCGGGCTTGTTCCTGCCCCTGCTGCGAACCACGGGACTGGTCCGAAACGTTGACATCGACCTGCCCCATGCCCTGCTGCGCGAACATGTCGCGCAAGCGATGGACCTGCCCATCCAGCGCCTCACGGACGCCCGGATGCGCACTCATGAACGTGACCTGGGTCTGTTGATCGGGAACCATGTTCACCCGAATGTCCAGACGCCCGAGCTCAGCGGGCTGCAACTGGATGTCCGCCGCCTTGAGATTGGCGCTGGACAGGTACATGACCCGGTTCACCACCTCTTCGGTCCACCCGCTCTGGTGCATGGCGATCGGCTGGTTCACCGGCAAGGCATTGGCTGTCTTCGATGTGGCCGCCTGGGTCAGCGCTGCCAGACGGTTGGCGAAATCATCGACACGGGTGTCGCTGCTGGCGGACTTGAGATCCTTCAGGCCGTCATCGATCAAGCCGCTGAAAGCCTTGTCTTCACCCGGGCTGGTGTCGCTCTTGTCACCCTTAACATCCAACAGGGTCGCCATGCCGGCGGCAAAATTTTGCTCTGGCGTCAGCTCTGCGTCAGCCTGGGCTTGCGCCTGTGTCGGTGCAGTCTTGGGTTGTGCCTGGCTGGAAGCCGATACGTGACCGCCCTGCTCCATCGCCAGGCGCACCGCCGGCAATGCGTCGAGCGGATCGGTCGAGGGATCGAAATCGCCCTCGGCAGTGGCCAGCGCTGGAGCGAGTACAGCCGTAGCCGTTGCCGTAGCGGCAACCGGCGCATCAACGACAGGTTGCACGGTGTCGACCATGGCGGGGGCTACCGGTGCCGATACGATGGATTGCAATGAAGGATCAAGCGCCGGATCCAGCAGTGCGGCATCAACGACCGGAGCCGGGGCGGCATCTGACGCATCATCGCCAGCGACCTTGTCGCCAGCCTGCACCGAACTCTCGGCAGGCAAGGATTTGCCGCCATCGGCAACCACCGGTTCCTCGGCGGCAGACTTGTCGTCACCAGCGTCTTTGGTTCCGGCAACATCGCTGGTTTTGTCGCGACCCGGCTTGAGCGACGCATCCGCCAACGCAGTGGGCTTGCTTTGCGCCTGATCGGCGTAGACATCAGCGAAGCTTGCGGCCTTGCCCCCGGGCTCAGAGGTCTGCGCCGGAGGATTGGCGGAGCCAGCTTGAGTCTTGGCCTGCCTGGAGGCCTGAAACAGAATATCGGGGGTAACGGGCATGAAACGGTCTCCGCTGCACGGGGCTCGTAAGTACAGTTGGATGAGTTGACTGCAAAGGTCGAGCCAGTTTCACTCGAAGAGGACCAAATGCAGCGTGTGCTCAGATTTTCGCCGGGCAACGCTGTCGTTCAGCTTCGTACAGAGGCCGGATACCGGCGAACTCGCGATCGATTTCGCCGACCAGTTCCTGAACGGCGGTGCATGGCAAACTTCTGGCCTGCAGCTCAAGTTGATGGCACAGCTCGGTCAGCCTCAGGGCGCCCATATTGCTGCTGCTGCCCTTGAAGCTATGGGCGGTTTCAACCAGCAGTGCAGCACTGTCAGCCGTTCTCAAGACTTTCAGGCGCTCTTCGGAGTCCGCAAGAAAGATATCCAGCAGATCCGGATAGCCCCCTTCCATCACTTCCTGCAATACGCTCAGCACGTCGCGATCCACATGTGTGTCGTCCACTTGCTCACTCCTTGATCAAGAATGCGCGGATTATGCCAGAGCCTCCCAGATAAACTCCACGCGTGCACTTCGACCATTGTCGCTCCAGCGGGCATTACGCCCCAACTGGCGGATCAGACTGACCCCTCGCCCCGACAGGCGGACGTCTTCCAAAGGTCTTGCGATCACCCGCTCGACATCGAAACCCTTGCCGCTGTCTTCGATGTGAATGGTCAGGCAACCGCCATCGTCCGTTGGCGTCACCTGCAAATGCAACCGTACATAACCATCCAGCAGCTCGTCCAGCCGGGTATTGCGCTCTTGATAATATCGCGCAAAACCCGAGGCATCGCGCTTGAGACTCGAATCCAGCCCCAGCACGCCATGCTCCAGCGCATTGGAGTAGAGCTCCGCCAGCACGCTGTAGAGCGCACCGCTCTGAGCCCGAAGACCATGGACCTCAAGCAACAACTGCAACAGATAGGGTAACGGATTGAAGCGCTTGAGCGTGGCGGCGCGAAACTCGAAACTTACCGACCAGTCCAGCGGGCAGGACTGGCCGCTGTCGGAGTAGACCAACGCCGGCGGAGTGATTTGCGTCGACTCCAGCAGGCTGACTTCGACCATGCTGACATCGTCACGCGCTTCACCGCCGAAATGACGCAGCGCCTGCTCGATCTCTTCGAACAGCGCATTCGGATGCCGATTGGCGGCAAACACTTGCTGCAATCGCTGCGCGCCAAACAGTTGATCATTGGCGTCGCAGGTATCGATCACCCCATCGGACAGCAGAAACACCCGATCCCCGAGGGCCATGGGATACACGTCGGTACGCTCATCGAAGGATTCCGGGCTCAGCACACCCAAAGGCAGGTTCCGCGCAGGCAGAGGCGTTCGCTCGCCACTGGCAACGCGATGCAGGTAACCGTCCGGCATGCCGCCATTCCAGACTTCCACCGAACGACGCTGAAAACTCAGGCACAGCAACGTGGCACAGCAGAACATGTCCACCGGCAGGATGCGCTTGAGCTTGGCATTCATCTCGCGCAGGATTTCCGCCAGGCCATAGCCCTTGGCGGTCATGCCGTAGAAGACCTCGGCCAAGGGCATCGCACCCACTGCCGCTGGCAAACCGTGGCCGGTGAAATCGCCCAGCAGCACGTGCATGTCTCCGGCCGGGGTGAACGCGGCCAGCAACAGGTCGCCGTTGAACAGCGCATAGGGCGATTGCAGATAACGGATATTCGGAGCGGCATTCAGGCAGCCGGAGTGCGCCACCTTGTCGAAAACGGCCTTGGCCACACGCTGCTCGTTGAGCAGGTAGTCGTGGTGCCGGGCGATCTGGTCACGCTGTTGCAGCACGGTGTCCTGCAAGCGCCGCAAGCGATCCATCGCCTTGATCTTGGCTGCGAGGATCACCTGGTTGTAGGGCTTGGCCAGAAAGTCGTCACCGCCGACTTCCAGGCAACGGGCCAGGGCTTCGCTTTCGGACAACGACGTGAGGAAGATGATCGGCACCAGGGTTTCCCCAGCCAGAGCCTTGATCTGCCGGGCCGCCTCGAAGCCGTCCATCACCGGCATCAGCGCATCCATCAACACCAGGTGCGGTGATTGCTGGCGAAACACCTCGACCGCTTCGGCACCGTTGGCCGCCGTCAGCACTTCGTGCCCCTGGCGGCGCAGAATGCTCGACAACAGCAGGCGATCGGCGGCGCTATCCTCGGCAATCAGGATCGTCAGCGGCTCCAGTGGCTGCATGGCAATCAACTGATGTCGAACAGCTTGTCGAAGTTGGAGATGGCGAGGATCTTGCGCACGTCGGTACTGCTGTTGACGACGCGGACATCGGAGTCGTCGCCACCGGCGTGATCACGCAGCAAAAGCAGCATGCCCAGCGCCGAGCTGTCGAGGTAAGTGGCGTCTTTCAGGTCGACCACAACCGCCGATGGCTGTTTATCTTCGTAGGACTGACGAAACTCCTGATGCTTGGCGAAATCGAATCGTCCCTTGACCGATATCGTCAGTTTTTGCCCATCCGGAGAGAGTTCTGTAACGACTGACATTTCATGGCTTCCTTGTCATTGGTAAACCCGCTTGCACAAGGTTTAGCATTTGGTAGAGGTTGGAGCAAGGCGGTAGGTTGTGGTGACTGTCGGATCGTTATCGCTGTAAACCTGACATCCCCGTGCGCTCACAGGTTCATCGCGAGCGAGTTCGCTCCTACAGGTGATCCTGCCGTGGCAGGCGTTGGGACAATTCATCCAACAGTTTTTGTTCGCGCCGGTCTTCAAGCGCCCGCGCCTCATCGGCATAGCGCTGAACCAGCTTGCGCAAGCCTTCGACCCGGGCAAACGCCTGCTGCCAGGTGTCCCGGGCCTTGTTCAGGTTGTTCTGATGCCAGGCCAGGCTTTGCCGCTGCTGGTCGATGGCCGTGCCCAGTTGCGCGAGAAAGCCCTGATAGCCCAGCAACCATTGGCCCGAGACGCCGCCGCTGCCGCGCACGATCCATTGCTCCTGATAATCGAGGCGGAAGGCTTCAAGGTCGGCGAGTTTGCTTTCAGCCAAACGCACTTGCCCCTGAAAGTGCCCCAGGCGCTGGACTGCGGTTTTCTCGGCCTTTTCGGCCATTTCCACCACGGGGGCCAGGCGCCCTGCCCGAGTCTGGGCCATGGCCGGTTAGCCGCCCGCCGCGGGCGCGAAGATCGACGCGAGGTAAGCTTCGCTTTCGCCCAGGCTGATGCTGTCGTTGAGCCCCTGGCGCAGGTATTTGACCAGCTGCGGCTGCAAGGAAATCGCCAGGTCGGTCTCGCGGTCGCCGCCAGCGACGTAGGCGCCGACGCTGATCAGGTCGCGACTCTGCTGATAGCGCGACCACAATTGCTTGAAATACTGCGCTCGCATCATGTGCTCCGGCGACACCACCGCCGGCATCACCCGGCTGATGGATGCCTCGATATCAATGGCCGGGTAATGACCTTCCTCGGCCAGTCGCCGGGACAGCACGATGTGCCCGTCGAGCACGCCCCGCGCCGAGTCGGCAATCGGGTCCTGCTGGTCATCGCCTTCGGACAGCACGGTGTAGAACGCGGTGATCGAACCACCACCCTTCTCGGCATTACCGGCCCGCTCCACCAGTTTCGGCAGCTTGGCGAATACCGACGGCGGATAACCTTTGGTCGCCGGCGGCTCGCCGATGGCCAAGGCGATTTCCCGCTGGGCCTGGGCGAAACGGGTCAGCGAATCCATGAGTAACAGGACGTTCTTGCCCTTGTCGCGGAAATATTCGGCGATGCGCGTGCAGTACATGGCGGCGCGCAGTCGCATCAGCGGCGCATCGTCCGCCGGGGACGCCACCACTACCGAACGCTTGAGCCCTTCTTCACCGAGGATGTGCTCGATGAATTCTTTAACTTCACGCCCCCGCTCACCGATCAGCCCGACGACGATAATGTCGGCCTCGGTAAAGCGCGTCATCATCCCCAACAGCACGGATTTACCGACACCGGTACCGGCGAACAGGCCGAGCCGCTGGCCGCGGCCGACCGTCAACATGCCATTGATGCAACGGATGCCCACGTCCAGCGGTTCGCTGATCGGTTCGCGCTTGAGCGGGTTGATGGTCGGGCCGTCCATTGGCACCCAGTCTTCGGCCTTCATCCCGCCCTTGCCGTCCAGCGCACGACCGGCGCCATCCAGCACCCGCCCGAGCATGCTCATGCCCATGGGCAGGCGACCGGTATCGGCCAAGGGCACCACTCGGGCACCGGGCGCGATGCCGGCGACACTGCCGACTGGCATCAGGAAGACTTTACTGCCGGAGAAGCCCATCACCTCGGCTTCGACCTGCATCGGGTGATAGCTGTCGTCGTTGATGACCATGCAGCGGCTGCCCATGGCGGCGCGCAGGCCTTCGGCTTCAAGGGTCAGGCCGACCATGCGTAGCAGGCGGCCTTCGAGGATCGGTGCGCCCTCCAGTCCCGTGGCCTCGGCATAGCTGCCCAGGCGCTTGGCGAAACTGGTGCGTTCAAGGCGCATCGGGAACATCCTGAGCCGGTGCGACCGCAGGCTTACTTTCGATCGGCAGTTCCAGGCTCAGGTCCGGCGCGGCCGGGTGCAAGGCCTGCTCGTGCAGCTGATCGAACAGCTTGTCCATCACCCGCGCGACACGGGTTTCGACCGTGGCGTCGATGCGGCTGTGTTCTGTCTCGACCCGGCAACCGCCAGGCAACAGCGCTTCGTCCTCGACGATGCGCCAGGTTTCTTCATGACGTTCGCGCAGGGCTTTGACCTGTTCGAAATCCTGCGGATTGATGTACAGCCGCACATTGCCCACGCCCAGCGGCAAGAGCTTGAGCGCCTCGCGCATGACGTGTTCGATCTGCGTCGAGTCGATGGCCAGTTCGCGCTGAATCACCTGTCTGGTGATGTGCTGCACGAGGTCGACCAGGGACTTTTCAATCTCGGTGTCCTGTTCGGCAATGGGCTCGAGCAGGTGCGTCATCAGTTGCTCCAACGCCGCAATCTTGGCGGTCAGGGCCACCTCGGCCTCCTGACGGACCTTGAGCGTGGTGCTGTGGAAACCTTCCTTCTCACCCACCGCGAAGCCTTCGTTATAGGCTTCCTGGCGAATGCTTTCGAGCTCTTCGAGGGTCAGTGGCTGGACTTCCTCCAGCGGCACTTCCTCCATTTCCGGCGGTTCGGGTTCAGGCTCAGGTTCCGGCTCGGGTTCCGGCGGGTCGAAACTGGGCAGTGCCCAGGTATCGAAACCACTGACATCCCTGGCCCGGATCAGGTCAGTGGGTGCATCATCATTCTTGACCATGGTGTTAGATCATTTCCTCGCCGCCCTTGCCGCCGAGAACGATTTCCCCGGCTTCGGCCATACGGCGGGCGATGGTGAGGATTTCCTTCTGCGCGGTTTCCACGTCGCTGACGCGCACCGGGCCCTTGGCTTCCAGGTCGTCGCGCAACAGTTCGGCGGCACGCTTGGACATGTTCTTGAAGATCTTCTCCTTGACGCCTTCGTCCGACCCTTTGAGGGCCAGCACCAGCACATCGGAGGACACCTCGCGCAGCAGCGCCTGAATCCCACGGTCGTCGACATCGGCCAGGTTGTTGAACACGAACATGAGGTCTTCGATCTGACCGGACAGGTCTTCGTCGACTTCGCGGATCGAGTCCATGAGCTGGCCTTCGATCGAGCTGTCGAGGAAGTTCATGATGTCCGCCGCGCGTTTGATGCCACCCAGGGTAGTGCGCGAGGCATTCGAGTTGCCGGAGAACTGCTTCTCGAGAATCTGGTTGAGCTCTTTCAGGGCCGCTGGCTGTACGGTGTTCAGCGAAGAGACCCGCAGGATGATGTCGAGCCGCACCTTGTGGTCGAAGTTGCCGAGCACTTCACCGGCCTGGTCCGGATCGAGATACGCCACCACGATCGCCTGGATCTGCGGGTGTTCATAACGGATCACGTCGGCGACGGCGCGCGGCTCCATCCACTTCAGGCTGTCGAGGCCGCTGGTGTTGCCACCGAGCAGGATGCGGTCGATCAGGCCGTTGGCCTTGTCTTCGCCAAGAGCCTGGGTGAGCATCTTGCGCACATAGTCGTCGGAGCCGACGCCCAGGCTGGTCTGGTCGCCGACGATATCGACGAACTCGCTCATCACCTGTTCGACCTGCTCGCGGTGCACATTACCCATCTGGGCCATGGCCACACCCACGCGCTGAACCTCTTTGGGGCCCATGTGGCGCAGCACCTGGGCAGCGTCGGTGGACCCCAGGGACAGCAACAGGATTGCGGCTTTGTCGACCTTGGACAGTTTGGCGGCAACGGCTCGGTTATCACTCATCTGCGTTAATCCACTCTTTCACGACCTGGGCCACACGACCCGGGTCTTCTGCCACCAGACTCTTGATTGCGTTCAACTGAGCGTCATAGCCTTCGCTCGGGCTCGGCAACAGGATGCTGGTCGGGCCACCGAGGCTGACACGGTCGTTGGCCAGTTCGCCATCCAGACCGCCCATGCCACCCAACTCGACGTCGCTGCCGATACCGGCCAACTGCTTGCCCTTGCCACCACCGGTAATATTGTTGAGCACCGGACGCAGCACACCGAATACCAGCACCAGAATGAACAGCACACCCAGCACTTGCTTGACGATGTCCCAGAACCACGGCTGGGAGTAGAACGGAATTTCGGCAATCGCTTCACCGCGCTCGGCGGAGAACGGCATGTTGATCACGCTGACGCTATCACCACGGCTGGCATCGAAGCCGACCGCATCCTGAACCAGGCGAGTGAAGCGCGCCAATTCATCGGCGCTCCATGGCGCACGGGTGGTTTCGCCGCTGGCCGGATTGATCTTGACCTGATCATCGACCACCACCGACACCGACAGGCGATTCAACCGGCCCTGCTGCTGCTTGGTGTGGCTGATGGATCGGTCGAGTTCGAAGTTCTTGGTCGATTGTTGACGCTTGTCCGCCGGGTACGGAGCGAGCATCGGCTGACCGGTGGCCGGGTCCATGATTTGCTGGCCATTGGCATCAACCAGCGGTTGGCCCGGCTGCACCATGCCGGCTGCACCCGGAGTGCCGCCGGTGGTTTGCGGCGCGGAGGCCGGCGCTGGAGGCTGGTTGCTCAAGGCACCCGGCACGCCTTGCGGGCCATTGCTGGCGGTACGTTGTTCGTTGACCGACTGCTCGCTGCGCAACGCCGGTTGATCCGGGTTGAATTGCTCGGAAGTCGATTCGACCGCACTGAAATCCACGTCGGCCGAGACTTCGGCCTTGTAACGGTCGTTGCCCAGCACCGGCTGCAGGATGTTGTGCACGCGCTGAGTGAGCATGCTTTCCATGCGACGGCTGTAGTCGAACTGCTTGCCAGCCATGGTCAGTTCGGAGTTTTCCGCCTGATCGGAGAGCAGGTTGCCCTTCTGGTCGACCACGGTGATCTGCGATTTGCTGAGTTCGGGAACGCTGGTCGCTACCAGATTGATGATGGCAACGACCTGGCCTGGCTCGAGGGAGCGACCGGAATAGAGTTCAACCAGAACCGAAGCGCTCGGCTTGCGCTCGTCGCGCACGAACACCGAACTTTTCGGGATCGCCAGGTGTACGCGGGCACCCTTGACGTTGTTCAGGCTGGAAATGGTGCGGGCCAGTTCGCCTTCGAGGCCGCGACGGTAGCGGGTCGCTTCCATGAACTGGCTGGTGCCAAGCCCCTGCTCCTTGTCGAGGATTTCAAAACCGATGTTACCGTCGCTGGGAGTGACACCAGCGGCCGCGAGCTTGAGCCGCGCTCGGGACAGGTCATCGGCCTTGACCAGCAAGGCACCGGAATTGGGTTCGACGGTGTACGGGATATCGGCGGAGGCCAGGGTATCCATGACCTGCTTGGCGTCCATGCCGGCAAGACTGCCGTACAGAGGCCGGTAGTCCGGTTGCTGGGACCACAACACCACGGCAAAACCAATCGCCACGCTCGCCGCCAGGCCGACCAACAGGCCCACCTGACGCAACATGGTCATCTCGGAGAGGTTTTCCAGGAAGGACAACCCGAACAGCGGCGGTTTGCCGTCTATTGGAGTGGCCTTGGCCGGAACGTTATCGGCGACTGCTTCTGCCATGACTCAATCTCGTCCTTTAAACCGGCATCTGCATGATGTCTTGGTAGGCCTGAACCAGTTTGTTGCGCACCTGGGTCAATGCCTGGAAGGACACGCTGGCTTTCTGCGATGAGATCATCACGTCTGTAAGATCGACGCCGCTTTTGCCGATTTCGAACGCACTGGCCAACTGCGTGGAAGCCTGTTGGGTGTCGTTCACTTTATTGACGGCCTGACCGAGCATGTCGGAAAAGCTGCTGCCCGACACTTCAGGAACGGCAGTCGATTTCGGCGCAGACATGGCATCCATTTGCATGGCGCGCATATCCAGCATCAACCGATTGAATTCAATACCTTGGCTCATGGTTTCTCTCTTTGACGACCCGCAATTTTTTGACACTCACTCGGCGGGTCATGAGGTGTTAGCAACAAGGGTGCCAGCTCCATGGCCTTGTTTCACAAAAGCCCTTCTCATCGCCGCTAGCCGCTGTAGGAGCGAGCTTGCTCGCGATGAACTGAAGAACGCCGCGTTTATCCTGACGCCCCGCATTATCGTTAACGACCATCGCGAGCAGAGCTCGCTCCTACAGGAACAGGATCAGGTGGCGAACAGATAGGCTTCCACATCCATACCGGCATCGCGCATTTGCGCCAGCTTGTAGCGCAGGGTCCGCGGGCTGATACCCAGGCGCTCGGCCGCCTCTTTGCGACGACCGCGCTCGGCGCGCAGGGTATCGATGATCATCTGGAATTCTCGGCGACGCAGATCATCGCCCAGCGCACCGGCCGACTCGGCCTCGACTTCCACTGGACGCACCGGCGCCTGCGCCAACGCAGGCAATGGAGCGCAAGCCACCGGCCCGGCCAGGCAGAAATCCTGCGGCTGGATCAAGCCACCCTGCTGCAGAATCAACGCTCGCTGAATCGCGTTGTCCAGCTCACGCACGTTACCCGGCCACGGATAAGCGATCAGACACGCCTGGGCCTCGGGGGACAATCTGGCCGGTGAATGCTTCATTTTATTGACGTGCCTGGCCAGCAGACGCTCGGCCAGCGGCAGGATGTCGGCGGTACGCTCGCGCAACGGACGCCAGGCCAGGGGAAACACCGACAGGCGATAGTAAAGATCTTCACGGAAGCGCCCCGCTGCCACTTCACCCGCCAGGTCGCGATTGGTGGTGGCAACCACGCGAATGTCCAGCGTGATCGGCTTGCGCGCCCCAACCCTTTCGACCTCACGTTCTTGCAGTACGCGCAGCAATTTGGCCTGGAGCCCCAGGGGCATTTCGGAAATTTCGTCGAGCAGAATGGTGCCGCCGTCGGCCTGCTCGAACTTGCCGGCTTGCGCGGCAATGGCACCGGTGAAGGAGCCCTTCTCGTGCCCGAACAAGGTCGCTTCGAGCATGTTGTCCGGGATCGCCGCACAGTTGATCGCAATGAATGGCTGATTGGCGCGATGAGAATGCTGATGGATGTAGCGCGCCAGCACTTCCTTGCCCGTGCCCGACTCACCCGAGATCAACACCGTGGAATCGCTGCGTGCGACCCGCGCTGCCAATTCGAGCAACTGCGCGCTCGCCGGCTCGAATGCTATCGGCCCTTCACCCTCAGCCAGGCCGAGACTACCCAGGGCATGACGCCCCACCAGATCGAGCAACGCCTTGGGCTCGAAAGGTTTGACCAGATAGTCCACCGCACCTTGGCGCATCGCATCGACCGCACGCTCGACCGCGCCGTGAGCCGTCATCAGCAACACCGGCAATTGCGGCTGCCGCGCTCGCAACAGGCCCAGCAACTGGTGGCCGTCCATACCCGGCATGTTGACGTCGCTGATCACCAGGCTGAAGGCCTCGCCGCCGACGGCAAGCAACGCCTCCTCTGCCGAACCCACCGCCTTGTAATCGTGCCCCGCGAGCAATAGCGTATCGGCCAGCGCCTCGCGCAACGCGCGGTCGTCCTCGACCAGCAGAACCTTGATACCCATCTGTGTCACTCCGCTCCTTGAGCGCTGCTGAACAACGGCAGGATAACCTGCGCGCAAGTGCCGCGACCGAGTTGCGAGCGCAACTGCAATTGTCCCTGATGAGCACGCGCCACTGCCTTGACCACAGTCAGGCCAAGACCTGTGCCAGTGGCCTTGGTGGTAAAAAAGGGTTCGCCCAATCGCGCCAGAACGGCGGCATCGATACCGGAGCCACTGTCGCTGACGCACAGGTGCAGGTAATTGCCGCGGGTATAGAGGTGAATCTTGAGGCGCAATGGACCGGCACTGGACTGAATGGCGTTCTCGATCAGATTGAGGATCGCACCGACCAGGGTGTCGCGATTGCACAGCAACTCCCCCGAATGACTGTCGCACTGCCAGCGGATCGGCAGATCCTGTACGTGGGTCAGCGCTGCCGCTTGCAACGATTGCATCAACTGAGCGGGCGTCACGCGATCGGTCAGCGGCAACTCGCCCCGGGCGAACACCAGCATGTCGCGCACCTGGTGCTCCAGCTCGTGCAGGCGCTCCTTGAGGCGCCCGGCAAAGCGCTGCTGGGTAGCGACCGGCAGCTCTTGCTCGGTCAAATGACTGGCATACAGCAACGCGGCGGACAACGGCGTGCGTATCTGATGAGCCAACGAAGCGACCATGCGCCCCAACGACGACAGCCGCTCATGACGGGCCAGTTGATCCTGCAGGTGACGGGTTTCAGTCAGGTCGTTGAGCAACACCAACTGGCCAGGCTCGGCGTCCAGCGAGCGCGTGGCGATCGACAGGCGCCGACCATCCTTGAGGGAGACTTCATGACCATCGTCTTCGCGCGGCGCAAAACAGCGGGCAATGACGTGGCGCCACAATTCACCTTCCAGCGGCAACCCCAGCAACTCGCACGCCGCCGGATTGGCTTCGCGCACGATGCCCTGGGCGTCAATGACGATGACGCCGCCGGGTAAGAGATCAAGGAGGTTTTGCAGGCGGTTGGCCAGGCGTTCTTTTTCCGCCAGCTCCTGCATGCGCTGGGCACTGACCACTGCCAATTCACCCTTGAGCTCGGTTACCCGGGCTTCAAGCATGCTGTAGGAATCGGTCAACTGACTGGACATCTGGTTGAACAGCGCAAATGCCTGCTCAAGGCCAAGCTGGCTCGCCAGCTCTACGGACGACGGTTGCCCCGAAGCATCAAGGACAGGAGACATCTGGGCGGCTTGGGGCATCGTGCTCTCTCGCTTGGCTGACCGTCAGTGAAACGGAACGTTGCGAGGGACGTAGCAATACCCGTGCCTAAAAAAAATTTCTTATAAATGAACGAGTTGAAAAACAGGCGTCAATCATCCGCCTGCTCGTCTCCATCACGACGGCTCATGCCGTACTTGCGCATCTTTTCCACCAGCGTGGTACGACGAATACGCAGGCGCTCGGCCGCGCGCGCCACAATGCCGTTGGCATCATCCAGCGCCTGCTGGATCAGCCCCTGCTCCAGACCACCGAGGTAGTCCTTCAGGTCCAGACCTTCCGGAGGCAACATGGCATTGGCGGTAAAGTCCTGGGTATGGCCGTTGATGGCCACGCGCTCTTCCAGATCGCTGCGCAGGCTGTCGACCATTTGCTCGTCTTCATCGTCGACGTAGCGGAATTTCTTCGGCAACTCGACCACGCCGATCACGCCGTATGGGTGCATGATCGCCATGCGCTCCACCAGGTTGGCCAATTCGCGGACGTTGCCCGGCCAGCCATGACGACACAGCGACATGATGGCCGCCGAGTTGAAACGGATCGAACCGCGCTTCTCGTGCTCCATGCGCGAGATCAGCTCGTTCATCAGCAGGGGAATGTCTTCGACGCGCTCACGCAGCGGCGCCATCTCGATCGGGAACACATTCAGGCGGTAGTACAAATCTTCGCGGAAGGTGCCGATCTCGATCATGCTTTCGAGATTCTTGTGGGTCGCCGCAATGATGCGCACGTCGACGCTCTGGGTCTTGTTGCTGCCCACGCGCTCGAAGGTGCGCTCCTGCAACACGCGCAGCAACTTGACCTGCATCGGCAGCGGCATGTCGCCGATTTCATCGAGGAACAGGGTGCCGCCGTTGGCCAGCTCGAATCGACCGGCGCGGCTGGTGATCGCCCCGGTGAAGGCGCCCTTCTCATGGCCGAACAATTCGCTTTCCAGCAACTCGGCCGGAATCGCCCCGCAGTTGACCGGCACGAACGGCGCTTCGCGGCGCTTGGAATGGTAATGCAGGTTGCGCGCAACCACTTCCTTGCCGGTGCCGGACTCACCGAGGATCAGCACGCTGGCATCGGTGTCGGCGACCTGCTGCATCATCTGGCGGACGTGTTGAATCGCCCGGCTGGTGCCGACAAGGCTGCGGAAAAGATTGGGCTCGCGATGACGACCGCGCTCGCGGGCCTGGTCGTACATCTCGCGATAGACCTGGGCACGGTGCAGCGAATCGAGCAATTTGCTGTAGCTGGGCGGCATTTCGAGGGTCGAAAGCACTCGCCGACGCTGGTCTTCCGGCAGGTCAATGGAAGAATTATCGCCCATTAACAAAACCGGAAGGAACTCATCCCATGTCGAGAGTGTCTTAAGCAAGCCCAGAAGTGCACCAGGAGCATTGACCGTCCCGATGAGGACACAGATCACTTCACGACTTGACGACAAAGAGCCGACAGCCTGCTGCCAGTCATGGCTACCGCAGGGTAAATTTTCTTCGCCGAGAAAATTCAAAATCACCGCCAGGTCGCGGCGGCGGACGCTATCGTCATCAATCAGCAGAATTTTGGTTTCACGCCACATGCAATAGCAACTTCCCTAGTCAACTCAATGCCCAAAATGCTGGGGCAAGCTAAACGCTTGCAGGCCTTGTATGCCTGAAGACGACTGAAATCTGGAACCAGCCACTAGTTAAGTCAAAAATCCGTGCACAGTCAAATTTATGGCGCACTTGTTTGGATTAACCGGGTTTTATTATCCAAACAGATGGTAAACCTTTGCCGCGTTCCGCGCTTGCTGGATCTGAGACATTTCATCGACTATCGCCTGCCTTTCACCCATCGCGACCTCAAGCAGCTGCTTGTAGACATACAGCAGCTCCTCAAGATTGCTGCGCAAAACCTCTTCATCCAGCGAAGCCTCGCTCATGACATCTTCCATGCAGGAACGGCAATCCAGGTCCAATTGACCGATGGCCTCCCAGTCACGCTCGGCCAAAGCACCGACCAGCGCTTCACGAGTTTGCTCTATCCGCTGCAATACAAGACTCATGGCGATCTCCCTTAGAACTGCGGACCTGGCTCAGCAATGCCGTCCCAGCCTTCTTTCACCGTGCGCAACAAGCTCGCGACCTCATCGAGAATCTCCGGATCGCTGCTGATGTTCGCCTCGGCCAGGCGCTTCATCATGTAGAGGTAAAGGCTGTCGAGTTCACCCACGGCATCGGCGCAGTTTTCAAGATCCAGGCCTTCACGCAAACCACCGATGATGCCGATCGCCTTGCTGATCGACACACACTTGCCGGGAATGTCCTTGCGCTCCAGGGCGCCTTTGGCCTGGGCAATACGGTCCAGGCCACCCCCCATGAGCATCTGCACCAAACGATGCGGACTTGCTTCTGACGTCTGGGCGTGCGCACCCACTTTTTGATACTGCCGAAGGGCTAACATTGGATTCATGTTCTACCTCATTACCACAAAGACTCGTATGACCAGTGTATCGTCCGCGAGCCAGAGAACTTTAGATCAAAAGACAAAAACCCGGCACACGCGAAAATGCGTAGCCGGGTTTTTATCGTCAGTTCACGACTAGCTGTTGGACTTCTGGGCGTTCAAGGAAGTGAAGAACGAGGTGATGTTACTCGCCGTCGCTTTCATCTGCCCGACCAAAAGGTCCATTGCGTTGTACTTGGCGGTCAACGTCTTGGTCATGTTGGCGACACGCAAGTCCAGCGCAGTCTGCTGATTTGAAAGGTTCTTGCTCACGGTCTGCAGGCTGGTATTGCGCTGGTCAAGCAACCCGCCCGTCTGCACATAAGGCTTGATTACAGTGCCCATGCGCGCCAGCAGGCCGTTGGTAGCATTGCTACCGTTGAACAACTGCTGCACCTGGCCGCTCATGCCGTTGATGGCCATCGTCTTGTTGAACGCCGTTGTATCGAACGCCAGGTTGCCAGTTTTCTCATTCGTCAGCACGCCGATCTGCGACAGAACGGCCAATGGACCGCCCGCCCCGGGAGCGGTCAGCACGCTGCGGATATCGGAGATCAGTGTGCGCGACATCGAATCACCGGTAAACGCCGCCTGAACAGTCAGGTTGCCATCGGCATCCGCTGTCGCCTTGGACAGGGAGTTGATGGTGTTCATCAGGGTGTTGTAGGAATCAACGAACGACTGGATCGACGTCTGCAAACCGGCGGTGTTGTTCGCGACGGTGACGGTCGCCGCAGCCGGCGGCGTACCCGGGCTCACGGATGTCAGGTTCAGGGTCAGGCCACTGACCGCGCCGGTAACCGTATTGCTCTTGCTGGTCACTGCCAGTCCATCGATGGTCAGCGATGCATCCACCGCAACCCCGTTGACAGCTCCTGAACTGGAGGCCGAAGGGTTGGTGCCCATCGGTTGGGTGCCGTCGATTTCAAGGCCGGCGATACCGCTGACCGTCAGGTCGGAACCCGCGCCGGTCTTGGTGGAGCTGATCACCAGACGCGATGCACCCGTGCTGTCGGTCACGATGTTGGCAGAAATACCATTACTCGCCTGTGCAGAGTTGATGGCGTCCCGGGTGCTCTGCAAGGTCGCATTGGCTGGAATCGTGACATCGTAATCAGTGCCATTCTGACTGATTTTCAAAGTACCACTCGGAATGGCACTGGCGGCACCGCCGGCAAAAGAAGCACTGGCTACTTTCGAGCTGGTGGCCAGCTTATTCACAACAACGCTGTAAGTACCGGCAACGGCGGTATTGTCGGAAGTTGCACCCAGGATCGACGGGGTACCCGAAGTTGCGGTATAGCCCGCGAACGCAGGATTGGTCTTGCTACCGAGATTGGTCAGCGCCGTCTGAAAGGCCGTCAGTGCGCTTTTCAAGGAACCGACACCGGAGATCTTCAGCGTGTTGGTTTTGGTCTGAGTATCGATCTGCGTCTGTTTCGCCGATTTGTCGGCGTTGACCAGCGCAGTAACGATCGCACCGATATCCAGGCCAGAGCCCAGGCCCGTACCCGGTAAAATTGGACTTGCCATTTTTCGTCTCCCTTCAGGTTGCTGCCACTCTTTTGACCTTTATCAGCGCCCAAAGAACGTACAAACACTATTCATGCCAGCTATCAAACTTTGGCATCGAACAATACATGGCTCGCATTGCTCAGGCTTTCCGCCAATTTGAGGGCCTCGGCGGAGGGGATCTGTCGCACGACTTCGCCCGTTTCGCTTGCAATCACTTTGACGACGACCTTTCCGGACTGCTCGTCTATCGAGAACTCCAGATTGCGCTTGATCGACTGTACAAACTTTTCGATCTGCTGCACCGCCTGCTTCAAGTGGGTGTCATCCGTATCCAGCTTCTTTTGCGCCACGGGAGTCTCGCTGGCGACTTTAGGCTTTTCCGGCGCTTTATCCGAAACGGTGCTCGCTGGCTGGGGAGCCGGATAAGACACGCCAAGCTTTACGCTCATCTCCATGCCCATCACCTCTTAACGTAAAAAGCGAGAGAGCGTGACAAGCACACTCCCCCGCCCAAACTCTTGCCGAAATTACTGAAGCAGCTTCAGTACAGCGGAAGGCAGTTGGTTGGCTTGAGCCAGAACCGAGGTAGAAGCCTGTTGCAGGGTTTGCTGCTTGGTCAGGTTCGCGGTTTCTGCGGCGAAGTCGGTGTCTTGTACACGGCCTTGTGCAGCAGTGGTGTTTTCCACGATGTTCTGCAGGTTGGAGATGGTGCTGGTCAGACGGTTCTGCGAAGCACCCAGGTTTGCGCGGGTGGCGTTGATCGATGCCAGAGCAGCGTCGATCGCGGTGATCGCGTTGTCGATGTTGGCAGACAGGGTAGCGGAAGTTGCACCAGTCAGAACAACAGTACCGCTGCCTACGGACAGGGATACGGCGTCGAACTTGGAGCTCAGTACCAGGTCGATGCGGTTAGCCGAACCAGTGTTGGCGCCAACTTGCAGTTGCATGGTACCAGCGGTACCGTCCAGCAGGTTTTTGCCGTTCAGATTGGTGGAAGCAGAGATACGAGTGATCTCGTCAGACATCTGAGCGAATTCGGAGTTGGTAGCGGTCTGGTCAGCAGTGCTGTTGGTGCCGTTACGTGCTTTAACAGCCAGTTCACGCATACGCTGCAGAATGTCGGTCGAAGCTTGCAGCGCGCCTTCAGCGGTCTGGGCAACGGAGATACCGTCGTTGGCGTTCTGCACTGCCTGATTGCCACCACGAATCTGTGCAGCCATGCGAGTTGCGATCTGCAGGCCAGCGGCGTCGTCTTTAGCGCTGTTGATTTTCAGGCCGGAAGACAGGCGAGCCATCGAAGTCGACAGAGCGTCGGTAGCACGGTTCAGGTTTTTCTGAACGTTCAGCGACGTGGTGTTGGTGTTTACTGTTAAAGCCATGACGAATTCCTCGTTGGTTGGGTACTGCGGCTTCCGGCCCTGGCAACCGCCGGGTATGGCCTAGAGAACCTTCGTATTAGTTATCGTCGGGTTGGCAGGTTGCTTGAGGGCTTTTTTTAAAAAAAATGCCATCACCCTGCCACCCCCGAGAAAACAAGGGCTTAGCGCCCCTCAACCGCGAAAAAATGACGCCATAAAACTGTCCAGCCCGAAAACGCCCGTGCCAAAGCTGTTGTTGCCCTCAGGCCGGCATGTTTTCGAGCAATTCGATCAACTCATATTCCATGAAATCGGCGAGCCCCAGCCAATCCTGGCGCTCCTGGCAGGCGAGCATTTGCCTGAGCAACGATGCCCACGCCTGTTGCACGTCCTGAGGCGCCTGCAAAAACAGGCGCTGCGCCTCATCGAACAGATCGACCATGTTCAACGCCGCTTCGACATCACGCCCCAAGCGAAACAAACCGGCGCATTGCCGGTATTCCTCGATACCTATCGCCTGATGCTTCATCGCACGAAATCCTGATTGAACTGCGTCCCGGCAATCATTGCCCCCGCCCGACTGCTGTTGAGGAAAAGGACCTGGGGATGCCTGGCAATGTAACGCTCCAGCTCGCACAGATAGCCGCGAAAATTCAACTGCGTCTTGACCTTCTGGCCATGACCATCGTGCACCCAGTATCTGGCCTGACTCACCGGCGGCCCCAGGTCACCATCGTTCCAGCCGGTGTGGGTCCGGTTCATTGGAAAGGCAAAGTCGGCACCGAAAAGCGTGATGCGCTGCGCGCCCATCTTCACCGCCAGATCCACGGCCGGGTGAATCACGCTGCCGCCCACGTTCAGCAGTGCACGGGGATGCTGTTCGCGCAACGAGGCGTAGATCGGGCTTGCGGAGTAACCACCGTAACGCTTGCCTTTCCAAGCATTGAGCATTTGTGGATCGCTCAATGGCAAGTACACCAGCGCAATATCCTCGGACGCATCACCGGGCAAGTGCAGCACGCTGATGCGCTGGTCGATGCTCACGACCAGGTCAGGCTTGATTCCGTGCTCGCGAAGGGGCTTGTAGGCCGTGTCCACACAGATGAACAGAGGTCGCGGGGATTGGTTGCGCACCGCTGCCAAGCGCTCGAAATTCCCTTCCAGGCTCGGCCCGGTGGCAATCACATAAACCTCGCGCCCGGGACAAGTGCCAAAGAGCCGAGCCACATCGTCATCGGCAAGCAGTAGTCCAAGGGTGTCCTGCAAGCGCTGCAGAATGACCGGCGACTGCGGGTCGAAATCACGATTGTTGAAACTCAAGTGCACTTCGCTGACCAGCCGATCACGAATCTTCGCACTGTGGTCATCGGCCAGCAGCATTTCGGCGGGCAAGGCAAAAAACGGCGTGAAGATGTCGGACAGATCGCCGGCGTAGAGCAATTGCACGCGCGGATCGCCCAGCCATTGGCGTTGATCGATCAGCTCCAGCACCAACAGGAAAAGCGCGCCGTTGAGAATGTGGACATAGAGTTTTTCAAGCCCGGCGCGTTCCAGCAAAACCGCAGGCAAATCGCCGAAGCCGGTGCCGTAAACGTGCAGCTGTGGCTTGTCGAGCGGGAGACTGGCGGCCTGCAGGCGGGCCTCGCGCAGACGACCATGACGGCTGGTGAGCTGGATGCCACCCACACACAGCGTCGAGTCCCGCCCCTCGATCAGGTCGACCTCGACGGCCAGGCGGTCTTCCGTTTTCAATCGCGCATACAGCGACGGCCAGCGACGCTGGATAACCTGAGCATTGTCTTCAAAGCATTCGCTCATGCTACCTCGCATTCCTTACAAGCAAAAAAGCGCTCAAGGTTAACCCTTGAGCGCTTTTTTGTACCGGCCTTTTTATTAAAAGACGTTCACTCAAGGACGATAGATAATCGCCGAACCCCATGACAGCCCCACTCCGAAACCGCTGAGCGCAACGCGCTTCCATTCGGAATCGAGAATATGCTTTTCCAGCAGCAATGGAATGCTCGACGACACCGTGTTACCGGTCTCGACCATGTCCTTGATGAACTTCTGCGGGCACTCTTCGAAGCGCCGCGCAACTGCGTCGACAATCGCCGCGCTGCCTTGGTGAATGCAGAACGCATCGATGTCGTCAGCGCTCAATTGCGATTCGCCCAGCAACTCATGCAAATGCGCCGGCACCTTGAGCAGTGCGAAATTGAACACCTGGCGACCGTTCATGAAGAACACGCCGTCGGTGACTTTCAAATGTGGGGCGCCGGAACCATCGGTGCCGAACTTGGCCTTGCCCAGTGCCCAGGTCGGGTTCTCACCCATCCAGGTAGCCGTGGCCGCATCGCCGAACAGCATGGTGGTGTTGCGGTCTTCCGGGTCGACGATCTTCGAATACGGGTCGGCAGTGATCAGCAGGCCGTTCTTCAGGCCAGCGGCCTCCATGAAGCCCTTGATCGCATAAATGCCGTAGACGTAACCGGAACAACCCAGGGAAATATCGAACGCAGCGACGTTGGTCGGCAGGCCGAGTTTGTCCTGCACGATGGCCGCGGTATGCGGCAGGCCTTCTTCGTCACCGTTCTGGGTGACGACGATCAACGCATCTATGGACTCGCGTTTCAAATCGGGGTTGCTGGCAAACAGCGCATTGGCCGCTTCAACGCACAGATCGGAAGTTTCCTGATCAACGCCCTTGCGCGGCAGGAAAGCCGAACCGATCTTGCCCAGGATGAATTCTTCATCCTTCTCGAATTTTGCACCTTGTGCGTAATTGTCCACGCCGGCTACAGGAACGTAGCTCGCAATGCTCTTTATGCCAATCATTACGGCTTCCCAATAATAAACAGCCCAATACCACCACTCGCAGGAATCGAGGGGCGCCGACAAACCTGGATTTGCGTCGCCCCAAGGCGACGGCCGGGAAGCGTAGAGGGCCATCACTGAACCCGATAAAGGGTCAGGCGCCATCTTCCCGGTCAATACAATACAGTGAAGATGCCCGTTATGACTCGCAGGTCACGCTATTTTGCCGAATCAGCCCGGCAACGGGTCATTCGACCAACGACCAATCCAGTGCTGTTCCACGCTTGATGGCCTGACGGGCACGGCGTCCCAGGAGACTTTGCGCGTGTTTGGGCGCCAGCCCGAGACCCGGACGGATGGCTCTCAGATTTGTCCCGTCGAAGGGCTCGCCGGCCGCCATATCCCGGGTTACATACAACGATCTACGGTACACCAGGGATTGGCGCTCAGCCTCGGTGACACCGTAATGCACCTGCCCCATGGCTTGCCAGGCGCGCTCGGTTTCAATCACCAGGCTGGCCAGTTCGGAAGGCTCCAGCGAGAAACTGGCGTCGACGCCACCGGCCGCACGGTCGAGGGTGAAATGCTTTTCCACCACCGTTGCCCCCAATGCCACCGCCGCCACGGACACACCGACCCCCATGGAGTGATCGGACAGCCCCACCTGGCAATCGAACAACTCGCGCAAATGCGCGATCGTGCGCAGGTTGCTGTTCGCGGGTGATGCCGGATAGGTGCTGGTGCATTTGAGCAGCACCAGATCCTTGCACCCGGCCTCGCGGGCGGCGCGCACGGTTTCATCGAGCTCGGCGATGCTGGCCATGCCGGTGGAAATGATCAGCGGCTTGCCCGTCGCTGCCACCCGGCGTATCAGCGGCAGGTCGGTGTTTTCGAAACTGGCGATCTTGTAGGCCGGCACGTCGAGGCTTTCGAGGAAGTCCACGGCGCTCTCATCGAATGGCGTGGAGAACGCCAGCAGGCCCAACTCCCTGGCGCGAGCGAAAATCGGCGCATGCCATTCCCAGGGCGTGTATGCCTTCTCGTACAGCGCGTACAACGAACTACCGGCCCACAGGCTGTTGGGGTCCTTGATGAAAAACTCACCCTCGGCCAGGTCCAGGGTCATGGTGTCGGCGGTGTAGGTCTGCAGTTTCAACGCATGGGCACCGGCCTTGGCCGCGGCCTCGACGATTTGCAGCGCCACGTCCAGGGACTGGTTATGGTTGCCGCTCATCTCGGCAATGATCAATGGCGGCGCATCGGCACCGATCAGGCGCTCGCCAATCTTGAAGCTAGTCATCTGCGTGATCCTTCAATACGCGCGTGAACGCGCAGGCACTCTGGGTAAAACCGGCTTCGCGAAAGACATTCAGCGACGGCTGGTTAGCGGGCAATACCTGGGCGGTGAGCGACTCAAGTTCTGGCCAGCGGGCCTTCACAAAGGCTTCTCCACGGTCCAGCAGCGCCCTGCCCCAGCCCAGGCCGAACCGACCTTCGAACAGATAAATCGACACTTCGGCGGTAAAGCCACGCACGTCATAACGCAGCACACCGACCGGACCGTCATCGGCCTCGGCTATCAACAGCAGCCGCCGGGGATTGCTCAGGGTCGCCGTCAGCCAGTTTTGATGCGCGGGCCACTCGATCACTCCGGTCTCCAGCGACCAGTGGCGCACGGCCTCGGTGTTGCGCCCGTCGAACAACAGCTGCGCATCACCCAGGGTCGCCGGACGCACCCTCAGCACCGCGCCGGCCAGCGCAGCCGCCACTCGCTGCGCCCCCCGGCCATCGACCAGTTGTCGCGATTGCCGCGCCAGGCTCTGGCGCAGACCCTGGTTACCCGCGACAAAGCCGATGGCCAGGCGCAATTGCTCGACACTGACCTGCTCGCGCGCCCCCATGAACACATGGGCGCCCGCGGCCGCCATGACCTCGCCGTTGACCTGCTGGTTGTTCGATACGGCAATGCAAATCGTCGGCAGCCCCATGGCCGCCCGCTCCCAACTGGTGCCGCCACCCGCCCCGACAAACAGGTCGGCCTCGGTCATCAATCGATAAAAGTCACTGACAAAACTGTGCAGGCGCCAATGCGGGCGACTCACCGCCAACGCCTGCATCTGCGCCCAGGCCGGATTATCTGCTCCGGCGACAAAATCGACTTCCAGCTCAGCAAAGTCTGCCAGCGCCAGCATCGCATGATGGGTCTGCATTGCCGCGTCGAAACCGCCGAAATTTACCAGCACACGCCGGGCCTGAGGCTTGATTTCGATGGCCGGGCAACGGAACTCGTCGCGCAGCATGGCAAACCTTGGGCCGAACAAGGTCCGGCAGCCTGGCGCCAGCAGCGACGCATAAGCCTCTGGCGTTCCCGAGAGATTCTGGTTCAGCAGCAAGTCGGCGCTGTAGGTCCGCGTGGCGAGGTCATCGACCACGGCGATCCGTGGTGCAAAGCGCCGGGCGGCCGTCTGCCAGTGATGATCGAGGCCGTAGTGGTCGACAATGATCCAGTCAAACGCCGGCTGGTGCTCCAGCAGCGGCTCGAGCGCGGCGATGTCCGTCTGCCATGGCAGCATGGACTCGATGGCTTGCTGCGGGTCTTCATCGCTGTAGCGCTCGGGCAGCGCGAAGGTTTCGAAGCCTTCGGCCCGCAGTGCCTCCAGTCGATGCCCCGGTAACAGGCGACAGGCGAACGCCACATGACTGCCCTGCCTGCGCAACACCCGGGCCAGGCACAGGCAGCGCGCAATGTGGCCGCTGCCGATGGTTGGCGAGGCGTCAGAGCGAATCAGCACTCTCATTGCAGCTCACCCCCGGCCTTCAGCGCGGCATACAGGTATTCGGCGCGTTTCCAGTCCTGCGGTGTGTCGATGTCCTGCACCAGATGACGCGGCAGGATGACCGGCAGGCTGTACGGCGAATACAACACCTCGCCACGCAGCCAGGCATCGCTGCGGCCCCAGTAGAACTGTCCGGCATCCTGATAGGCGATCGACAAATCCTGGGAGCGGGTATCACGATACTGCGGATACAGCGCCGTTAATGCCCCCTGATCATCAAGGGTCAGGGCTCGCTGGACCGGGAATCCGAAGTCGCACACCGAAAAAGCGAATGACTTGTCGGGATGCTGTTCCAGCAGGCTCAGCCCCTGGACAAGAAATCGCGATTGCAACAAAGGCGCGGTCGCGTAGATACAACAGGCGCGATCAAACTCGTCCCCTTGTTCGCGCAAGGCTTGCAGGGCATGGGCGATCACCGCCGCGGTGCCCGTGAAGTCGTCGGCCAGTGCCGCCGGGCGCATGAAGGGCACCTGGGCGCCGCAGTCCCGCGCCAGCCCGGCGATTTCCTCGTCGTCGGTGCTGACCACCACCCGGGAAAACAACCCGGATTCCAAAGCGACCTGAATCGATCGGGCAATCATCGGCACACCGGCAAACGGCTTGAGGTTCTTGCGGGGTATGCGTTTGCTGCCACCGCGGGCCGGAATAATGGCGACGTTGTTCAACGGCATTTTTCCAGGACAAACCAGGTGATGTCATCCACCGGGAATTGCCGATCGCGGTGGTAACCAAAACCGTAATCAACCAGTTGCAGGTCGTCATAGCGATCGAGCATTTCACCGGCGAAATCGCGTTTGAACAACTTGCCGCTGTTGCCGCGATACGGGACCTCGACCGGCACCGGGTTGTAGTACTCGGCGATCAGTATGTAGCGCTGGCTCAGCTCATACAGTTGCGCGTACGCGGCCGGCAGCAACTCCGGCGCCAGGTGAATCAGAACGCCTTTGCTCAGGGTCAGGTCGAAGGTGCGTTCCCGTGGGAAGTCGTACAGCGAACCCTGCCAGATGTGTGCGATACCCAACGCCCGGGCCGCGGCACAAGCGCTGGCATTGATTTCCACGCCGAACAACTCGCAGCGCGGCAACAGCTGGTGCAGTGCCTGCAGGTTGTTGCCGGCATTGGTGCCCAGTTCTACCAGGCTGTCGATGTGCCCGACCCGTGTCAGTGCCTTGGCGAACAACGCCAGGTTGGCCGCCACCAGCGGCTGCCCGACATTGCGCTCAACGTACTGGTTACCGAATTCACCCTGCCAGAAGGTTTCCTGCTCGGTCAGTTCATGCATCACACATTTCCCACCCGCCGCAATGGCTGGATTATTTCGATCAGCTGCCGCATCTGCTCGACCACGTAGTCCTGTTGTTCATCACTGAGCAACGGATATAACGGCAGGCTGATGGCTTCGGCGTAGTAACGTTCTGCCTGCGGAAAATCACCTTCGACGAACCCTAGATCACGATAGTAAGGCTGCAAATGCACGGGAATGTAGTGCAGGTTCACACCGACCCCGGCCTCTCGCAACCCCTCGAACACCTCACGATGAGTGAGACCGATCTGATCGAGTTGCAGCCGCACCACATACAGATGCCATGACGACTCGGCCTCGGGTTGCGCACCAGGCAAGGTCAGCGGCAAATACGCCAGCAAGCGGTCATAACGAGCCGCCAGTTCACGTCGGCGCTCGATGAACTCATCCAGCTTGTTCAACTGCGACAAACCAAGGGCCGCTTGCAGGTCGGTAATGCGGTAATTGAAGCCCAGCTCCACCTGCTCGTAGTACCAGGGGCCGTGGCTGGGTCCGGTCATCTGCTGCGGATCCCGGGTCATGCCGTGGCTGCGCAAGCGTTGCAGACGCTCGGCCAGTTCCGGGCTGTTGGTCATCACCATGCCACCTTCGGCGCTGGTGATGATCTTCACCGGATGAAAACTGAACACGGTCATCGCGGCAAACTCGCCACAACCCACCGGCCGCCCGGCGTAGGACGCACCAGCGGCATGGGCTGCGTCTTCGATCACAGTAACGCCATATCGCCTGGCCAGTGCGGCAATCCTGCGCATGTCGCAGCTCTGCCCGGAGAACGCCACCGCCACCAGCACTTTCGGCAGCCGGCCTTCACGCTCGGCCCGCTCCAGCTTGACGGCCAGCGCAGCGGCATCGAGATTCCAGGTCAGCGGGTCGATGTCGACAAAATCCACCTCGGCACCGCAGTAGCGACCACAGTTGGCCGAGGCGAGAAAGGTGTTCGGTGTCGTCCACAGCCAATCGCCCGGGCCGAGCCCTGCCGCCAGGCAAGCGATGTGTAGGGCCGCCGTGGCATTGCACACCGCCACGGCAAAACCTGCCTCGCAGCGTTCGGCCATCGCTCGCTCAAAGCGCTCGATGGTCGGCCCCTGGGTCAGCCAGTCAGACTGCAATACACCGACCACGGCATCGATGTCCGCCTGATCAAGGCTTTGCCTAGCGTAAGGAATCATGCTGGCAACCAGACACGCACCAGCGCGTCCCGAATGATCCGACACCCGAACGAACCGGCCCCGCCTGCGATGAAAATCGATTTTCCGTTGAACATGCCTTGAATCCTTATACCTGTTCGCCAGGCCTAGCCGAGCATCTGCGCCCAGTTCACCGAAGCACTTTCGCCCAGGGCAAAGCCTTTGCCGCTCAAGGCCAGATTGGCGTTATAGGCCTGGTCCTGAGCAAAGGCTGGGGCCCACTTGTCACGCAGTGCATCGAGGGCTTGCGGCGCTTTTGGTACTTCACCCGAATGAATCACCTGTACCAGCGGCGTCCACACGGTGAGGTAACCGGCCTGACCGGCCCGCAGGCACAGGTCGACGTCGCTCAAGCCGTCGGCGAAGGTCACGCTGTCCAGACCGTCCAGCTCGTCGAACAACGCTTTACGCACCATCAGGCACACCATCGACACCGCCGAGTAGTTCTGCTCCAGCGCCAACCGGTGCAGGTAACCTTCGGCGTCGTGTTTTTCACCAACAAAGGCTGAACCCACACCACCGTTCATGCCGAGAATCAGACCGGCCTGAGTGACCTTGCCGTCGCGGTCGATCAACTTGGGACCGACCACGCCGACTTCCGGACGCTGGGCGTGATTGAGCAGCGACTCAAGCCAGTTCGGGTTGACCACTTCACTGTCGGCGGCCAACAGTATCAAGTACTCGCCCTGCGCCTGCTGGCTGGCCGCGTTGTACAACGCCGCATCGCTCATACGCTTATCGGTGCGCAGGACGCTGACTTTCGGATGCTGATAAGTACCGAGCCAGTCATTGACCTCGGCCGACTGATGCTGATTGATCGCAACCAACACTTCGTACTGGATGTAGCGGGTTCGCAGCAAGACCGCTTGCAGGCACTGCTGCAGGGCCGAAAGATTGTCCCCGGCCGGCACGATGATCGACACCAGCGGGCGTTCGGTGTGGCGGTAATCGATCTGCCAGGTGCCAGGTACCGTCGAAGTGATCTTGGCCTTGTAGCCACGATTGCCCAGGTGGCGCAACAACGCCAGGCGCTCATCGGCGTTTTCTTCCAGTACCGGCGCCCGGGCAATCACCAGCGGCTCATCCAGGTGGGCCAGCCCGTTGAGGCCACCCTGCTCGATGATGCGCAGCAGCAGGTCGAACTCAAGGGCCTTGCTGAAGTCAGGCTGGTAGCCACCGACTTCAAGGAACACTTCCCGACGGATCAGCCAGTGACGCGCCATCAAGGCCGGCAGGCTTTGCAGCAGATCAAGATTGAAGCCAGGACGGAATACGTCCACCAGTGCGCCTTCGCTGGTGCGCTGGATTTCGTCGGTGGCGACGGCGCGGCAATCCGCGGCAGACAACAGTTCCAGGCTGGCGCGCAACAGCCCGCCGGCAGTGAACTCGTCGCCGGCTTCGGCCAGCATCAACCAGTCGCAAGACGACTGACGAGCCCCCTGGTTCAGCTTGTCGACGTAGTTGCTTTGGGTAACCCGGACAAAGTGCAGAGTGTTCTGCGCCGTGGTCGCGGCCGGTGCTTCACCGGTGGTGAAGACCACAATCCTGAACGCCTTGCTGTGACCTTCGAGCAGGCTGTCGAGAGAGACTTGCAGCTTGTCGATATCGTTATCCAGGTCGAGCAGGAAAATCCCGAACTGAGGACCACCGTCGTTGGCCGCAAGGTGTTGGGCGATCGTCTCAGCCTCTTGTTCATCAGGCTGGCGGGGGGAGAGCCATTTGAGCAGTCGACCGGAGAGCATCTTGTCGAACGTCGCACGATTACCCTCAACCGACACCGCCTCCAGACGTGCAGCCCAATCGCCCAGGGTCTGCGCTTCTTCGTCCTCACCCAACAGTTCCAGCTGGGCCACCAGACGCTTGACCACCGCGCGGTTGAAGATGTTGCTGTCGTGGGCTTGCCACAAACGGTCGACCACACTTTCCGGCGTGTCATTGTTGCGCGCCAGCATCAGGCTCTGCTGACGGGTCCAGATACCCTCCAGGCCTGCCAACTGAACGCGACCGGCCGGCATGGCGTGCAACAGGAACTCGAACTGGGTCAACTGATCGAAAAACGCCTGGTTGTAGAACGGCATTTCGACGTATTGCTTGGGGCCGAAACGGCGCACAGGGCCTTTCTCGACGCTCGTCCAGGCGGACTCGATAATCAGCTCGGTGGTCAGTGCGCGACCGGTGCGCAAGCTATCGGCCAAGGCCTCAAAGCTTTGCAGCGCGAACTGCCGGCCTTGCTCCGGGTCCTCGCTTTGAACTTGAGTCGGCAAGCCGAAGAGGAAAGCGGCAAAGGCTTCACGCTCGGCGACCGTCCTGGCATCCGTATGAGCCAGCGTGTGGAAGATTTCAGTGTTGTGATCCGAGTACCCGTAGTTCATTTCACGCACGACATACGGGATCGGCAGAATCCGCGCCTTGCCCCGCGCCAGCATGTAATAGGTGTGACCGATTTCCTGCCATTGGAAGGACGTATCCTGAGGCATCACCTGATACCAGTCACGTACCAGGTCGGTGCGCTGTACGGCATAGAAAGGCGGCAGGTACTGGTGCATGTAATCGAGCACACGCTCCTCGGCGTGCTCGGACGAATAGTCTTCGCAGACCTTCTTGTCCCGCCGGAAGTAGCTGACGCTGTTGGGTTGCGACAGGTACATCATGCTGTAGCCGTGGCACAGGCCGTAATCGGGATTGGCCTGCATGAATGCCACGGCTGCGCGCAGGGCGTCGTGCACATGGAAGTCATCGTCGGCGGCGAACACCATGAACGGCGTGGTCACTTGTTCCACGCCAAAGGCCAGCTTGGCACGGACTCCCCAGTAGCCAAACTGCGGAACATGCTGGTAATCCACATTTTCAAACTGCCCGGCCAGGCTTGGCTGACCTTCAGTCGAAGAATCCAGCACCAGAATCCTGCAAGGCAAGCCGCTGTAGAAACGTGCGGCCCGGCGCAAAAATGCCGGCCGCTCGTGAGACATCAGCACCACGGTCAACTGTTCGTTGAGTGCCAACCCGTGTTCAGAATTGTTCTTGCCTTGCATACATTTCCCCACAACGGCGAATCGCCGAAAAAACCCAACGATGTCTTGTCGATTACCGCACGCGACGCAGATAGCCATCCGGCGCGACGGTGATCAGCAGCTTGCTGTGAATGGCCTGATCGATTTCAAAACCGCCGTTTTCTTCCAGGTAAGCCCATACCGCGGTCTTCGGGTTGTCGCCCTTGCCCCACGGACGGTCCGGGAACGCGTCTTCGGGCATGTCTTCAACCACGGTATCCATCACCACGCAGTAACTGCCCACCGAGGTCATCGGCGCATAGGCCCGCAGCTCTTCCAGGACGTGCTCGTGGGTATGGTTGGAGTCCAGCACCACCAGCACTTTCTTGCCTTCGACGCGCTGACGGACCTGCTCGACGATTGCCGGATCAATGCTCGAACCCTGGATCATCTGGATCCGCTTGCTCATCGGGTGCGCTTCGATCGCCTCACGGTTGTGCTGGCGGATATCGATGTCGACGCCCAGCACTTCGCCATGGCCGATCAGTTCGAGCATCGAGGCGTAAAACACCAGCGAGCCGCCGTGGGCAATACCGGTCTCGACAATGATGTCCGGCCGCAGCGCCCAGATGATCTCCTGCATGGCGACCATGTCCTGGGGAAACTGAATGATCGGGCGGCCCATCCAGCTGAAGTTGTAGGTGTATTTATGCTTGGCGGTCGTGCCAACCCAGTCCAGCGACGTGGCTTGCAACGCTTTGTCCTGTTGCAGGCCTTCGATGTTCTCTTTTACTTCTTCACGAAACTGCTCATGAGGATTCATTACAGACTCTCCGGAAATTGGTGCGGTGGTTAATTGAAAACCCGACCGTCTTGAAAGGAAGCTGGATTGGTCTTGATGGTCCTGGCGGGACTGCCCACCACAACCGCATAGTCTGGAACGTCTTTGGTCACCACGGCGCCTGCACCGATGGTGACCCAACGACCGATGCGCAATCGCGGCAGGATCGTGGCGTTGGTGCCGATGAAGGTGCCGTCGCCGATCTCGACGCAACCGGCAATGCAGACACCCGGCGCCATGAATACCGAATGGCCGATCTGTCCCTCATGCCCGACGACGCTGCCGGCGCTGATGCTGGTGTTATCACCGAGACTGACTTGCGCCTGCATGATCACGCCCTCTTGCAGATAGGTGCCGACGCCCATGGTGATCATCGTCAGATCGATGCCCGGGTGGATGAAGTTGCCCAGGGTGCCGCCGGCCTCGACGATTTCGCAGGTGGTCCGGTAACGCAGCGCCGTGGTGCCAGTGATCAGATTGACAAAGCGTGTATCGGGGCCTTTCAGCTCGGCCACCTTGTCGGTACCACCCACCACCGGCACGCCATAAAACAGCGTGCCTTGCTTCGCCGGATCGTTATCGAGAAAGGCGAACTGCACGTCCGGCTGGCTGCGTTGCAGGGTGAGGATCATCCGTACCGCTTCAGGATTGGCCGCCCCCAGCAGGTAAACCTTCATAGCCGCGTCCTTTTGAGTACCAGCGCGCGCAGCACCTCGATGACCCGTTGCTGATCGTCATCGGTCATGTCGTGATAACTCGGCAGATTGATCGCGCGCTCCGGCAGCGCATGCGCCACGGGCGAGTCAGCCGTCAGTTCGCTGAACATCGGCAAGGACGACAGCGGCCAGAAGAACACCCGCGCATCGATATCGGCGGCCTGGAAGGCTGCAATCAACATGTCCCGCGTGATCCCCAGCTCGCGGTCAAAGACGACGGTGGGCATCCAGTAACCGTTGCGTGCGTGTTCGGGCTCAGGGTTCATGGACAGGCCCGGCAGCAGGGCCAGCGCCTGGGCATAGTTGGCGAAGATCGCGCGCTTGCGTTCGATCAGCTCGTCGATCCGTTCAACCTGGGCGCAACCGACGGCCGCTTGCAGGTTGCTCATTTTGTATTTGAAGCCCAGGAAATCCGGCCAGAACTGTTTGCTGCTGCCCGCTACCCGACCATGGTTGGACAGGGTCAATACCCGGTCATACAGGGCCTTGTCCGACGTCACGAAGATCCCGCCTTCGCCGGTGGTCATGGTCTTGGTGCCGTGAAAGGAAAACGCACCGAACGCGCCCAGTGAACCCGCCGCCTGACCGCGCCACTGCGAGCCGATCGCCTCGGCGGCGTCTTCGATGACCGGCAGGCCAAACTCGCGACCGATGGCCAGCAGCGCATCCATGTCGCAGAGATTGCCGTAGAGGTGCACCGCCAGAATCGCCTTGGTCCGTGGGGTAATCGCCCGGCGAACCTGCTGCGGGTCAAGGCACCAACTGTCGGCCAGCACGTCGACGAACACCGGTGTCGCACCCAGATAGGTGATGGGCGCAGCCGAGGCGATCCAGTTGGTATCGGCGAGGATCACCTCATCGCCGGCACCGATGCCCAGCGCCGCCATGCCCATGTGCAGCGCGCCGGTGCAACTGGACGTTGCAATCGCGTAGGTCGCACCCACGTGCTCGGCAAAGGACTTTTCGAAGCGGGTCAGGTACTCGTAGCAGCGCTCTCCCCAACCATGGCGGACGGCATCGAGTACGTAGTCGGCTTCCAGTTCACCGACACTGGGTTTGGTGTAATGAATTCGGCTCATCGAATGATCAACTCGGGAATGGCAATGACAAAACGACCGTCCCATGCACGAATGCCGGCAAAGGCCTGGGTGATCTCATCCAGCAGGTTCCACGGCAGCACCAGCACGTAGTCCGGTTTTTCGATGTCGATCTGTGCCGGCGACACGATCGGAATGCGGCTACCGGGCAGGTACTTGCCTTGCTTGTGCGGGTTGGCATCGGCCACCCAGGCCAGCAGGTCCGGCTTGACCCCGGCGTAGTTGAGCAAGGTGTTGCCCTTGGCGGCGGCGCCGTAGCCGACCACGCGCTTGCCATCGGCCTTGGCCTGCAGCAGGAAGCGCAGCAGGTCATGCTTGATGCGCTCGGCGGCGGGTGCCAGGGTCGCGTAGTACTCAGGGGTTTTCACCCCGGCGGCGAGTTCAGCCTGCAGCTGTTGCCGAACCGTCGGTTGCACTTCGCGACGCTCGCCGTCCAGCCGCTGGACGAAGACCCGCAGCGAGCCGCCATGGGTCGGGAGCTGACTGACGTCGAACACTTGCAGGCCATTGCGCTCGCACAAGGTCTGCACAGCGGTCAGCGACAGGTAGGAATAATGCTCGTGGTACAGCGTGTCGAACTGCTGGCCGGCCATCAGGGTCAGCAACTGCGGGAATTCGAAAGTCGCCACACCCGTCGGCTTGAGCAAGGTCGCAAAGCCGCCGAGGAAATCGTTGATATCCGGGACGTGGGCCAACACGTTGTTGGCGGCCATCAGGTCGGCGCCCCAGCCTTCGCTTTTCAATTGCGCGGCGGTGTCGCGACCGAAAAACAGCTCACGAATCTCCAAGCCTTTTTCCCGCGCCGCTTGCGCGGTGCTGCGGGTCGGCTCGACGCCCAGGCAAGGGATGCCGCGCCCGGCCACGTACTGCAACAGGTAACCGTCGTTGGCCGCGACTTCCACCACACGGCTGTCGGCGCTCAGGCCGAAGCGTTCGACCATCTCGGCCACATAACGCTCGGCATGGGCCAGCCAGGTGCTGGAGAACGAACTGAAATAGGCGTACTCGGCATCGAACAGGCTGTCGGCGCTGGTGTAATCCTCGGTTTGCACCAGCCAGCACTGCTGGCACACGGCAACCTTCAACGGCACCCATTGTTCGGCCTGCTCCAGCTGGTCGGCACGCACGTAAGCGTTGGACGGCGGCGAGGTGCCCAGGTCAATCAGCGGCAGGGCCAGCGCAGCGGCGCAACCACGGCAGTTCATAGACGCACTCCGGCAAAGTGTTCATCGAGCGCCGGATGGCTCGCATCGCGCACCGACAGATTATTGACAGGCAACGGCCAGGCAATCGCCAGCCGTGGATCGAGCACCGACAACCCGCCTTCATGTTCCGGCGTGTAGTCGTTGCTGTGCAGGTAAAGCAGCTCGGCATCGGCACACAGGGTCTGGAAGCCATGGGCGAACCCGGCAGGAATCAACAGGCTGCGGCCATCGCCGGCACGCAGGTGTTCGGCGTGCCAGTGCAGGAAAGTCTCGGAGTCGGGACGCAGATCCACCGCGACATCCCAGACTTCACCACGCAGGCAGGTGATCAATTTGGCTTCCGGTGCACGGGCATTCTGGTAATGCAGGCCACGCACGCTGCCGCGTTCGCGGGTGCAGGAGTGATTGATCTGGCGGATATGAAACGCCTGGCCAAACGCACCGAGGCTGCCTTCGCAAAACAACCGGGAAAAGTGCCCGCGCTCGTCCTCGAAACGTTTGTGCTGCACGCTGAACAATCCGTTCAGCGGCAACGTCTTCAGCAGAAATTCACTCACAGCGTGCCTCGGTACAGGTTCAATTGCGCCAGGCTGACGGCGCGCATGTCATCGCCGTTCTGCCACGCCAAATGCCAATCCAGGGTCTGGGTCAGGCACTGCTGCAACGACCAGCGCGGTTGCCAGCCCAGCATTTGACGGGCGCGGCTGCTGTCCAGGCGCAACAGGCCGGCCTCATGCATATCGCTCGGTTCGATGCGTAGCCCGCGTGCTTGCGGCCAGCGGCTGGCGAGCAGTTCGACCACTTCACCGACGCTGCGCATGTCCGCCTCACCGGGGCCGAAATTCCACGCCCCGGCGAATTGCGGGCCCTGCTCAAACAGGCCGGCCGCCAGTTGCAGATAGCCGGCCAGCGGTTCCAGCGCGTGCTGCCATGGGCGCACCGCCTGGGGATAGCGCAAGGTCACGGGCTCATCCGCCGACCACGCCCGCAGCACGTCGGGAATCAGCCGCTCCGGGGCGAAATCGCCACCGCCGAGCACATTGCCGGCGCGGGCCGTGGCCAACGCCAGACCATGCTCGCCATGCTTTTGCGGCGCAAAGAACGAGGCGGCATAGGATTGCGCCAGCAATTCGCAGCACGCCTTGCTGCTGCTGTAGGGATCATGACCGCCCAACGCTTCGTTTTCGCGGTACGGCCACAGCCATTCCTGATTGGCGTAGACCTTGTCGGTGGTCACCAGCACGCAGGCGCGCACGCCGCCCACCTGACGGATCGCCTCGAGCAGGTTGAGCGTGCCCATGACGTTACTGGAGTACGTGCCCAACGGGTCGCGATAACCTTCGCGCACCAGCGGCTGGGCCGCCAGGTGCAGAACGATCTGCGGCTGGGTTTCGGCGATCAGTTCCAGCAAGGCCCCCAGATCACGCAGGTCGCCGCGCTGATCATTGATGCCTTCGTGAACCCGGGCCAGTTCGAACAGGCTCGGCTCGGTGGACGGGTCGAGGGAAAACCCGCTGACCTCGGCACCCAGGCTTTGCAGCCACAATGTCAGCCAACTGCCCTTGAACCCTGTGTGGCCGGTGACCAGCACGCGCTTGCCGCGCCAGAATTGCGGGCTCAGTCCCATTGCTTCCATGGGGCCTCCCCGCTCTGCCACAGCGCTTCGAGGTGATTCTTGTCGCGCAGGGTATCCATCGGTTGCCAGAAACCGTCGTGCTGGAACGCCATGAGTTCGCCGCGCTCGGCCAGGCCGTCCAGCGGGCCGGACTCCCACGAGGTTTCATCGCCGTCAATCAACGGCAGCACTTTGGGCGACAGGACAAAGAACCCGCCATTGATCCAGCCACCGTCGCCGCGAGGTTTTTCAGTGAAGCCCAAGACCCTGTCGCCATCGCGATTGAGGGCGCCGTAGCGACCTGGTGGTTGTACCGCGGTGACGGTCGCCAGCTTTCCGTGCTTGAGATGGAAATCCACCAACGCACCGATATTGAGGTCCGACACGCCGTCGCCATAGGTAAAACAGAAGGCCTTTTCGTCTTCGAGGTAGCGTCGGGCGCGGCGCAAACGGCCACCGGTCATGGTCTCTTCGCCGGTGTCGATCAGCGTGACGCGCCATGGCTCGCTGTAGTTCTGGTGAACATCCATGCGGTTGTTGCGCATGTCGAACGTGACGTCGGAGGTGTGCAGGAAGTAGTTGGCGAAGAAGTCCTTGATCGCATAGCCCTTGTAGCCAAGACAGATCACGAAATCGTGGATTCCGTGAGCGGAGTACTGCTTCATGATGTGCCAGAGAATTGGCTTGCCGCCGACCTCGATCATCGGCTTGGGCTTGAGGTGCGACTCCTCACTGATCCGCGTACCCAGGCCACCCGCCAAAATAACTGCCTTCATCCCCTTCCCTCTTGTTCGTCACAGGGCTCAGCCAAGCTGTATCAAGCTTTTGCGGGGCCATCTGGGTTAAACCTGCCGCCGTTCAGGACACGTCCGGACTCCCCGGAAGTGCTCGTTTTATGGCGATATAAGGGGGACTTGCAGGAAACGCGCCAGCTCTTTCAATCCGCTACCGGGCAATGCCTGGCGGGCATCTTCAACGCTGATTGGAAAACCTGGCGGCAAAAAAAAGGCAGGCGACTCAACGTCGCCTGCCTGGACGGGATGGATGCGCGAACGGTCAGTCCGCCAGCCAGCCATTTTCCCAGTAGCGCAAATTGTCGCCGCGCAGCACGTAGTCACGCAGCACGATCTCGCGCAACTCATCGCCCATGCGATAGCTGGCGTCCGGATCGGCCAGGTGCATGCGGATCGCCTGCAGCCATTCATCCGTGGAGTTGGTCTTGATCCGGGTGCACGGCAAGTATCCGCGATAGGCTTCGGTGTCGGTGCAGATCACCGGGTAACCGCACGCGCCATACTCCAGCAGCCGCAGGTTGCTCTTGCAGTCGTTGAAGATGTGGAACTCCAACGGCGCCAATGCCAGATCCAGGTTCAGGCTGGCCAGCTTGGCCGGGTACACATCCAGCCCGATCACCCCATGAAACTCATGCATGTACGGGCGCAAATCGTCCGGGCACATGCCGAAGAAGACCCAGTCGACTTCATTGGCCAATTCGCGGACCACATCGGCGATGACCGCCAGGTCACCGTGGTGGCTGGTGCCGCCACCCCAGCCGACCCGAGGTTTTTTCGAAGTGCGGCGCTGACTGCGCAGATCGGTCCACAAGTGCGACGCCAACATGTTGGGTACCACGCGGATGTCGTGATGCATGTCCGACAGCGCGTTACCCAGCGGTTCGGTGGAGACCACCACGCGATCGCACATGCCGATGGCGCGCCGGACCAGCGACTCCATTTCATCCTTGCCCGGCATATTGCGAATATGCGCATTTCGGTGCGGGACGTTGATCACAAAGTCATCCAGCTCATAGATACGTCGCGCGCTGGAATATTTTTGCAGGCTCGGGATTTCGTTGATCGGACCTTCGGAATAGCGCCCCTGCAAGATGATCACGTCAGGCGAATGGCGCTCGACTTCGATGATGGTCGGCAGGTTGTAATGAATGCGCCCATGCGCCCTGCCGGCGGCCTCCAGTTCGATCAGCGGTTGCGTGACCCGATAATGGCCAATGGCGGATGCGTTGACCGGCAACGCGAGAATCTTCGGCAATTGCGCCTTGGAAAACGGACTCCAACCGGATCGCAAGCCGGGTTCGAGACTGAAGCTTGCCCCACCCACCCCCTGCAACGCCAGGTTGGTGTTGTAGGCCGGATCACGGGCCACGATCGGCAGCCAGCGCTTATAGAAAACCTCCTGCTCCTGTTCGCTCCGGGCCTGGTCACCCTCTTGCGCAACCACCGCCGGCTGCGCGCCCAAGGCCAGTTGCGCGTGGGGCGTCCACACCACCAGATAACCTTCCTGGCCGACCCGCAGACACAGGTCCACCTCGTTGAGGGAGTGGGCCAGGCCCTGCTCATCCAGGCCGCCGACCGCATCGAAGACCGTCTTGCGCACCATCAGGCAGTCGCCGCCGACGGCACTGAAATTGTGGGCGACCTGCAAGCGGTACATGTAGCCTGCCGCGTGCAGCATCTCGCCATGGAACGGCACGCCGGCGGGCCCTTGCAGCCCGAGAATCAGGCCGGCATGCAGCACGCGGCCATCGGGGTTGAACAGCTTGGCCCCCACCACACCGACTTCCGGACGTTGCGCATGATTGAGCAGTTCACCCAGCCATTGCGCCTGGGTGATCACCGTGTAGGGGTTGAGCATCAGGACATACTCGCCAGCGGCCTGCTGCACGGCGAAGTTGCGCACCGCCGCTGCATTGCCCTGCAACTCGTAACGCAACACCCGGACCCGGTCGCTGCCCAGTTGCGCCATGCCGGCGAACCAGTCAAGCGCCTCGGCGCTCTCGCTGCCATTGTCCACCAACAGCAACTCGTATTCACCGTACGCGGTTTTCTCCAACAAGCTCTCGACACAGCGTTGCAACGCCAGGGTCTGGTCCTTGCTGACGATAACGATCGACACCAGCGGCCGATCTTCATGGTGATAGTCGACCCGATTGAGCAGTGCCGAACTGCCCTGGCGAATGCCGTGGGCGACACCCAGGCGCTGCAAGTGCGCCTCGAGTAACCGCGGATTGGTGTCCACCACTTGCGGCAGCGACAGCCATTTGGTCAGGTCGAACGCCGACTCCAGCAGAACCTCCGAAACGTGTCCGACCACCTGCGTACCGCCGCTCTCGACCATTCGCCACAACACATCGTGTGGCGCCAGTTCGCCGTACACCGAATCGAAACCGCCCAGCGCCAGGAACTGCTCGCGCTCGAATGCCAGCGCTCGCCCCACGTAGGGATAACTGCGCATCAGGTCCAGGTTGAAGTCCGGCTTGAAGGCAGGCTCGGCCGACTCCCCCTGATGCAACCCACCTTCGTCGCTGTACAGACAGGTAAGCGCGCGCGACAGCGCAATGCGTTCAGCCATGACCAGCAAGGCCGGCGCCACCAGCCGATCACCGGCACGCAGCAGATAGAACCAGCCAGTGCCTTCCAGTTGCGGTAACAAGGCGTTGATCTGCTGCTGCCAGTCGTCCTGCAACGGCAAACGGAACACACGCTCGTCGAGCACGGCTTCTGTGCACGATGCCGACAGCACCAGCGTCAGCTCAGGGGCGTAATCCTGATCCGCCAGCGATTGCAGGGTGAGCTCCAACGCCGAACGGCTGCCGTGCTCATCGATGATGATCGGAACGATTTTGGGCTTTGTTGGCCACGCTTCCAACGTGTCCGCCAACAGCTCGCGCTGACCGTCGGTGAGACGGCGGCACGCCAGCCACTGGGCATACAGTTGCGCGAAACTGACACTGGCAATACCGACATGCCAGTCCTGGGTGGTCTGCTTGGTGCCCAGAGTCCGGCTCAGCGGCAACTCCTCCCAAACCCGCGGCGACTCCTCCACCCTGGTCAATGGCAGATAGCGCACCCAGCCCTGGGCCGGCGCTGATTCGCCGCTACGTGCCTTGAGCATCTGCGACAGCCACTGCCGCTCGATTTCGGCTGCGTCCTTCATCGACTGTTGGCCGCTCAATCGTTCGGGGTACAGGCGTTCGACGCCGAGCACGTGATTGGACACCGCCAGGTTGCCGCGCCGCATCAGGCAGACATACAAGGCGAAGTCGAGGGTCGCGACGAAGCAATGGCCTGGCTGAGTCAGTGCCGGGAACAGTTCGAGCACGTCAGCCCGACGGAACATCGCGTTGCTGAAACCACCGAGGATGTTGACCGGGAAATTTTCGAAGATCGCCAGCAGGTCCTCCCCCTTGAACACCCCGCCCACAGGGGACAGCGGGGTATTTTCCAGGCGCGAAGGCAGAGGCATGTCGTCGGCATCCCAAAGCAGTCGCTGAGCGACGACCAGGTTGACGTCGGCACAATCGATGAGCATCTGCGCCTGACGCTCGATGCAGGCCGAGAACAACTGGTCGTCATCACAAAGAAATTTGATGTACTCGCCCCGCGCCTGCTCCAGGCAAGCCTGCAGGTTACCCACCAGCCCCAGGGTTCGCGGGTTACGCACATAACGTACGCTCGCCCCCTCCTCAACCAGCGAAGCCACGATGTCTTCGATTTCCTGGCCGCGACTGTCATCGCAAACGATGATCTCCAGATTGCCGTAGCTCTGGCTCACCGCCGTGTGCAAGGCACGACCGAAAAAGCGCGGATTGAAGGCGGGAATGACCAGGCTGACAAGCGGGAGTGAATTCACGGCGGGCTCACAGGCGGCGCGAGCCCGCCCTGAATAGCGAGCCCTTTGTTACCGCAAAAAAAGACGATAAATACTGAAGGGACAAGGCCATCGGGCGCCTGCGCGCCCGACCACCGTCAGATCTTGTTGAACAGGCCCAGCTGGGAAATCTTGCTGAAGGCCAGCTGCGCAGCCTGCAACATGGTTTGCTGCAAGGTCAGGCGAGTCATGACTTCGGCCGGGTCCGAATCGCGAATTGACTTCTGGCTCTCGCTGTTCGCAAGGGTCAGGCTCTCGTTGGTCGCGGTCTGGTTATCCAGCGCCTGGCCGCGAGCACCGATCGTGGTGATGGCCGAACCGATCTGGTTGGCCGCACTGTCGATGTTGCCCATTCCCGACTCCATGGCCCCCAGAAACTTCTGCTTGGCCACTGCGTCGCCGTCGACTGGCGTGTTCAGCGCGGTGATCATCTGGCCCAGGGTGTCGAGCACGTTCTGGGTCTGATGGTTGTTGTTCTGGATCACGAACTGGTCGCCGGACGCTGGAGTGCCTCCGCCCAGGGCAAAGGTCACGCCCGCCGCGGTGGCGTTGCCGCCCGAAACCGTGCCCGACGAGACCGGCTTGCTGTCAGCGGTGACCGGGGCTGCATACAGGTCGAAATTGGTGGCGCTGGTGAACTTGAGGATCGCCCCGCCCGCCGGGAAGGCGTTGGTGTAAGCCGTCGGGTCGGTCACGCTGGAACCGGTGATGACCGCCGTCGACGGGTTACCGGCGCTGCGCGAGGTGTTGAAGGTATCCGACGTGGAAGACAGATTGAAACTGTGGCCGGCGATCACCGCATCCGGGTTGGTATCACCGGATTTGAGGTTGATGTTCAGCTTCAGGTCGACGCCACGGAAACTGACCGTCTGGTTGGCGCCGTTGGCATTGCTGATCAGACCGTTCTGGCTGGCTTCGGCGGTCACGTCGTTGCCCAGCGAGTCGGTGATCTTCAACTGGGTGCTGCTGAGGAAACTGACGGTGTAGGGCTGGCCGCCAGTGAACTTCGCGTTGTAGGTGGAGCTGGTGCCAACCGTACCGTTGGACAGCACCACGCGACCGTCATCCACCGCCGGAGCAGTCATGGTGGTCTGGGTGCGACTGGTATTGATGGTCTGCTGGAACGCATCCCAGCCAGTGGTGTTGGTCCCGACCGTCATGCCATCGCCAATGCCAAGGTCGATGGTGGTCTGGTCACCGTTGTAGCTGTAGGTGCCGTCGGCGTTCTGCGAGTAAGGCGCGGTGTCGGTTTTCGAACCGGAGAACAGGTAGTTGCCGCTCGCGTCCTTGGAGTTCATCAGGCCCAGCACTTGTTGCTGGATCTGGCCCAGTTCCGACGCATAAGCCTTGCGGTCCGCGTCGGTGGCAATGCCGTTGCTGGCAGCGAGGGCCAGTTCCTTGACGCGCTGCAAAGCGGTACCGATGGAACTGAGCGTGGTTTCCTGCAGGCTCAACGCATTCTTGGTGCTGCCGATGTTGGTTTTGTACTGCTCAAGCATCGCGCTCTGCTGGCCCAGTTGCAGCAAACGACCGGCGCCGATCGGATCATCGGCGGCAGTATTGATGCGGGTCAGGCTGCTGGCTTCGTTGCTGGTCGCGATGGCCTTGTTGAAGTTGCGCTGGTAGTTGGCAGCGGTGATTTCGTAATACTGGGCGGTGGAAATGCGCATGAATTACGACTCCTTAAAGGCTATTGATCAGCGTGGTGAAAATTTCCTGCGCAGCCTTGATGATCTGCGAAGACGCGGTGTAGTACTGCTGGTACTTGACCAGGTTGCCGGTTTCCTCATCCAGGTCGACCCCGGAGTTCGAATCCCGCGCCCCCTTGGCATTGGCCAGGATTGCCGTGGTGGCGTCGCTGTCGGACTTGCCCTGGGCAGCCTTGGCGCCGACGTTGGTCACCAGCTTGTTGTAGGCATCGGTCAGGCTGATGCCCTTGCTCGCGGTGCCGGTGTCTACGGTCTGCTTGGTTTGCAAACCCACCAGCGCTTGAGCATTGCGGTTGTCCGAAGACGCCGCGCCGGTCAGGTTGATGGTGAAGCTTTCGCCGCTCGCTGGCGTGGCGCCGACCGTGGTCTGCACAGTGAAGGTCTTCTGCACGGCTGGCGTGACGCTGTTGTCCATCACCGGCGCACCGCTGGCATCGACCATGCCCACTTTCAGGTTCAGGGTGTTGCTCTGGCCGGGAACGATGGTGCCGGTGCCGATCGAGTTGCCCTTGGCATCGACCATGTTGTAGGTCTGGCTACCGCCGCTGGCCGCCCCGAACACCAGTTTGACCGGCGTCGAGTTCTTGAGCGCGGTCTGCATTTCCGCCTGGGCCGCCGGGTTGTAGATATCTATGGTGCTGGTCAGCGTCGGCTGGGTGTAGGTGCCGGTGTTGTTGGCGCTGGTCACACCGGTCAAGGGTGCGGCCGCGGCGATTTTTTTCGGGTCGGTGAGCACGGTCTGGATACCGGCCGCCGCGCCACGGGTCGGTGTCACCTTGAACGAGTCGCCAGCGCTCAACGCACCGCCGTTCAGGTTCAGGCTGAAGCCGTCGATCACCGGAGCCGGCGTCGTCGTGGTGCTGAACGAGCCCATGTCGGTGCCGTCCGAGCGCTTGACGCTGTAGTTGGTCGCGCTGGTGAACGTCACCTGATAGTCGCTGGCGGTCAGCTTGCCGGTGTCCTTGATGGTGACATCCAGGTTGCCGGAGCCGGCACTGTTGCCCGCTGCCGCAATGCTGCGCTGACTGATCAGGGCGGCACTGTTGATGTTGTTGAAGATCGCCGCGCCGAAGTCACCGTTCTTGTCGATGCCTTGCGCCTGCTGGCTGTTGATCTGGTCGGCCACCACCAGCGCCACGCGCCCCAGCTCATTGAGCGAAGGGTCGAGCACTTCCTTGCGGTAAGTCAGCAGACCACCGATTTCACCACCGCTGATCACCGAGGTCACGTCGATGGTGCTGGAGCCACGGTTCAGCTGCAACGCCATGCGCGATGGATCGCTCTGGCTCGGCACGGTTTGCAGTGAATTGGTGGTGTTGCCGACCACCAGGGGCTGGCCGCTGCCGATGTAGATGTCGTAGCTGCTGCCACGCTCGACCACTTGGGTACCGACCAGCTCGGACAGTTGCCGCACGGCTTCGTTGCGTGAGTCCAGCAGGTCGTTTGGCTGATTGGTGCCGGTGGAGAGCTCGGAAATCTTCTGGTTGAGCGTGGCAATAGTGGTAGACAGCTTGTTCACCTGATCCGCCATGTCGCCCAGGCTGCCGTTCAGGTTGGTGTTCTGGTCGTTCAACTGCTTGGCAATCGAATTGAAGCGGGCGGACAGGGCCTGGGCACCGGTCAGCACCGACTGGCGGGACGTGTCGTCGGTGGCCGAGGTCGAAACGCCCTGCATCGAGGTGAAGAACTTTTGCAGCACGCCGGTCAGCCCGGTGTTGGTATCGGAAAGCGTGGCGTCCAGCGGAGTGGCCTGAGCGTTGTACGACGCCGCTTCGCTGTTGAGCGAGGTGGCGGTACGCAGCTGCGAATCGAGGTAGGCGTTGTACACGCGACGCACATCGGCCAGCGTTGTGCCGGTGCCGATGAACACATTGCCGTACTGAATCGAGCCTTTGGTGCTCTGCACAGATTGCTGGCGCGAGTACCCGGCGGTGTCGACGTTGGCAATGTTGTTGCCGGTCGTCACCAACGAGTTATGGCCAGCACTCAGCCCCGACATCCCGATATTGAGCAAACTCATGGTTCAGACCTTATACCTTGTGCCTATAAAGGCGTAGTTGAAACGCCCGCCGCAGCGTAGTTCTGGTAACTCGTCATCTGCTTGGCTATCTGCGAAATCTTGCTCGCGTAGTTCGGATCGGTTGCGTAACCGGCCTTCTGCAACTCGCGTACAAACTGTTCTGGGTTATCGGCCGACTTCACGACATCTTGATAGCGATTGTTGGTCTGCAGCAAAGTTACAAGGTCGTGGAAACTGTCCTCGTAGGAGTCGTAGGAGCGGAACTGCGCCGTCTCCTTGACCATCTGCCCGTTCCTGAATTCGCTGGTGATCGCCCGCGCCGAATTGCCCTGCCAACTATTGCCGGCCTTGATGCCGAACAGGTTGTGGCTGCTGCTGCCGTCCTGAGCACGCATGACCGACTTGCCCCAGCCGGTTTCCAGGGCCGCCTGCGCCACCAGGTAACGCGGATCGACACCAATGCGGGCCGCCGCTTCCTTGGCCATCGGCAACATGGTGTTGACGAACTGGTCGGCGGAACCGAAGGCTTTCTTCGCCGGCGCCAGCGGAATCTGCGCCATGGCGCGACCGTAGATCTGCATGCCGCCACTGGAGGTTTGCTGCGCGCTGGCCAGCCAGTCGCCGTTATACAAAGGACCGGTGCCAGTGCTTGTCGCGCGCTCAGGCAACGGTGTCTTGTTGATCGTCGTGGCTGCGGCCGTCGCCGAAGGCACCAGCCCGGCCAACAGACGATCAGCCAGCTTCGGCGGCAACGCCAGGCGTCGCTGATTGATCAGAGCCATGTCATTGCGATGACCACCCTCGCCCGCCTCTTGCGGCGCCTGGACCGATCGCGAAGCCCACAATGGACGCTGGCCATTGACCCGCGACAGCGGCCCATTGACTGCAACCGTGCCCGCCGCCACCGGCGTTTGCACGGAGGCCTTGGCAGCCTCTTGCCTGGCCAGCGATGCAGCAGCGGCCTCGCCCGGCGCCAATGGCTTGTTCTTCGACATCTGGCGCATCAGCACGTCCGCCAGGCCGATACCACCGCCCTCGCGGGACATGGAAACGGCCAGTTGCTGGTCGTACATTTCCTGGTACTGCTTGGCCGCCGGCGTGTTCATCGGATTGTCCTGCCCCAGCGCTTCGGTTGCCGAGCGCATGGACTTGAGCATCTCACCGAGGAACAGCGATTCGAACTCCTGCGCCACCTTGCGCATGTTGCCGTCGCTGTTCTTGTCGCCGACCTTGAGCTGATTCAGACGATTGAGGTCCGAATAGGAGCCCGAATCGCTGCTGCTGACCAGACCGCTCTTGCGCATATCCACGATGGCCGTCCTCAGATCACGATCAGATCGGCTTGCAGGGCGCCGGCCTGCTTCAGCGCTTCGAGGATGGCCATCAAGTCACCCGGTGCTGCGCCGACCTGGTTCACCGCCCGCACGATCTCGTCGAGGGTGGTACCAGGGCCGAACTTGAACATCGGCTTGGCTTCCTGCTGGGCGTTGACCTTCGAACGCGGCACCACCGCCGTCGTGCCATTGGACAGAGGGCCGGGCTGGCTGACGATCGGGTCTTCGGTAATGGTCACGGTCAGGCTGCCGTGGGTCACGGCGGCCGGGGAAACCTTGACATTCTGGCCGATCACGATGGTGCCGGTACGGGAGTTGATGATGACTTTCGCGACTGCCTGGCCCGGATCGACTTCGAGGTTTTCCAGGATCGACAGGTAGTCGACGCGCTGGCTCGGATCGAGCGGCGCGGTGACGCGAATCGACCCGCCGTCGATGGCCTGGGCTACGCCAGGGCCGAGCATGTTGTTGATCTTGTCGACGATGCGCTTGGCGGTGGTGAAGTCGGAACGGTTGAGGTTCAGCGTCAGGCTGTTGCCCTGGTTGAAACCGCTCGGCACCGCACGTTCCACCGATGCACCACCGGGGATGCGACCGGCCGACGGAACGTTGACGGTGATCTTCGAGCCGTCTCGCCCTTCCGCGTCGAAACCGCCGACCACCAGGTTGCCTTGGGCCACCGCATAGACGTTGCCATCGATACCCTTGAGTGGCGTCAGCAGCAAGGTGCCGCCACGCAGGCTCTTGGAGTTACCGATGGACGAAACGGTGATATCGACCTGCTGACCCGGCTTGGCGAACGCCGGCAAATCGGCGCTGATCGACACCGCCGCGACGTTCTTCAACTGCACGTTGCCCGAACCCGGCGGCACCTTGATGCCGAACTGCGAGAGCATGTTGTTGAAGGTCTGCAGGGTGAACGGGGTCTGCGTCGTCTGGTCGCCGGTGCCGTTTAGCCCGACCACCAGGCCGTAGCCGATCAATTGGTTGGAACGCACGCCGGAAATGCTGGCGATGTCCTTCAGGCGCTCGGCTTGAACGTTGAACGCTGCGGACATCAGGAACGCAGCCATCATGAGACTTCTGAAATTCAACGTAGCCACCTAGAAAGGGAACAGCGGGCTGAGGAAGAAACGGTCGAACCAGCCTGGCTGACTCGCATCGGCAAACGAACCGGTGCCCGAGTAGGTGATGCGCGCATCGGCGACACGGGTCGACGGCACGGTGTTGTCGGTGGCGATGTCATCGGCGCGAACCAGGCCGGCAATCCGCACCAGCTCGTCGCCGGTGTTGAGGGTCATCCACTTCTCGCCGCGTACCGCGATAATGCCGTTGGGCAACACATCGGCGACGGTGACAGTGATCGAACCGGTCAGGGTGTTGCCCTGAGCCGCCTTGCTGTCCCCCTTGGTCGCGCGGTCACCTTCGTAGCTGGCACTCAGGCTCAGGTCGCCATCGCTGAACGGGTTGTTGGTGGTGGCGCTGCTGCCGAACAGCGAACTCAGGCCGATGTTGGCCTTGCTGTTCTTGCCAATTTGCGAGTTGGCGTTTTTGCTGGCCTGGGTCCTTTCGTTCAGGGTGATGGTGATGATGTCACCGACCCGGAACGCCTTGCGGTCGCTGTAGAGGTTCTGTTCGAAACCGGCCTGATAGATCGAGCCATTGTTCGCGGCCGCCGGCAACGGCGTGCGCGGCAACACCGGAGCGTAGTAAGGGTCATTGGGCTTGGGCGTCGCAGGCACGCAACCTGCGAGCGCGGTGATCCCACTCAGTGCCAGAACAGATACATAGCGATTCATGACCCTACCTCACGGTGTTGCAGGCGGCCCAATGGCCGCCACATAGACTTGATTACAGATTCTGCGTTACGAACGAGAGCATCTGGTCGGCGGTGGAGATCACCTTGGAGTTCATCTCGTAGGCGCGCTGGGTGGTGATCATGTTGACCATCTCCTCAACGGTGCTGACGTTGGACGTTTCCAGGGTGTTCTGCAGCGTGGAGCCGAAACCGTTCAGGCCCGGAGTGCCGACTTGCGGCGCGCCACTGGCGGCGGTTTCCAGGAACAGGTTGTTGCCCACCGCCTGCAGGCCGGCCGGGTTGATGAAGTCGGCGGTTTGCAGGTTGCCGATCACCTGGGCTGCCGGGTTGCCGGCAACGGTGATGGACACGGTGCCGTCGCGGCCGACCGTGAAGGTCTGCGCGTCGTTCGGAATGACAATGGCCGGCTCCAGGGCAAAGCCGCTGGCGTTGACGATCTGGCCGTTGGAGTCCAGGTGGAACGTACCGTCACGGGTGTAGGACGTGGTGCCGTCCGGTTGCAGGATCTGGAAGAAACCACGGCCGTCGATGGCCATGTCCAGCGGCTGCTCGGTGGTTTGCAGGCTGCCGGCGGTGAAGTTTTTCTGGGTACCGACGATGCGCACACCGGTACCCAGTTGCAGACCCGACGGCAGTTCGCTGTCCTGGGTCGACTGGGCGCCTGGCTGGCGCTTGATCTGGTAGAGCAGGTCCTGGAACTCGGCGCGGTCACGTTTGAAACCCGTGGTCGACACGTTGGCCAGGTTGTTGGAAATGGTGGTCAGGTTGGTGTCCTGGGCGGACAGACCTGTTTTGGCAACCCATAGAGCCGGAAGCATTCGATTCTCCTCGTGCGCCTGTTTTACGGCGCGACGTTCTGGTAATTAGCTGATCTGCAAGACCCGAGCCATGGCCTGGTCATCGTCTTTGGCGGTGTTCATCATCTTGATGTGCAGCTCGAACTGCTTGGCCAGGGCCAGAACGGAGGTCATCTCCTCCACGGCATTGACGTTGCTCGATTCGAGGAACCCGGACACCAGCTTGACGTTGGCATCGGCCTGCGCAGGCGCGCCGTCCTTGGTGTGGATCGAACCATCCAGGCCCTTGGTCATGTTCTTGAAGTCCGGGTTGACCAGCTTGATGCGGTCGACTTCCGCCATCACCCGGGGACCTTCGCCCATCGCGCGGATGCTGATGGTGCCGTCCTCGCCGACTTCGATCTGCTGCTCCGGCGGCACGGAAATCGGCCCGCCATTGCCCATGACCGGCATGCCGTTGCCGGCGCGCAGCACACCCAGGGCGTCAACATTCAGGCTGCCGGTGCGCACGTAGCTTTCACCGCCATCGGGGTTCTGTACGGCAATCCAGCCGTTGCCTTGCACGGCAACGTCGAGGTCGCGGCCGGTTTCCACCAGTGAGCCGGGGGAGAAATCCGTGGCCGGGCGTTCGGACATGGCAAACGCACGCGCCGGAAAGCTGTCACCGAACACCGGCATCGAACGGGCCTGCTCCAGGTCTTTCTGGAAGCCGTTGGTGGAGATGTTCGCGAGGTTGTTGGCATGAGCCTTTTGCGCCAGTGCATTCTGGCTGGCGCCGGTCATTGCCACATAAAGGTACTTGTCCACACTCTTTCCTCTGCCTGCCGGACGTTTGCCGCCCACTGCTGTGTTGCGCAGGTTGTAGCAATTTGCAGACCAACTTGCGCGCAGCGGCTCCAACCCCCTTTAAACAAGGGGCTGGAGGCTAATCAGAAGGGAATCGAACGATGTATCGAAGACGAAAAACCGGCGCGGTTATGCCGCTTGGCGGCAATGCCGTGAAAAGCCGGCTACCAACCTTTCACGCCGCTCATGTCGGGCAATTTGTGGGCAATGCCTTTATGGCAATCGATACAGGTCGCCTGGCCACTGGCCAAGGAGGTGGAGTGCATGTTGGCGGCGCGTTTACCCTGGCGTGTGAAGTCCATGAACTCGAAGTTATGGCAGTTGCGACACTCCCGGGAATCGTTGGCCTTGAGCCGTGCCCACTCGTGTTCGGCCAGCTCCCGGCGCATGCCCAGAAACTTGTCCCGGGTACTGATAGTGCCGAACAGCTTGCCCCAGACCTCCTTGGAAGCCTGCATCTTGCGGGCGATCTTGTGCGTCCACTCATGGGGGACGTGACAGTCCGGGCACGTGGCGCGCACGCCCGAGCGGTTGGTGTAGTGAATGGTTTCCTGCAACTCGACAAAAACGTTGTCGCGCATTTCATGGCAGGACGTGCAGAACTTCTCGGTGTTGGTCGCTTCCAGCGCGGTGTTGAACCCACCCCAGAAAATCACCCCGGCGATAAACCCGCCGAGAGTCAGGAAACCCAGGCTGTAATGCACGCTGGGCCGACGCAGCACACCCCAATAATCCTTGAGCAAGGCAAGCAAAGATTTCATGGCCTTTCCTCAAGGTTTCGGCTGGTGGTTGATTTCGTCTTGCAAGACCTGGTCGATGTTCTTGAAGCTGTTGTTCACCAGTGGCTTCACATCCTTTTGCGGCACGTGACACTGGTTGCAGAAATATCGGCGCGGCGACACCGCCGCCAATGCCTGGCCGTCACGGTCCATGTAGTGAGTGATGCTGATCATCGGCGCCTGGGTACGCGCACTGTTGGCGCGACTGTGGCAGGTCAGGCACTTGTTGCTGTTCATGTCGATGGCATACCCGCGAATGCTGTGGGGTATGGTGGGCGGTTGATCGGGGTAATTACGCTCACGCTTGAGGTCCTTGTTCTCGTCTTCGGCAATGGGCGGTGCCGGCAGCTCCTGGGTCAGGGTCCCGCCGACTCGCCGCCCATCCGGTGCCGGCGCATCCAGTGGGTAACCGGGTTCTGCCGCAAATGTCGCGGGCAGCCACATCAGCAGCATGACAAGCAAGGACAGCGAACGATAATTCATGAAAGCTCTCCTTATGCCGTCTTGATCAACTCAATCCTGATCGCGCATTTCTTGTAATCGGTCTGTTTGGAGATCGGGTCCGTCGCATCAAGCGTGACTTTGTTGATCAGCTTGTTGGCATCGAAAAACGGCACGAACACCAGGCCTTGGGGCGGCTTGTTGCGCCCCCGGGTTTCAATCCGTGCACGCATCTCGCCGCGCCGACTGATCAGCTTTACTTCGCTGCCACGCCGGGCATTCAAGGCCTTGGCATCGGCCGGGTGCATGTAGACCAGCGCATCGGGGACCGCTTTATAAAGTTCTTCGACACGCTGGGTCATAGTCCCGGTGTGCCAATGCTCAAGCACCCGACCGGTGCTCAACCAGAACGGGAAGTCCGCGTCCGGGGCTTCCGCAGGAGGCTCGTAAGGCAGCGCGAAGATGATTGCCTTCTTATCGGGGTAGCCGTAGAACTGCACGCCACTGCCCTTCTCGACATACGGATCGTAACCTTCGCGGAAGCGCCAAAGCGTTTCCTTGCCTTCGACGACAGGCCAGCGCAACCCGCGCTCGGAGTGATAACGATCAAAGGGCGCCAAGTCATGACCATGTCCACGGCCGAACTGGGCATATTCTTCGAACAGACCTTTTTGCAGGTAGAAACCGAAATCCCGGGCCTCGTCGTTCTGATAGCCCGCCGCCATTTGTTCAACAGGGAACTGATCGACCTGGCCATTCTTGAACAGCACCTCATACAGGGTCTTGCCCTTGTATTGCGGTGAGCCGTCCAACAGTTCCTGCGGCCAGACCTCGTCGGTTTTAAAACGCTTGGAAAACTCGACCAATTGCCAAAGGTCCGACTTGGCGTCACCCGGCGCCGAGACCAGTTGATGCCAGAACTGCGTACGCCGCTCCGCGTTGCCGTAAGCGCCCTCTTTCTCGACCCACATCGCCGTCGGCAAAATCAGATCGGCCGCCTGTGCCGAGACGGTGGGATACACATCCGACACCACCACGAAGTTCTCGGGGTTGCGCCACCCCGGCAGCACTTCCTGCATGATGTTGGGCCCGGCCTGCATGTTGTTGCTGGCCATCGTCCAATACACATTGAGCACGCCGTCCTTGAGCATGCGACTCTGCTGCACGGCATGGAACCCGACCTTTTCCTTGATGGTGCCCGCCGGGAGCTTCCAGATTTTTTCCGCGGTGGCGCGGTGCGCCGGATTGGTGACCACCAGGTCGGCCGGCAAACGATGGGAGAACGTGCCCACTTCACGTGCCGTCCCGCAGGCCGAAGGCTGACCCGTCAGGGAGAAAGGACTGTTGCCCGGCTCGCTGATTTTCCCGGTCAGCAGGTGAATGTTGTAGATCAGGTTGTTGGCCCACACACCCCGGGTGTGCTGGTTGAAGCCCATGGTCCAGAACGAAACCACCTTGCGCTTGGGGTCGGCGTACAGTTCGGCCAATGCCTTGAGGCGCTCGGTTGGCACACCGGTTTCTTTCGCCGTGCGCTCAAGGGTGTAGGGTTTTACAAAAGCGGCGAATTGCTCGAAGTCGATGTCGGTCCAGGTGTTCGCCTTGTCGGCATTTTTGGCTTTCATCTCCAGCGGATTATCGGCACGCAAACCGTAGCCGATGTCATCCGTGCCTTTGGCGAACTTGGTGTGTTTGCTGACGAAGTCTTTGTTGACCGAACCGCTTTCAATGATGTGATTGGCGATGTAGTTGAGAATGAGCAGGTCAGTCTGCGGCTTGAACACCATCGGAATGTCGGCCAGTTCAAAACTGCGATGTTCGAAAGTAGAGAGCACGGCCACTTTCACATTCGGCTGGCTTAAACGGCGATCAGTGACCCGACTCCACAGAATCGGATGCATTTCCGCCATGTTCGAACCCCACAAGACGAATGCATCGGTGACTTCTATATCGTCATAACAGCCCATTGGCTCATCGATACCGAACGTGCGCATAAAGCCCATGACCGCCGAGGCCATGCAATGGCGTGCATTGGGATCGATGTTGTTCGAGCGAAACCCCGCCTTCATCAATTTGTTGGCCGCGTACCCTTCCCAGATCGTCCACTGTCCGGAACCGAACATGGCGATAGACTCCCCGCCCTTGTTCTTCAGCGCCTCCTTGTACTTCGACTCCATCACATCGAACGCCTGTTTCCAGGACACCGGGTGAAACTCGCCTTGTTTGTCATATTGCCCATTGGTCATGCGCAACAGCGGCTGAGTCAGCCGATCAACGCCGTACATGATCTTGGACAAAAAGTAGCCTTTGACACAGTTCAACCCGCGATTGACCTCGGCTTTTACGTCGCCGTGAGTTGCAACAACCCTGTTGTCCTTGGTCGCCACCATGACGCTGCAACCGGTGCCGCAAAAACGACAGGGCGCCTTGTTCCAGTCCAGGGCGACCATGTCTTGTTCGGTAATCAGGTTGCTGGCAGAGGTAAACACCGGGAGGCCCGCAGCCGCTGCCGCGATCCCGGCAGCCTGGACTTTGACAAACTCTCGCCGCGTCATAGGCATGTGCTTTCTCCCGTTACATCGAGAATCTCGTGATAAACCAGGGCGGCATTGAGCACGCCTGGCAAGCGATTGATCTGATCGATTCGCTGAAGAATCTGGCTTTCGTGATCGGTTTCCAGCACAACCACCAGTTTGCCGGCAGGGCTTTCCTGATGAAGTTCAACGCCCTTGAGCAAACGCAAGTTGGCTTTCACCGCCTCGAACAGGGCCGGACGGGCATGTACTACCAGACTGGCAATGTGCAGCGTCTTTCCCATGTCCCGTACTCCCTGCTGAATTAGAGATAGATGGCGATCAGTTGGGAGGGCCTGGCGGCCCGAGGAGCATTTGCAGGAACCAGACAAAAAAACCGTAACCACCGACTATCGCCACCGATAACAGTGGAAACAGAACAATGATCAGGAAATAGAAGAGGCGAGTTTCTTTGCGAACTCGCTGGGTAGAGTCATCCATTGATGGCATGGTCAGCACTCCTGCCAAACTTTGAGAGGAGCCTAGATGGCTTCCTCTATAAGTTCCATGATTCAGATCAATAGCAGAAGCTTTAGCGCCTTAAATGCGAAATGACAGCACTGGATAAATATTGACACTCGAGAATATTTATTATTTGAGTGGGTTTTTAACGCTCCAGTTTGCCTATTTCATATTCACGCAACTTGTTGGCAATGGTTGTGTGGGAAACACCCAGTCGCTTGCCGAGCAATCGGCTGCTGGCATGTTCCGAATAAAGCCGTTCCAGTACCGCCTTCTCGAAACGCCCGACGATCTCGTCCAACCCACCCTCCAGCGAAAAATCGCCAAGGGGCTGACGCACGCCATAATCCGGCAGACGAATATGCTCGGCCTTGACCGTGCCGCCGTCGCACAGGGAAACCGCCTGGAACAGAACGTTCTCCAGTTGACGCACGTTACCTGGCCAATGGTAGTGACTGAGCCGCTCCATGGCCGCCGGCGCCAGCTTTGGCAACGAGCAGCCGATCTGCCGACTGGCCTGATCGAGGAAGTGCTCCACCAGCGGCGTCAAGCCGTCGAGGCATTCGCGCAACGGCGGGATGTGCAGCGACAACACATTCAAGCGGTGGTAGAGGTCCTGGCGGAACTCACCGCGAGCGCACAATTCGGACAGGTCGACCTGGGTCGCGCAGATCACTCGCACGTCGAGGTAGACCTCTTCATCACTGCCCACACGACGGAAGCAACCGTCCTGCAAAAAACGCAGCAATTTCACCTGCAAACGCGGGCTCATTTCCCCGACGCCATCGAGAAACAGCGTGCCGCCCGCCGTCAGCTCCAGCAGCCCGAGCTTGCCTTCGGCCCGCGCCCCTTCAAAGGCGCCCGGGCCGTAACCGAACAATTCCGTCTCGGCCATGGACTCCGGCAGACCGGCGCAATTGAGCGCCATCAACGGCGATTGCCCTCGAGGGCTGGCCAAGTGGCAAGCCCGCGCCAGCAACTCTTTGCCGGTGCCGGTTTCCCCTTCGATCAACAGCGGTGCATCCAATGGCGCCATGCGTCGCGCTTCGCGCACCACGGCGGCCATGACTTTCGAGCTTTGGAAGATGCTGTCGAAGCCGCGCAACTCCTGCTTGCGCACGTTGTAGATGCGCTCGCCCACCCGGTCGGCGCGGTGCAATGTCAGCACCGCACCGGCCATGGCCTCGCTGTCGTCATGCTCCGATTGCAGCGGCGCGATGTCGGCCAGGAACACATCCCCCTTGACCTTGACCCGCAGCCCGTTGATCCGCGACTTGTTGGCGCGCACCAGTTCCGGCAAATCGAAATCCTCGGCGTACCGCGACAGGGGAATCCCCGGCACCTCGTCGACGCGCACCCCGAGCAACTGCGCCGCCGCACGGTTGGCCGCGACAATGGAACCGCCCATGTCGATCGACAGCACCGGAAACTCCAGCGCACCGAGCAGTGCATTGAGTTCCATGTGCCGACGCTCGCTGGGCATCAGCCCTACACGCTTGACGCCAAAGACCCCGGCAATCGCTTCGAATTTCGGACGCAAGGCCTGGAACTGAATGTTGATCAGGTTTGGACAATGCAGGTAGATGGCGTTGCCATGCTCCCCCCCCACCTCACCGCGGGCCACGTTGATCCCGTACTCCACCAACAGGTTGAGAATGTCGCGCAGGATGCCGATGCGGTTCTGGCAGTGGACTTTGATACGCATATTAAAGGCCCGAAAAAACGATGAATGGGGTGCGTAACCTGTAGGAGCGAGCCTGCTCGCGATGGAGTCGAGCGCAACGCGTTTATTCAGGATGAACGCGTTTTCGTTAACGTCCATCGCGAGCAGGCTCGCTCCTACGGGGATTATTTTTCTGCTGAGGTGCTCAGATAGTCGTCAAGATTATGTGACAGGTACGATGCTTTTCAAACCCGAAAAACTCAACATCTGCGCCACAGCAGTTAATCCGTAACGAAAAATTTACGAAAAACGGTAAATCTTCCTGCGAATTACCAGAGTCACCTGCTGCAACAGCGCAATTCTTGAGGTATTTCTAGGTCCATAGCAGTACATAACAAGAACGAAATCCCCTAGCAGGAGAGCAGCATGAAGCAGACGCAATACGTGGCTCGCGAGCCCGATGCGCAAGGTTTTATCGACTACCCCGCCGAAGAACACGCGGTGTGGAACACGCTGATCACTCGTCAACTGAAAGTGATCGAAGGGCGTGCGTGCCAGGAGTACCTGGACGGTATCGAAAAACTCGGTCTGCCCCACGACCGCATTCCTCAACTCGGCGAAATCAACAAGGTCCTCGCTGAAACCACCGGCTGGCAGGTTGCCCGGGTTCCCGCACTGATTCCCTTCCAGACCTTTTTCGAATTGCTGGCCAGCAAGCAGTTTCCGGTGGCGACTTTTATTCGTACCCGCGAAGAACTGGACTACCTGCAAGAGCCGGACATTTTCCACGAGATCTTCGGTCACTGCCCGCTGCTGACCAACCCGTGGTTCGCCGAATTCACCCACACCTACGGCAAGCTCGGCCTCAAGGCGTCCAAGGAAGAACGCGTGTACCTGGCGCGCCTGTACTGGATGACCATCGAGTTCGGCCTGCTCGACACCCCGCAAGGCCAGCGCATCTACGGCGGTGGCATCCTGTCCTCACCGAAAGAGACTGTCTACAGCCTGTCGAACGAGCCTGAACACCAAGCCTTCGACCCGCTGGAATGCATGCGCACGCCTTACCGCATCGACATCCTGCAACCCCTGTATTTCGTTCTGCCGAACCTCAAGCGCCTGTTCGACCTGGCCCACGAAGACATCATGGGCATGGTCAAGCAAGCGATGCAGATGGGTCTGCACACGCCGAAATTTCCGCCAAAACCAAAAGCTGCGTGAACCGCGACTTTTGCTGACAAGTGAGTCTGTCAGTCACCGTCGCTTTGGTTTAGCGTGACGGCACTGTCGACCGATATAAAAACACTCGATTACAGGAAACACACCATGTCCACTTTGAACCAAGCCCATTGCGAAGCCTGCCGCGCCGACGCCCCACAAGTCAGCGACGAAGAACTGCCGATCCTGATCAAGCAGATCCCGGACTGGAACATCGAAGTACGTGACAGCGTCATGCAGCTGGAAAAGGTCTTCCTGTTCAAGAACTTCAAGCACGCCCTGGCGTTCACCAACGCCGTCGGCGAAATCTCCGAAGCCGAGGGCCATCACCCGGGCCTGCTGACCGAGTGGGGCAAAGTGACCGTGACCTGGTGGAGCCACTCGATCAAGGGCCTGCACCGCAACGATTTCATCATGGCCGCGCGCACTGACGAAGTGGCGAAGGACGCTGAGGGGCGCAAGTAATGCATTTCGACGCCATCGGTCGAGTGCCTGGCGACCCGATTCTGGGCCTGATGGAGGCCTACGCGCAGGACCCTAACCCGCGCAAGTTCGATTTGGGCGTGGGTGTCTACAAGGACGCCCAGGGCCTGACGCCGATTCTCGAGTCAGTGAAGCTTGCCGAGCAGCGCTTGGTGGATCACCAGTCCACCAAGACCTACATCGGTGGTCACGGCGAACCGGCGTTCGGCAAAGCGATCAATGAACTGGTGCTCGGTGCCGACTCGAAGCTGATCAGCGCACAACGCGCCGGCGCCACCCAGACTCCGGGCGGCACCGGGGCGTTGCGCCTGAGCGCGGACTTCATCGCCCAGTGCCTGCCAGGTCGCGGCGTGTGGTTGAGCAACCCGACCTGGCCGATCCACGAAACGATTTTTGCGGCAGCCAAGGTCAAGGTCAGCCACTACCCGTACGTGGGCAGTGACAACCGGCTCGACGTCGACGGCATGCTGGCAGCACTCAATGAAGCGCCCAAGGGTGACGTGGTCTTGCTGCACGCCTGCTGCCACAACCCGACCGGTTTCGACCTGTCCCAGGATGACTGGCAGCGGGTGCTGGAGGTAGTACGCAAGCGCGAACTGCTGCCACTGATCGACTTCGCGTATCAAGGATTCGGCGATGGCCTGGAACAGGATGCCTGGTCGACCCGGCTGTTCGCCGCCGAGTTGCCGGAACTGCTGATCACCAGTTCCTGCTCAAAGAATTTCGGCCTGTACCGCGACCGCACCGGCGCGCTGATTGTCTGCGCGAAAACCGCCGACAAGCTCGTGGATATCCGCAGCCAACTGGCCAACATCGCCCGCAACCTGTGGTCGACGCCGCCGGATCATGGCGCTGCCGTTGTAGCGACCATCCTCGGTGATCCAGAGCTGAAACGCCTGTGGGCCGACGAAGTTGAAGCGATGCGCCTGCGTATCGCCCAACTGCGCAGCGGTTTGGTGGAAGCGCTGGAGCCTCACGGTTTGCGCGAGCGCTTTGCCCATATTGGCCTGCAACGCGGGATGTTCTCCTACACCGGCCTGTCGCCTGAGCAAGTGAAGAACCTGCGCGATCATCACAGCGTGTACATGGTCAGCTCGGGCCGGGCCAACGTGGCCGGCATTGATGCCACGCGCCTGGATTTGCTGGCCGAGGCGATTGCCAACGTCTGCAAGTAACCCTCGGGCACTGCAATCCCCCTGTGGGAGCGAGCTTGCTCGCGATAGCGGTCTATCAGTCAACATCATCGTTGAATGACACTCCGCAATCGCGAGCAAGCTCGCTCCCACATTTGCTTCTGCGTAATTGTTACTTATCTGTCTATACAACCCCATCCGTCGAAACAAATGGATATAAAAGTCCGTTTGTCATTTTCAGTGCTGTATCCTGCCCAGGCTTTTTTAAAGCGCGGATCTACCAGATCTATCAACAGACTTAGCGAGGAGCGCAACCATGCACGAGATTCCTAATCTCCCCTTCCCAAGCCTGCACGTACCTGAGCAGACGACCACGCAGCAAGCCGGAGCCCAACAGCCCGAGCCGAAAGAAGCCACTGACAGCCGCCAGGCTGACAGTGAAGACTGAAACACCCGCCGTACAGACCGTGTGGAAAGCGCTACCATGCGCTTTCCACACTGCCTGAAACGAGACTTTCCATGACCGATGAATTCAGCGAAGCGCAGGCCAGCGTCCTGATCGGCACCGCCGAGAAAATGATCGAGATCTGGAATCGCCTCTCTCCCGAGAAACAAGCCGCTTTGCTCGCCCGCTTCGGCACCCAGGAAAATGCGCTGGCCGCCCTGGTCACCACGCAACTGGTCGCTCCCGTCAAAGCTGAATGACCACCGCCCGGTAAATAGTTTTACTTTTTCACAACCGACGACCGTCCACACCGCTATCATAAGCAGCCTATCTATCCTGCTTTACCGTGGACCTTTACCCATGCCTGAAAACCAGCGCCCCCTGGCGGTCACGCTGCAAGTCGTTTCCATCGTCCTTTTCACCTTCATTGGCTACCTGAACATCGGCATCCCCCTGGCCGTATTGCCCGGTTACGTCCACAGCGACCTGGGCTTCGGCGCGGTGATCGCGGGTCTGGTGATCAGCGTGCAATACCTGGCCACCCTGCTCAGCCGCCCCTATGCCGGGAAGATCATCGACAACAAGGGCAGCAAACTGGCTGTGATGTATGGCCTGGCCGGTTGCGGCTTGAGCGGTGTGTTCATGCTGGTCTCGGCCTGGACCCAGAGCCTGCCGACCTTGAGCCTGATCAGCCTGTTGATCGGCCGCCTAGTGCTCGGCAGCGCGGAAAGCCTGGTGGGCTCGGGCTCGATTGGCTGGGGCATCGGCCGGGTCGGCGCGGCGAACACGGCCAAGGTCATCTCCTGGAACGGTATCGCCAGCTATGGCGCACTGGCTGTCGGCGCGCCCCTGGGCGTGCTGCTCGTCCATCAACTGGGCTTGTGGAGCATGGGAGTGAGCATTGTGCTGCTGGCGATCCTCGGCCTGCTGCTGGCCTGGCCGAAAACCGCCGCGCCGATCGTTGCCGGTGAGCGCCTGCCGTTCATGCATGTGCTGGGGCGAGTCTTCCCCCACGGTTGCGGCCTGGCCCTGGGCTCCATCGGCTTCGGCACCATCGCCACCTTCATCACCTTGTATTACGCCACGCAACACTGGGACAACGCGGTGCTGTGCCTAAGCCTGTTCGGCGCCAGCTTCATCGGCGCGCGCTTACTGTTCGGCAACCTGATCAACCGCCTCGGCGGCTTTCGCGTGGCCATTGCCTGCCTGTCAGTGGAAACCCTGGGATTGCTCCTGCTGTGGCTGGCACCGGATGCCCATTGGGCACTGGCGGGTGCGGCGCTGAGCGGCTTCGGCTTTTCGCTGGTGTTTCCGGCACTGGGCGTGGAGGCGGTCAACTTGGTCCCGGCCTCCAGCCGTGGTGCAGCGGTCGGCGCCTATTCGCTGTTCATCGACTTGTCGCTGGGGATCACCGGGCCGCTGGCCGGGGCGATTGCCGCCGGGTTCGGGTTCGCTTCGATCTTCCTGTTCGCCGCCCTCGCCGCGCTCAGCGGTTTGATGCTGAGCCTATACCTGTACCGGCAGGCGCCGAAGCAACGCGAAGCGCGGGACGCCCGCTAGAAGTCGACCTTGCCGCGCCCGGCCTTGATATTGCCGCGCTTGCTCTTGGATTCGAGGCGACGGGTCTTCGAGCCGAGGGTCGGTTTGGTCGGACGGCGCTTTTTCTCGACCTTGGTGGCACTGAGGATCAACTCGGTCAGCCGCAACAGCGCATCGGCGCGGTTCTGCTCCTGCGTCCGGTACTGCTGGGCCTTGATGATCAACACACCGTCGCTGGTGATGCGACTGTCGCGCAGCGCCAGCAGCCGCTCCTTGTAGAACTCGGGCAAGGACGACGTCGGAATGTCGAAGCGCAGGTGCACGGCGCTGGAAACCTTGTTGACGTTCTGCCCACCCGCGCCCTGGGCGCGAATGGCCGTCAACTCGATCTCGGCATCCGGCAGTTGCACGTTGTTGGAAATCACCAGCATGGAAAAGCGTCCGTATTCAGAGTGTGCAGGATACCGCGAATGAGTGTCAGGAACGCAGCAGAACCAATGTGGGAGCGGGCTTGCTCCCACAAAGGGATTTATGTGAACCCCGAAAAAAAACAAACCCGGCACATGGCCGGGTTCGTTGTTTCTGCGTTCTGCGTTTACTTCGCCGCAGAGCCGGCAACCTGCAGTGCATGTTGCGCGCTGCGCTTGTTCTTGATGCCGTAGCAGACCCACATGAACACGAGCCACACTGGAATCGCGTACACCGATGTCTGGATCCCCGGAATCAACAACATCACACCAAGGATGAACAACACGAACGCCAGGCAGATGTAGTTGCCGTACGGATACCACAAGGCCTTGAACAGTGGCGTTTGTTTTGTCTTGTTCATGTGTTGGCGGAACTTGAAGTGCGAGTAGCTGATCATCGCCCAGTTGATCACCAGGGTGGCCACCACCAGCGACATCAGCAGTTCCAGCGCGCTGTGCGGAATCAGGTAGTTCAGCAGTACCGCGATCAGAGTCACGGCGGCCGAGGCCAGGATCGAGCGCACCGGCACACCGCGCTTGTCGATCTTCGCCAATGCCTTTGGCGCATCGCCTTGCTCGGCCATCCCCAGCAGCATGCGGCTGTTGCAGTAGGTGCCGCTGTTGTACACCGACAGCGCAGCGGTCAGGACCACGAAGTTGAGGATGTGCGCAGCGGTATTGCTGCCCAGCATCGAGAACACTTGCACGAACGGGCTGCCGCTATAGGAATCACCGGAAGCGTTCAGGGTGGTCAGCAAGCTGTCCCACGGCGTCAACGACAGCAGGATCACCAATGCACCGATGTAGAAAATCAGGATCCGGTAGATCACCTGGTTGATCGCTTTCGGAATCACGGTTTTCGGTTTGTCGGCTTCGGCAGCGGTGAAACCGAGCATTTCCAGGCCACCGAAGGAAAACATGATGAAAGCCATGGCCATCACCAGACCCGTGACACCGTTCGGGAAGAAGCCACCGTGGGACCACAGGTTGCTGACCGCAGCTTGCGGGCCGCCATTGCCACTGACCAGCAGGTAGCTGCCCAGAGCAATCATGCCGACGATCGCCACGACCTTGATGATCGCAAACCAGAACTCGGCCTCGCCAAAGACTTTGACGTTGGCCAGGTTGATGGCGTTGATCAGCACGAAGAAGGCAGCTGCGGAGGCCCAGGTCGGGATGTCCGGCGCCCAGTAGTGGATGTACTTGCCGACCGCGGTCAGCTCGGACATACCCACCAGAATGTACAGGATCCAGCAGTTCCAGCCCGACAGGAAGCCGGCAAAGCCGCCCCAGTACTTGTGCGCGAAGTGGCTGAAGGAGCCGGCCACCGGATCTTCGACGATCATTTCACCCAGTTGGCGCATGATCATGAAGGCGATGAAGCCACAGATGGCGTAGCCGAGGATCATCGACGGGCCGGCGGATTTCAGCACCCCGGCCGAGCCGAGGAACAAGCCGGTACCGATCGCGCCACCGAGGGCGATCAATTGAATGTGGCGATTTTTCAGGCCGCGTTTCAGCTCGCCTGATTGCGGGTTTTGTCCACTCATGAAAAGGGTCTCACGCAAGGTTTGATGATGTTCAGTAGACGTTGCTGCTCAAGAAAGGCGTTAAGCGGCACCGATCAAACCCCAGCGCAGGCACCAGGAGTTCAGCGTAATTACAACGGTCATGCGTCACCTGTTTGTTTTTATCTGTGACGAAATCGAACCCGACACGCTCGTGACGCGACGGAGTGAACAAGGCGGATAGCCTTGAGGTTTGCGCAGATGCGCAGGAGGTCACAGGTAAAACGCGGCGCATTGTACACCTGTAACCCCCTGCTGCCAGACCCGCTGGACAAGCGTGTCTATGGCCGGGATTGCCTGTGTCCGCCCCGAGAGGCTCGGGCGGCTGCAAAAAATGGGTCAGATCCTTGCGGATCATCGACGCAGACGGCGCCAAACACGCCACTCGCGGAGAGATGAAAACGGATTGCGGCGTTCATTGCGCCTCCTTTTTGTTATGCACCTGCACGACAGGCATGGCGCGCATAACACCCTGCATGGAGCGGTGAAACAAGCGGGCCAGAGGGTCGGAAGGAGGAAGGAAGACGCTGAAGCGTAAGCGTTTTCTTACGGTATCCAGGGAGTGGCGAATCCACGGGGTTAATCCGTGGTTTTTGTCAGGATTTCTTTACATCGCGTAAACCATGATTTCCATATTGGAGGTCTCAGCGCGACGACTGGCGCCATCGCGAGCAAGCTCGCTCCCACATTTTAATCGCGATTCTCCGAGCAAACTCATTACCCTGTGGGAGCGAGCTTGCTCGCGATGGCGCCCTCAAAAACAATACGGACATAAAGCCAGACGAAAAAAAACGCCAACCCGAAGGTTGGCGTTTTTCACTTGCCGCTAACAGCTTACCGCTGCCTCACTCCGGCTTGCGACGACCGAAGCCTGGACGCTGGCCGGAACCGGCCGGTGCGCCACGGCGCTTGCCCGATGGCGTGTCACCGTCGACCAGTTTGATCCCCGGACGCTTCGGCGCGGGCTTGGCCGGGCGCTTGGTGTCGGCCGGGCGATCGGCTACCGGCGTACCACGACCTTCGCCACGCTCGGTACGGCCGTTGGCCGGACGTGGCGTACGTGGACCGCGTTCGCCGTCCTGACGGGCAGCAGGCTTGCGCCCTGGACGCTCGCCTTCGATCTGCGGCTCGCGGCTGGCACGAGGCGCGGCAGGTGCGGCGGCTGCACCAGTGGCTGGACGCAGGGTACGAACGCGTTCGGTCTTGGCCATCGGACGCGACGACTTGCGCTGCATCCGGTCAAGCTTGTCCTTGCTCTTGGCGTTCATCTGCGGCATCGCGACCGGCGTCAGGCCGACCTCGGCACTCAGGATGTCGACTTCGTACTGGCTCATTTCGCGCCAGCGGCCCATCGGCAGGTCGGAGTTGAGGAACACCGGGCCGAAACGCACGCGCTTCAGACGGCTGACCACCAGGCCCTGGGATTCCCACAGGCGACGAACTTCGCGGTTACGACCTTCCATCACCACGCAGTGATACCAGTGGTTGAAACCTTCACCGCCTGGCGCCTGCTTGATGTCGGTGAACTTGGCCGGGCCGTCTTCAAGGACAACACCAGCCTTCAGACGCTCGATCATCTCGTCATCGACTTCACCACGCACACGTACCGCATATTCACGGTCCATTTCGTAGGAAGGGTGCATCAGGCGGTTTGCCAGCTCACCGTCGGTGGTGAACATCAGCAGACCGGTGGTGTTGATGTCCAAACGACCGATGTTGATCCAGCGTCCCTCTTTAGGGCGCGGCATCTTGTCGAACACGGTCGGACGGCCTTCCGGGTCGACACGGGTGCAGATCTCGCCGTCGGGCTTGTTGTACATGATCACGCGGCGGACCGACTCGGCAGCCTCTTCGCGCTTGATCACCTTGCCATCGATGGTGATGGCGTCGTGCATGTCGACACGCTGGCCAAGGGTGGCGTCTTTGCCGTTTACCTTGATGCGGCCGTGGCTGATCCAGGCTTCCACGTCACGGCGCGAGCCGACGCCGATACGGGCGAGGACTTTCTGCAGTTTTTCGCCTGCTGGGCCGATTGGCTGGTCGTCTTGCTGGTCTTTGATACTCATCTGGGCACCTCCCGGTGTGGTCTGAAAACTGGGTACTTGGGCGAAGGGATCGCCGAAGGGTCGCGAATCATACGCGCATGAGGGCGTTTGCGCATCAGAGACTAGCTGATCAAGGCAAGGTTATTTGTTTTTCCGCCGACCGGTGACACGCAACTTGATCATTCGGCGATCACAACCCCCTGTAGGAGCGAGCTTGCTCGCGAAAAACCCAATGGCGCCACGGGCATCCGGATGTGCGCGTCATCGTTCACGACCATCGCGAGCAAGCTCGCTCCTACAGGATCGGTGTCAATCTTCGAACTGGCGCCGTTCGGCCTCGATGGCTTCGGCCAGGGCCTGGGCTTCGGCTTCTTCGTCCGACAATTCGGGCTCGGGTTTCGGTTGTTCGAGAGCGGCAACGGCGGCCAGGAGCTTTTCCCGGGCTTCGGCGACACCGAGGATGTCGTCTTCTTGCTCCGGTTCAATTTCCGGTTCAGGCTCGGGCTGTGCCGCTTCGACTTCTGGCTCGATGACCGACTGTTCCGGATCGAATTCAGGCGACGCCCCATCACGCAGCAAATCGTCGAAATCGGTCTTGATCCCCTCCTCCATGCTGTCCAGTTCCAGCAGCAGCGTGTGGAAACTGGTTTCTTCCTTGGGCTCTTCCGGTTCGGCACTGGCGTCGGCCAGTTCCTGCAGGGCTGCCGGTACCGGGGCATCATCGAAGTCGAGCACCGGATCCGGTTCCAGCTCGCGCAGTTCCGCCAGCGGTGGCAGGTCGTCGAGGTTCTTCAGGTTGAAGTGATCGAGGAACGCCTTGGTGGTGGCGAACATCGCCGGCTTGCCGGGCACGTCGCGGTAGCCGACGATGCGGATCCACTCGCGCTCCATCAAGGTCTTGACGATATTGCTGTTGACCGCCACGCCCCGCACGTCTTCGATTTCACCGCGGGTGATCGGCTGGCGATAGGCAATCAGTGCCATGGTTTCCAGCATGGCCCGGGAGTAACGCTGCGGGCGCTCCTCCCACAGACGCCCGACCCAAGGCGCAAATTTCTCGCGAATTTGCAGGCGATACCCCGAGGCCACTTCCTTGAGTTCAAACGCGCGGCCATCGCAGGACTTGGCGAGAATCGTCAGGGCCTTCTTGAAGACCGGTGGTTCCGGGCGTTCGCCTTCTTCGAAGAGTTCGAACAGGCTTTCCAAAGATTGCGGCTTTCCCGAGGCCAACAGAAAGGCTTCAAGCAAGGGTGCCAGATCACGGGGTTCAGTCAGGTTCATGTTTCGACTCGTTATTCGGCTCGGGCTCGCACGTGGATCGCGGCAAATGGCTCATTCTGCACCAGCTCGACCAGGGATTCCTTGACCAATTCAAGGATCGCCATGAAGGTCACCACCACCCCCAAGCGCCCTTCTTCAGCGGTGAACAGCTCGACAAACGGTACGAAACCGCCGCCCTTGAGGCGCTCCAGCACATCGCTCATGCGTTCGCGGGTCGACAGCGCTTCGCGGCTGACCTGATGGCTTTCGAACATGTCGCCACGGCGCAACACCTCGGCCATGGACAACAGCAGCTCTGACAAGCGCACATCCGGCAACAGCTTGCGCGCCCGGGCCTCCGGGGCGTCAAGCTTGGGCACCACCACATCACGGCCGACGCGACTCAGGCCGTCGATGCCTTCGGCGGCAGCCTTGAAACGCTCGTATTCCTGCAAGCGGCGAATCAGTTCGGCGCGCGGGTCTTCCTCTTCGTCTTCGACGGTTTCGGCCCGTGGCAACAGCATCCGCGACTTGATCTCGGCCAGCATCGCCGCCATCACCAGGTATTCGGCGGCCAGCTCCAGGCGCACCGACTGCATCAATTCGACGTAGCCCATGTACTGGCGAGTGATTTCCGCCACCGGGATGTCGAGGATGTTGATGTTCTGTTTGCGGATCAGGTACAGCAGCAGGTCGAGCGGGCCTTCGAACGCCTCGAGAAAGACTTCGAGGGCATCCGGCGGGATGTACAGGTCCAGCGGCATTTCCATGACCGCCTGGCCATAGACCATGGCGAAGGGCAGTTCCTGCTGGGCTCCGGCCTGACTGTCGACGGGTTCTACTGCGGACATCTAGGCCTCGACCATGAACGGCGCAGGATCGCCGCAACCAACGCGAATGACTTCCGGCTCGCCGTCGGCGAGGCTGATCACGGTGGACGCCTTGATCCCGCCGAAACCGCCGTCGATGATCAGATCGACCTGATGTTCGAGCAACTGGCGCATTTCGTGCGGATCGCTCAACGGATCGTCATCGCCTGGCATGATCAGGGTTACGCTCATCAACGGCTCGCCCAGTTCAGCCAGCAGCGCCAGGGCAATCGGGTGGCTAGGCACACGCAGGCCGATGGTGCGTTTCTTCGGGTGCAACAACAGCCGCGGCACTTCGCGGGTGGCGTTGAGAATGAAGGTATACGGCCCCGGCAGATGGGCCTTGAGAATGCGGAAAGTGCCGGTGTCGATCTTGGCGAACAGCCCCAGTTGCGACAGGTCGCTGCAAATCAGCGCGAAGTTGTGCTTTTCATCCAGCTGCCGCAGACGCCGAACGCGCTCCACGGCTACCTTGTCGCCGATCTGGCAACCTATGGCGTAGGAAGAGTCCGTGGGATAAATCACCACCCCGCCCTTGCGGATGATCTCGACCGCCTGTTTGATCAGGCGCGCTTGCGGGTTTTCCGGATGAATCTGGAAAAATTGACTCACATTCTCTACCTGTTCAGACGGCGGCAATAATTGGGTCATGTTTGAATCGACACCATAGCGGTGGCAGATCCTCCGGGAGTGGCCGGTATTCACCGATCTCCGACCAGCCTCCGGGGCCATGAAAATCACTGCCGGCACTGACCAGCAGACCGAACTCGCGGGCCAGAATGGCCAGGCTGCCCACTTGCTCGGCAGGCTGGTAACCATTGACCACTTCGATGGCGTGGCCCCCTGCTTGAATATAGTCGGCAATCAGGCGACGTCGCTTGCTGCGCGTGAATTCGTAGTGCCAGGGGTGTGCCAGACTCACCCAGGCCTTGGCCGCGCGCAGGGTTTCGACGGTTTCCTCCAGGGTCGGCCAGTGTTGCTTGACGTCGCCCAGCTTGCCGGCGCCCAGCCATTTGCGGAACGCCTCGGCGCGATCCTTGACGAAACCTTCACGCACCATCCAGTCGGCGAAATGCGGGCGGGCCGGCGCGTTACCGCTGTCGCCCAGCTCCTGCTGGATCTCCCGGGCGCCTTCAAGCGCCCCCGGCATGCCTTTGAGCGCCAGTTTGCGGCTGATTTCCTCGGAGCGTAGCCAGCGGCCATCATGCAATCTGGCGATGGCCTCGACCAACGGCGCGGCGTTGACGTCAAAACCGTAGCCCAGGATATGAATGGTCGCGCCGCCCCAGGTGCAGGACAATTCGACGCCGTTGACCAGTTGCATCCCCAGCGCGGTAGCCGCGTGCCGGGCCTCGTCGAGGCCCTCGAGGGTGTCGTGATCGGTCAAGGCCAGGACTCGCACGCCTTTCTCGAACGCCCGCGCCACCAGAACCGCAGGCGCCAGGGCGCCATCGGAGGCCGTGCTATGGCAGTGCAAATCAACATTCACAGGGCTTTGTAACCTCAAATAAGCTGGCGCTATCGCGCGCCCATATGTTTGTTATTATGCCGCCACATCCTGCTTCTGGCTGCCACTGTGAAACAATTCATCGATTTCATCCCGCTACTGCTGTTTTTCATCGTCTTCAAAATCGACCCACAGGTCGTCGACATCGCCGGTCATGAGATCACTGTAGGCGGTATTTACAGCGCCACCGCGATGCTGATCGTCAGTTCCCTGGTGGTCTACGGCACACTGTTCATCAAGCAGCGCAAGCTGGAGAAGAGCCAGTGGCTGACCCTGATCGCCTGCCTGGTCTTCGGCAGCCTGACGCTCGCGTTCCACAGCGAGACGTTCCTTAAGTGGAAAGCCCCGGTGGTCAACTGGCTGTTCGCCCTTGCGTTCATCGGCAGCCACTTCGTCGGTGACAGCCTGCTGATCAAACGCATCATGGGCCACGCGCTGACCTTGCCGGAGCCGGTCTGGACGCGCCTGAACATCGCCTGGATCGCCTTCTTCCTGTTTTGCGGTGCCGCCAACCTGTTTGTCGCGTTCACCTTCCAGAGCTACTGGGTCGACTTCAAGGTCTTCGGCAGCCTGGGCATGACTTTGCTGTTCCTGATCGGCCAGGGCATCTACCTGTCCCGTCATCTGCACGATGCCGACACCACAACGCCAAAAACCGAGGACTGACATGCTTTACGCAATCATTGCCACAGACGTCGCCAACTCCCTGGAAGCCCGCCTGGCCGCTCGGCCTGCACACCTCGAGCGCCTGCAAGTGCTCAAGGGCGAAGGTCGCATCGTACTGGCCGGCCCACATCCGGCGATCGACAGCAATGATCCGGGCGCGGCGGGTTTCACCGGCAGCCTGATCGTCGCCGAATTCGACTCCCTGAGCGCCGCCCAGGCCTGGGCCGACGCTGATCCGTACATCGCCGCAGGCGTCTACGCCAACGTTCTGGTGAAGCCGTTCAAGCAAGTCCTGCCGTAACTTTCTTCTCGCAATGCCCCACGCGGTGAACCATATCGGTTCATCGCGTTCTCAATCGCTCATTATTCTCGTTTGCCGGCCGACAACTTTCCCAATACTCGTATTGGAACCAGGAGTCGCCATGCGCAAGGGTCCGTTGTGCCTGATGTTGGTCACGTTGTCGATCGTGGCGCCCGCCCACGGTGAAGAAAACGCCGAGGGGGGCAACTCGACGCCGCTTTCCTTGAGCGCCGGAAGCCAGATCACCGAGCTGCAGCAACGCTTGAAAGAAAGCGAACGGCAACGGGAAGAACTGAACAAACAATTGCAAACTGCCGATGGCGAACGCGAAAGCCCGCTCCTGGCCCGGTTGCGCCAGGAGAACCAGCGTTTGAAGCTGCAACTCAAGGAAGCCCAGGCCAGCAGTCCGCTGCCGCGCCTGCTGACCGACCAGCAACAATGGTTCGTCATTGGCGCCGGGGTAGCGCTATTGGCTCTGCTCTGCGGTATCTTCGCCAGTGGAGCAAGTCGAAAACGTCGACAATGGCTAAATTGAGTGAGTCATGAGCGAGCTGTTACTTATTGATGATGACCAGGAGCTGTGTGAGCTCCTGAGCAGTTGGCTGAGCCAGGAAGGGTTTCAGGTTCGGGCCTGTCACGACGGCCAGAGCGCACGCCGCGCGCTGGCTGAAACCGCCCCGGCGGCCGTGGTGCTGGATGTGATGTTGCCCGATGGCAGCGGCCTGGAACTGCTCAAGCAGTTGCGCAGCGATCACCCGGATTTGCCCGTACTGATGCTCTCGGCCCGGGGCGAACCGCTGGACCGTATCCTCGGCCTGGAACTCGGCGCCGACGATTACCTGGCCAAGCCCTGCGACCCACGGGAACTGACCGCCCGCTTGCGCGCAGTCCTGCGCCGTAGCCACCCGGCGGCGGTGTCCAGCCAGTTGGAACTGGGCGACCTGTGTTTCAGCCCGGTGCGCGGCGTGGTCAGCATCGACGAACAGGAATTCACCCTCACCGTCTCCGAAAGCCGCCTGCTGGAAGCCTTGCTCAAGCAACCGGGCGAGCCCCTGGACAAACAGGAACTGGCGCAGATCGCCCTCGGCCGCAAGCTGACCCTGTACGACCGCAGCCTGGACATGCACGTCAGCAACCTGCGCAAGAAGATCGGCCCACACCCCGATGGCCGCCCGCGTATCGTCGCCCTGCGCAGCCGCGGTTACTACTACAGCCTGTAGGAGCAGCCGGTCGACGCTCGATTGCTCGCGATGGTCTCACAGTCAACGCGCTTTTCCAGACAGCACGCGTAATCGTTCAACTCCATCGCGAGCGAGCTCGCTCCTACAGTCAGGCACCTGGACGTTTTGTCAGGTCGGCGCAAAATCATCTTTACCCAAGCTTTACGTACCGCTGACCGTCGCTGACCTTGATCTGCGTAATCTGTACTCATCCGGAACGTACCGGGAACGAGACAAGGAGATACACCATGCGCAAGACTCTTATCGCTCTGATGTTCGCTGCTGCCCTGCCGACCGTTGCCATGGCCATGCCTGAAGGCACGGGCCCCATGGGTGGGTCGATGGACGGCTCGCGCCACGGCGGTCAGATGCACGGCATGCACGGCAAAGGCCCGTACAGTGAACTGGACCTGAGCCGCGAACAGCGCGAGCAGATCCGCAAGATCATGGGCGAGCAGATGCACGAGCGTAAGCAACTGGTCGACAAGTACCTGGAGAAACTCTCGCCAGCCGACCAGAAAGCCATGGAGGACGAGATGGCCGCCAACCACAAGAAAGCGGAAGCGGATGTGCGCGCCTTGCTGAAACCGGATCAACAGAAGAAATTCGACGAGATCCAGAAAAAACAGGCTGAACGTCGCGCCGAGTGGGCCGAGTTCAAGGCCTGGAAAGCGCAACAACCGCAAAAGGCGCAATAATGCGCTGACCCCGGACCCGACGGCTGAACACCGTTGGGTCTGATGCTTTTGATCTACTGTAGGAGCGAGCCTGCTCGCGATGGACGTCAACGATAACGCGCGGCATCAGGCAGCCCGTGTTATCTATGCGTTTTTCGCGAGCAAGCTCGCTCCTACATGGGATTCTGTGTTTGTTTGAGGATTTCCTGTGCGTTCATTGTTCTGGCGTATCCTGGCCAGCTTCTGGCTGGCCATCGCCCTGGTTGCAGGGCTTTCCATCCTGCTCGGGCACATGCTCAACCAGGACGCATGGATTCTCAGCCGCCACCCGGGCCTCAACACGCTGGCCGAAGAGTGGACGCAAACCTACGAAAGCCAGGGTGAAGACGCCGCCCAGGACATTCTCCAGCAACGCAAACGCCAGTATCACATCGACGTTCAGGTGCTTAACGAAAGCGGCGATCCGCTGGTGCGCGGCACTTTCCCCAAACGTGCGGCGGCCTTTGAGGCGCGCCAGAACAATGAGGACCGGCGCCTGCCGTGGCGGCGTCTGACCGATGAGTTCACCAGCGAAAAAACCGGTGACACCTACCTGTTCATCTACCGCATTGCACACCCGGAACTGGACGCCTGGCACCGCGAGAGCCTGCTCTGGCCGCTCAGTGCGCTGGGGATCGCCCTGGTGGTGCTGACCCTGTTCAGCCTGCTGGTGACCTTCTCCATCACTCGCCCGCTCAGCCGTCTGCGCGGCGCGGTGCATGACCTGGGACAAACCACGTATCAACAGAACAGCCTGGTCAAGCTGGCCAACCGTCGCGATGAGTTCGGCGTCCTGGCCAACGACTTCAACCGCATGGGCGCGCGCCTGCAAAGCCTGATTGGCAGTCAGCGGCAACTGCTGCGGGATGTGTCCCATGAACTGCGCTCGCCCCTCGCCCGCCTGCGTATCGCGCTGGCACTGGCCGAACGGGCCACCCCACAGGAACGGGAACAGCTGTGGCCGCGCCTGACCCGCGAGTGCGACCGCCTGGAAGCGCTGATCAGCGAAATCCTGGTACTGGCGCGGGTCGACTCCGATAACGCCAGTGCGGAAGAGGTGGACCTGAACGCCTTGCTCAATACCCTGCAAAAGGATGCGCAACTCGGTTCACCCGAGCAACTGGTCCACCTCGAAGCCGAATCGCAACTGAATCTGAAGGGCTGGCCGACCATGATCGAACGGGCCGTCGACAATCTGCTGCGCAACGCACAGCGTTTCAATCCGGTGGGTGGCCTACCGATCGAAATGCAGGCGCTGCGTCAGGGTGAGCGGATCGTCGTGACTGTGCGCGATCATGGGCCCGGGGTCAGTGCCGAATACATGAGCCAGCTCGGTGAGCCGTTCTATCGGGCGCCGGGGCAGACTGCGGCCGGACACGGCCTGGGCCTGGCCATCGCCCGGCGCGCGGCGGAGCGACATGGCGGCAGTCTGGTGCTGGCCAATCACCCGGAAGGCGGGTTCATTGCCAGCCTGGAATTGCCTCTCGTCCCAGGAGCAGTAGTGCAACCCTGACCCTGTGGGAGAATTACGGTGTCAGATCTTGCCAGGCCAGGCGCTGACGAATTCGGCCAGGTCGACTTTCTCGGCCACACGCGGTTCTTTCTGCGGTGTGCCCAGATACAGGAAAGCAATCACCTCTTCCCCTTCCGCCAGGCCCAAACCCTTGGCCACATGGGGCGAGTAAGCCAGGTCACCGGTACGCCACACCGCGCCAATGCCCTGCGCATACGCCGCCAGCAAAATCCCGTGGGCCGCACAGCCTGCCGCCAGCAATTGCTCGGACTTCGGATACTTGACGTGATCCTGCAACCGCGCAATCACCACCACCACCAGTGGTGCACGCAGTGGATTATTGCGCGCCTTGTCGATGGCCGCTTCGCCGACTTCGCTGTCTTGCAGTTTCGCCGCCTCGACCAGCAACTCGCCCATCTGCTCACGCGCCGCGCCTTCCACCGTCAGGAAACGCCAAGGCTGCAAGTGACCGTGATCCGGAGCGCGCATGGCGGCGCCAAACAGCACCTCGCGCTGCTCGGCAGTGGGTGCAGGGTCAATCAGTCGTGGAACGGAAACACGGTTGAGCAAAGCGTCGAGAGCCTGCATCGGCCACCTCCTGAAAAATTTGTGCGGCTATTCTAGCTGTAACTGTCGCAGCAGTGCCGGTTTACATGCCCTGCCCCGCAGGTAGAATGGCGCCCTTTCCACTATCAGCCGAGCGGACCTCATGGCGTTGCCGACCTTACGGATCATTGGTTTCATCATCGGCATCTTCCTGATCACGCTGGCGATCTCCATGGTCGTGCCCATGGCCACACTGGTCATTTTCGAGCGCACCAGCGATCTGCCATCGTTCCTCTGGGCCAGCATGATCACCTTTGTCGCCGGTTTGGCGCTGGTGATTCCAGGGCGCCCCGAACATGTTCACCTGCGCCCCCGGGACATGTACCTGCTGACCGTCAGCAGTTGGCTGGTGGTGTGCATCTTCGCCGCGCTGCCATTCCTGCTGACCCAGCACATCAGCTACACCGATTCATTCTTCGAAAGCATGTCCGGCATCACCGCCACTGGCGCAACCGTGCTCAACGGCCTGGACAACATGTCCCCCGGCATCCTGATGTGGCGCTCGTTGCTGCACTGGATCGGCGGCATCGGCTTCATCGGCATGGCGGTGGCGATCCTGCCGCTGTTGCGCATCGGCGGCATGCGGCTGTTCCAGACCGAATCGTCGGACCGCTCGGAAAAGGTCATGCCCCGCTCACACATGGTGGCGCGGCTGATCGTGGCGGCCTACGTCGGCATTACCATTGTCGGCAGCCTGGCGTTCTGGTGGGCCGGGATGAGCCCGTTCGACGCCATCAACCATGCGATGTCGGCCATTTCCACCGGCGGCTTCTCGACCTCCGACCAGTCTTTGGCCAAGTGGCCGCAACCGGCGGTGCATTGGGTAGCGATCGTCATCATGATTCTCGGTGCCCTGCCGTTCACCCTGTATGTGGCCACGTTGCGTGGAAACCGTCGGGCGCTGATCAAGGACGAACAGGTTCAAGGCCTGCTCGGCATGCTGCTGGTGACCTGGCTGGTGCTCGGCACCTGGTATTGGTGGACTACCCAGCTGCATTGGCTGGAGGCGTTGCGGCATGTGGCGCTGAACGTGACATCGGTGGTGACGACGACCGGTTTCGCGCTGGGGGACTACAGCCTCTGGGGCAATTTCTCGCTGATGCTGTTTTTCTACCTGGGGTTTATCGGCGGTTGTTCCGGCTCGACCGCGGGCGGGATCAAGATTTTCCGCTTCCAGGTGGCCTATATCCTGCTCAAGGCCAACCTTAACCAGCTGATTCACCCGCGGGCGGTGATCAAGCAGAAGTACAACGGTCACCGCCTCGACGAAGAAATCGTGCGGTCGATCCTGACCTTTTCGTTCTTCTTTGCAATCACCATCTGTGTGATCGCGCTGCTGCTGTCGCTGCTCGGCGTGGACTGGATGACCGCCCTCACCGGCGCGGCCAGTACCGTGTCCGGTGTCGGCCCGGGGCTCGGCGAAACCATCGGCCCGGCGGGCAACTTCGCCACCCTGCCGGATGCCGCCAAGTGGATTCTCTCGTTCGGCATGCTGCTGGGCCGGTTGGAGATCATTACGGTGTTTGTGCTGTGTATTCCGGCATTTTGGCGTCATTGACCGCATCAGGTGCTTGCATCAGCCGCATCCGGTACTCGCCGGGTGTGGCATCGAACCAGCGCCGGAAAGCACGGAAGAAGTTGCTCGGATCGGCAAACCCCAGCAAGTAGGCAATTTCCAGCAAGGTCATGTTCGGTCGTGCCAGGTACTGTTCGGCCAGTTCGCGCCGGGTATCGTCCAGCAGCGCCTGAAAACTCGTACCCTCTTCCTGCAAGCGCCGCTGCAAGGTGCGCTGGGACAGATGCAGCGTCTGCGCCACGGTATCGCGCTTGGGTTCGCCTTGGGGCAACAGGCGGCACAACACCTGCCGCGCCTTGTGGGTCACGCGGCTTTCGGAAAAACGCGCCAGGTACTCGCCGGCAAAGCGGTCATGCAGCAATGCCATGGCCTCGTTGGCCGTCGGCAGCGGCGCTTCCATATCGGCGGGTTCGAAAATCAGCGCATCGTAAGGCGCGTTGAACACCAGCGGTGCATGGAAAGCTTGTTTATAGGGTTCCAGATTGACCGGCTCGGTACCTTGCAACAACACTTTGCGCGGTTGCAACGTACGCCCGGTCAACCAGCCGCACAGCGCCAAGGCACAGGCCATTGAAGCTTCGGCGCTTTGCCGGGTCGGCGGCAGATGATCGCCATGCACGGTCAGAATCAGCCCGTAGCCTTCTTCCAGCAGCTGGAAACTCAGGTCGGCACTTTCGGCGATGATCCGCTGATAGCGCACCAGACGCTGAAAGCCTTCGGCCAGGGTCCGGCTGGACATCAAGGCGTAACCGGCCACATGAAACTGCGCCGGTCGCAGCACCTTGCCCATGTTCAGGCCGATGGCCGGGTTCCCGGACAGCTCGACCGCGCGTTGCCACAACCGGGTCATGGAATCTTGGGGGAAGCGTGCGTCCGGATCATCCAGTGCCGCGTAGTCGAGCCCCAACTGCTTGAACAGAGCCCGGCAATCCAGGCCGTCCATCTCCAGCGCTTTGACAATCCCCATCGCCCAGCTTGCAGAAGTCGTTCGTTCGCTCATGGCGTTTTCTTACATGGTGGCCGCATGCTACGGCTATTGACCGAAGGATACTAAAGTGGCGCCTATTGTCAGTGGCTGATGCCATTGATCACTCTAGACTCAAATAAGCTACCCGCAGAACAACTTGCAGCAAGAACAATAACCACAGAGATCGCTGTCGTGGAAAACGTCAAACGATTCAACAGCTTCGCTGAGTTCTATCCTTACTACCTCAGTGAGCACAGCAACAGCACCTGTCGCCGTTTACACTTTATCGGCACGACCCTGGTTATCTTGATTCTGACGCTGACCATTGGTCGCGGAGCCTGGATGCTGTTGTGGACCCTGCCGCTGGCAGGCTACAGCTTTGCCTGGGTCGGGCATTTCTTCTTCGAGAAGAACCGCCCGGCAACGTTCCAACACCCCTTCTATAGCCTGCTCGGCGATTTTGTCATGTACCGGGACATGGTTCTGGGGCGCGTTCCGTTCTAGCTGACTTGCGTCACAAGAGAGTTACCGATGAATGCCAATGCCCGCTTCACCCACATGAAGGACGGCACACAGGAAGACTGGGCGATCATCGCCGCGGACTTCAGTGCCTACGCGCGACAATTGCCGACAAGGATCGTGGCGCACCTGAAGTTGCTGGAGGGGGATTTTGGCGGGTTCCCGGTGGATCGCCTGACCCACTCCCTGCAAACCGCCACCCGCGCCTGGCGCGATGGTCGCGACGAGGAGTACGTGGTCTGCGCCCTGCTCCACGATATCGGCGACACCCTGGGCACCTACAATCACCCGGACATCGCGGCGGCGATCCTCAAGCCGTTCGTCAGCACCGAGAACTTGTGGATGGTGGAAAAGCACGGGATTTTCCAGGGCTACTACTTCTTCCATCACTTGGGTATGGATCGGCACTTGCGCGAGCAATTCAAGGACCATCCGCAGTACCAGGCGACCGTCGAGTTCTGCGCCAAATACGATGCGGCGGCGTTTGATCCGGCGTACGACACGCTGCCGTTGAGCTTTTTCGAGCCGATGATGGAGCGCCTGTTTGCGCACCCCAGGAATTCGATCTACAAGGCGGCGATGGAAGAACATTCGCCAGCCTGACAGATCCAGCGGGACCGCTTCGCGCTCCATTCGCGGGCAAGCCCGCTCCCACAATGGGCGAAGGTGAACGCAGCACTTGTGACCGCCAGTTAACCCTGTGGGAGCGGGCTTGCCCGCGAAGAGGCCAGTACAAACACCGAATGATTATCAGGCCAACTCCGCAACCCTGCCCGCCTTCATCTGTGCCTCGCGCGCCTGGGCATCCGCCAGGCGATACAACTCGATCGAGCCATCCCAGTGCTCGATCAGCGCGGTGCACGATTCCACCCAGTCGCCGCAATTGAGGTAGTCCACCTCGCCGACCTTGCGAATCTCGGCATGGTGAATGTGCCCGCACACCACTCCGTGCAGCTCGCGCTTGACGCATTCATGGGCGATGGCTTCTTCGAAGTCGCTGATGAAGCTGACCGCGGTTTTCACCTTGTGCTTGAGGTAGGCCGACAGCGACCAGTAGCCGTAGCCATATCGCGCGCGCCAATGATTGAGCCAGCGGTTGAGGGTCAGGGTGAATTCGTAGGCCGAGTCACCGAGAAACGCCAGCCAGCGATGGTAACGGGTGATCACATCGAACTGGTCGCCGTGTATCACCAGCAGGTGCCGGCCGTCGGCGGTGACGTGCACGGCTTCGTCGACCAACTGGATGTTGCCCAGGATCAGCTTCGAATAGCGGCGCAGGAATTCGTCGTGGTTGCCGGTGACGTAGATCACCTCGGTGCCACGCTTGCTCATGGTCAACAGGCGGCGGATGACGTTGGTGTGCGCTTGCGGCCAGTACATGCCGCCGCGCAGTTTCCAGCCGTCGATGATGTCGCCGACCAGGTAGATCTTGTCTGCGTGGTAGCTCTTGAGAAACTGCGACAGGTGTTCAGCCTGGCAATCCCGGGTGCCCAAATGCACGTCGGAAATCCATAAAGTCCGTACGCGTTGCTTACGGGTGGGTTTGGCGAGCTCGGCGCTGGTCATGGGCAACCCTCTGACAAGTTTTGCCAAGTCTGCCCCGGCCCGGTTAATGGTCCATGACAGCGTCAAGTCAGTCCTGTGACAGCGCTTGTTGGCCCGCTCGGTGTAGACTGACGCCCTGAACCGGGAGACCCGCGATGAGACCGATCCTCACGCTTCGCCAATACAGCCACGACCTGATCGTCCATAGCCACGAACACGCGCAACTGGTGTTCGGGCTCTCGGGCGCCCTGGATTTCGAGGTCGACGGCCGTGGCAGCCAGGTGGTACAGCAGAGTTTCGTGGTGGTGCCCTCCGGAGCGCATCACGCGTGTGGCAGCACCAATGGCAGCCGTTGCCTGGTGCTGGATGTCCCCAGCGAACAATGGGTTGCCCAGTCGTTGGGCGATCACGCCGAGTCCAGCCGTCGCCTGCTGGACAACGCCGGGCGCCTGCCCCTGGACGCCGGGCAAAGCCAATTGGTCAGTTGGCTGGCGAACAGTCCGGTCGATGATCCGCTGATCGCTCAACAAGGCGCGGTGCTTTTGCTGGCCAGTCTCAACAACGCCAGGCCCGAGGCCGTCGGCGGTCGGCGCCTGCCCTATGCGGCGCTGAACGCACACATCGATCAGTACGCGGCGTACCCGTTGCAAGTGGCCGACCTGGCCCGGGTCGCCGGTCTTTCCAGTGCCCGTTTGCATGCGCGGTTCGTGGCCGAATGCGGGCAGACGCCGATGGACTACATCCGCAGCCGACGCCTGCACATCGCGGTGGGCTTGCTGCGCAATTCGGCGTTGCCCATCGGCGAGATTGCCAGCCGCGTCGGCTACAGCTCCCAGAGTGCCTTCGCGGCGGCGGTGCTGCGCGAGTTCGGGGCATCCCCCGGAAAACTGCGGCGCGAGGCTGGCGACAAATAACGCGAGTTTGCCGACAGACTTGATGGGCCATTACGCGCTTCAATGAGGCCTCTGTTCGTTTGTCGTTAAGGATTGCAATGACTCCCCGTACCGCCCTTGGCGCCTTGCATATAGGCGCATTGATGTTTGGCCTGACCGGTGTGTTCGGCAAACTGGCCGCTGCGTCCCCGGCGATCATCGTTTTCGGCCGTGCCGCTTTCGCCGTGCTCGCGCTGGCGTTTTTTGCACGGTTCGCCAGCCAGACGCGCTGGCAGAAACTCGAGGCCATGGACTGGCGTCGGCTGTTGCTCAGCGGCTTGTTGCTGGCCGGACACTGGGTGAGCTTCTTCATTGCGGTGAAAGTCGCAGGCGTGGCGATTGCGACGCTCGGTTTCGCCAGTTTCCCGGCCTTTACCGTGATCCTCGAAGGGTTGATCTTCCGCGAGCGCATTCGCGCCAATGAGATCGTGCTGGTGCTGCTGGTGAGTGTCGGCCTGGTGCTGGTCACGCCCGATTTTGACCTCGCCAGCGGCGCCACCACCGGCCTGCTGTGGGCCGTGGGTTCCGGATTGTTGTTCGCCCTGCTGTCACTGACCAACCGTGCCAGCTCCGGGCGAGTTCCGCCGGTACAGGCGGCGCTGTGCCAGAACGTGGTGGTTGCCCTGTGCCTGCTGCCGGTGGCGGCGCCTCAATTGAGCGAAGTGCGCGCCATCGACTGGCTGTGGATCGGCCTGCTCGGTGTGTTCTGTACCGGTGTCGCCCACAGCCTGTTCGTCGCCAGCCTCGCGGTGATCAAGGCACGCACTGCCGCCGTGGTGTTCGCCCTGGAGCCGGTCTACGGCATCACCGTCGCCTGGCTGCTGTTCAACGAAAACCCGACCCTGCGCATGTTGCTGGGGGGTGCGCTGATCATTGTGGCGATTGTGGTCTCCAGCCGGTTCTCAAGTGGCACAAGCAAGAAAGCCATTGCAGCCGAGGCCACATCTCACTGAGTGCGGTCGTTGTGCCCCAGGTCGCGGTCCGGGTCGATCTGGTCGCGGACCCGCTGCTTGAGCACTTTGGCCTCGGGGAAGCCACCGTCCGCCTTGCGCTCCCAGATCTGCACGGCGTCACAGTAGATATGAAAGACCCCGCCGGTGCCTGGCACCAGGGAGACTTTGCCCAGGTCATCACCAAAGGTGCTGAGCAGTTCCTGGGCCAGCCAGGCCGCACGCAACAGCCATTGGCATTGCGTGCAGTAGGTGATGATGATTTCCGGTTTGTTGACGGTCATGGTGGGACCTGACTCCAGAGTTTGACGACGCCGCTATGATAGCCCGACCGGAGGCTGTCGAGACGGCGCAACGGGTTGCATCTCCAACTCGAACTCAGGCTCGATCATGGCCAGAGCCGCCGGCTGCGGGTTCCCGGTCAGGCTGATCACGTCCCAACTGGACGCCATGGACAGCTCCTCCAGGTTGAGCCGGTACTCATCGTCAGTAGCGGATTCGCCGGATATCGCCAAACCCGGAACCACCGCCATGGCAACAGCAACCGGGATGGAATGATGGCTATCGACCCGCTCAAGCTCATCGTTGGCCGGCACCCCGTCGCGATGCACAGTGGATGGTTGCATGACGGAGGGCCACATCACTGGCTCGGTAAAGAGCTCAGCCAGCGGTTCATGCTGCGACGGCAGCGCCTCTGACGCTGTGGCTTGATGCTGCTGGCGGCGAACAAACCAGCCCAGCGCCAGCAACGCTATCAGCGCCGACAAACCGGCAATTGGCAGCCAGCCAATCCCGGGGGTTTCAGCAACAACAGGGGCTGGCGTCGCCACGTCGGAAGCAACCGGTTGGGCCTTTACCTTCTGGAGCTCCGCGAGTTGGGTTTGCAGCTCGGCCAAATGTTTTTTCTGGCCTGCGATCAGCTCATCCTGGCCTTGAAGCTTCGCGTTGAGCTCATCGACAGTGGTTTGCAACTGGTGGTTTTGCAGGGCGCTGGTGGCCAGTTGTTCGACAGCGGGATCAACCACTGCGACGTCCGTTTCCGGCGTCGTCCTGGCCACGGGTGACGGCGCCACGACCGGTTTCACACGAGGGAATGCGGACGCCGGGGAACCGGATGCCGCTTCATCGGCGGCGGGAACTAGCCCAGGCGCACCCGGCGGATCGATCAGTAACGTGTACTCACGCAGCAATCGCCCATTAGGCTGATTGAGCTGCACGAGGAAATTCAGGAACGGCTCACTCACCGGTTTGTTGGAGGTCACCTCGATCACGCTGCGATTACCGCGCAACACCGGGGTGAACTTCAGGTTGCTGAGGAAAAACGCCCGGTCGACCCCGGCACGGCTGAACTCGTCTGCCGTTGCCAGGCTCACCGACAGCTGGTTTTCCTCCACGCCAGCAGCATCCACCAGTGCGATATCGGCACGCAGCGGTTGATTCAGCGCCGAATGCAGGGTGATTTCACCCAGGCCCAGCGCAGGCGCCCATGCCGAATAAGTGACCGCGGCCCCGGCCAGCAACCACAGAGAACCACCGCGTAAAACCAATCGCCAACACTTGAGCATGAGCATCCTTGAGATCTACAGAAACCATCCGCACGGGTTCGTACATCCGTTACGAACACGATATTGCCGAGTAGTTCTTATAGTCTGTCCAATGCGGTCTCTCAAAAACCTGGCGTTCGGTTATGCCTCAAGACTTTTCAAGGTTGCCCAGGATGTGCCCGTGAACCCGCATGCACACCTTCAAATCCGCCTCATCGACGCCTTCGAACAGTTCGTGACGCAGTTGCGTGGCAATGGTTTCAATTTGTTCGATCAAGGGACGCGCTGGCGCGCAGAGCACGATTTTCTTCGCCCGGCGGTCTTCCAGCACTGCCTGGCGTTGCACCAGGCCCTGGCTTTCCAGGCTGTCGAGTAAACGGGCCAGGGTCGGACCTTCGACGCCGACGCTTTGTGCCAGCTCACGCTGGGTCGGTGCTTCTTCGAAACGGGCCAGGTGCAGCAGCACCAGCCAGCGCGCCTGGGACAAGCCCATGCCCGCCAGTCGGCGGTCCAGTTCGGCACGCCAGCCACGGGACATCTGGGCCAATTGCATGCCAAAGCGGTGTTGATCGGTTAACGGCATAAAACACTCATGATTAGACTGAAATAAATAAAAACTAATTATTAGTCAGCTAAGCATGAGCCTCGACTTGAGGCAAGGCTTGATCTGTAGTGAATCGTTACATCAGCACTACGGATGTCTCAAATCTCAAACTCCGACTGCAAGGCAGCGCGAACGCAGTACAACACCCCTTCCGGCACCCGGCCCGCGAACAGCGCGGCGATCTCGGAAACCGGCGGCAACTCGCCTTCGCCGTCGAGGAAGGCGTCCTGGACTTCACCCATGAGGTCTTCAGGCAGATCCAGCGCCTGCTCCAACGACAACTGCTGCTTGCCGATCGCTTCGGCCAGCATGGTGTAGACGTTCTTTTCCGAGCACTGCAACTGACCGGCGATCTGCACCGGCGTCATCCCGGCCCGCGCCAGCGTGATCAGTTCGTGACGTACGTCGGCCACCGGTTTCGGCGCCTCGACCTGGCCGCCGAGCACTTCGAGGAAGGCCTCGCCGTAACGCTCCAGCTTGCGCGCGCCGACGCCGCTGACCGTGGCCATTTCCGCCAGCGAGGTCGGCTGGCTGCGCAGCATCTCCAGCAAGGTCGAGTCGGGGAAGATGACATACGGCGGCACGCCATGTTCTTCGGCGAGCTTGCGACGCAGGGCGCGCAAGGCTTCCCATTGTTCGCGCTCCTCGCCACGGACCAGCTGGCTCGCCTGGCTCTTGCTGCTTTTCGCCACGGTTTGCGCCTTGAGATCGCGGCGCAGTTCCAGGGTCACTTCACCCTTGAGCAGCGGCCGGCAGCTGTCGCTCAGGCGCAGGCCACCGTAGCCTTCGAGGTCGATGTCCGCCAGACCACGGGCCACCAGTTGGCGGAACAACGAGCGCCATTCGCCCTCCGCCATCGTCTTGCCAACACCATACACCGACAGGTGCTGATGGCCGAAGCTGCGGACCTTCTCGTTGTCCTTGCCCAGCAATACATCCACCAGGTGCCCTACGCCGTAGCGCTGACCGGTGCGGTAGATCGCCGACAGCGCCTGACGCGCAGGCTCGGTGGCATCCCAGGTCTGCACGCCGTCGACGCAGTTGTCGCAATGACCGCAGGGCTCGGGCATGTCTTCGTCGAAGTAGGCCAGCAGCGTTTGCCGACGGCAGCGGGTTTCTTCACAGAGCGAGAGCATGGCGTCGAGCTTGTGCTGCTCCAGACGCTTGTGGCGTTCGTCGCCTTCGGAGTTCTGCAGCATCTGCTTGAGCATCACCACGTCTTGCAGGCCGTAGGCCATCCAGGCATCCGCCGGCAGACCGTCACGGCCACCACGACCGGTTTCCTGGTAATAGGCCTCAAGGGATTTCGGCAAATCGAGGTGCGCGACAAAACGCACGTTGGGCTTGTCGATGCCCATGCCGAACGCCACCGTCGCGACCATGATCAGGCCTTCCTCATTGAGGAAGCGCTTCTGATGGTAGGCCCGCAGATCATTGGGTAGCCCGGCGTGGTACGGCAGCGCCGGGAAGCCTTGCTCGCTGAGGAACGCGGCGACTTCCTCGACTTTCTTGCGCGACAGGCAATACACGATGCCCGCATCGCTACGGCGCTCGGCGAGGAATGCCAGCAACTGCTTGCGCGGCTGTTCCTTGGGCACGATGCGATAAAAGATGTTCGGCCGGTCGAAGCTCGACAGGAAGCGCTCGGCGTCTTGCAGGTGCAGCCGGGTGACGATTTCTTCCCGGGTGCGCTTGTCGGCCGTGGCGGTCAGGGCGATGCGCGGCACGTCGGGGAACATTTCCGCCAACTGGCCCAGTTGCAGGTATTCCGGGCGGAAATCGTGGCCCCATTGCGACACGCAGTGCGCTTCGTCGATGGCGAACAGGGAGATGTCCAGGCCCTGCAGGAAGGACAACATACGCGGCTGGACCAGGCGCTCCGGCGCCAGATAGAGCATTTTCACTTCACCGCGGCGGATACGGGCGGCGAGGTCGCGTTGCTGCTCGGCACTGAGGGTGGAGTTCAACGCGGCGGCGGCCACGCCCAGTTCTTCGAGGGTAGCGACTTGATCGTCCATCAGTGCGATCAGCGGCGAGACCACCACGGCCAGGCCTTCGCGCAACAGCGCCGGAACCTGGAAGCACAGGGACTTGCCCCCGCCGGTAGGCATCAGGACCAGGGCATCGCCGCCGCTGGCCACGCGCTCAATGATTGCACCCTGGCGGCCACGGAAACTGTCGTAGCCGAAGATGTCCTTGAGGACGCGTTGAGCCTGTTCGAGCATAAAAACTCCAAAAATCACCGAAACATCCCTGCAAGGCTGGTTCAGAACCCGCGACGCTGCACCGATAAATCGTAAGTGCGCATTGCATGACGCTTCACATTTCAGCCGTGACGCCAGCAGGGCATCACAAAACGCGCGAGTATACCCGAGCCCCGTCCGGCAAAGGGCACCGCTGATAAGACACCGGCAAACCCGATGTGCATAAAAAACTGTGGGAGCGAGCTTGCTCGCGATGAGGCCATCACAGTCAACATTGATTTCGCCTGAACCACCGCTATCGCGAGCAAGCTCGCTCCCACAGGGGTAGCGCTTGACCGAACTGCAAGGGAAGCAACTCCCACAAACGGGCAAATATGCCGTGCGGCTGGCCCAAGTGCTCAAGAAGGCCTAGAATTCCCGCATCGAACATTCCCCAAGGTAGTCCTTTAATGTCCTTCGCTGAGCAACTAACCCGCCTGCAAGTCTTCCTCGACGCTGATGAACTGCATGACGAGGCGCTGGACTACGTGGCCGCCCACGGCTACCTCACCGCGCTGTCGATCTGTTCCGAAGTCGTTCCTGATCGTGAGTGGATCGATGCACTTTTCGCCGAGGAGCCGCATTACAGCAGCGAAGCCCAGCGCGAAGAGATCGAAGCCACCCTGATCGGCCTCAAGGCCCACATCGCTCGCCAGCTGGCCTCCGATGAAGAATTCGAACTGCCATGCGACCTGGACCTGGGCGACGAGCCGGACGATTCCGACCTGCGCGGCTGGTGCATCGGCTTCATGGAAGGCGTATTCCTGCGCGAAGCGGCCTGGTTCGAAAGCGCCGAAGACGAAGTCAGCGAAATGCTGCTGCCGATCATGGTCGGTTCGGGCCTGTTCGACGAGCAGCCGGAGTTCGAAGACATCGCCAAAGATGCCAACCTGATGGACGACATGATCGTACAGATCCCGGAAGCCCTGACCGCGCTGTACCTGCTGTGCAACGCGCCAGACGAAAAACCGGCGATTCTCAAGCCCCGCCACCACTAAGGTTCTGCCTATGGACAACCCCATAGGCAACCGCCCCCTGATGTTGCGCTACGTGCTGCTGGCCATCGGCTGGCTGAGCGTGGCGCTGGGGGTGATCGGGATTTTCCTGCCGGTATTGCCCACCACCCCTTTCCTGCTGCTGGCGGCCGCCTGCTTCGCCCGCAGTTCGCCGCGCTTTTATCAATGGCTGGTCGAGCATCCACGGCTTGGCCCGTGGATTCGCGATTACCTCAACGGCAACGGCATTCCGCTCAAGGGCAAGGTCTACGCCATTGGCCTGATGTGGCCGAGTATCCTGTTCTCCTGCTACCTGGTACCGCTGTACTGGGCACGGTGCTTCATGCTGACTAGTGCGGTGCTGGTGACGATTTACATCCTCAAGCAGAAAACCCTGCGCAAATCCTGAAGTCTCCCATAGCCATTTGTGACGAGCCCCGTCCGACGACCTGACCTACCGCGCCCAAAACTCCACCTAAACTTCACAAACCTACACTCGAGCAGCCAGACATGGCCCGCAGTCTGCGTAGTCCAGGATGGCCAACGCTCCGACTTCGGCTCGGCGGCTGGTTGCTGCTGGCTGGTTTGGTACTGACTGTATGCAACGGGGTCCGGGCCGACTGGGATTTTGCGCAGATCCTGCAAACCGTTGAAAAACGCTACGGCCCCCTTGGACCGGCGCGAGGCCGGATCGAGGCCTGGAGTCAAATGCTGCAAAGTGCACGCGGCGCCCCCGAACGCGAGCAGCTCAACGCGGTGAACCGCTTCTTCGATCAACAGCTGAACTTCCAGGACGACACGCGCATCTGGCAACAGACCGATTACTGGGCCACACCCGTCGAAGCCCTGATCAAGGGCGCCGCCGATTGCGAAGACTATGCTCTGGCGAAGTATTTCAGCCTGCGCCGGCTTGGTATTCCCAGCGAAAAACTGCGCATCACCTACGTCAAGGCCTTGAGCCAGAACCAGGCGCACATGGTGTTGACGTTCTACAGCACCCCCACGAGCGAACCACTGGTGCTGGACAACCTGATCGGCGATATCCGCCCCGCCTCCCAACGCAAAGACTTGCTGCCGGTGTACGCCTTCAATGCCGAAGGCCTGTACCTGCCGGGTAAAAACGGCGGCCAGCGCAGCAGCGACTCGAAAAAGCTGTCGCGCTGGCAGGACGTGTTGAAAAAGATGCAGGCCGAAGGGTTCGACATCGGCGACGGCTAACCGCCTTGGCAAGGAGCGAAGCATGACACTGCGTAAACAGTTGTTCCTGGCAATCTGCCTGTTCCTGCTGGTGGCGTTCAGCGGCAGTTTTTTTGCCAGCCTGGAAAGCTCCCGCGAACAAACGCTCAGCCAACTGCGCGCCCACGCCCAGGACGCGGCCACCGCGCTGGGGCTGTCGCTGACGGCACAGGTCGATGACCCGGCAATGATGGAACTGATGGTCAGTTCGATTTTCGACAGCGGCTATTTCAGCAGCATCCGCGTCATCAGGCTCAAGGATCAGCAAACCCTGGTGCAACGCTCCGCACCGACAAAAATCGACGGTGTGCCTGACTGGTTCGTCAACCTGGTCGACCTGCGCCCGGAAGGCGGCGATGCCCTGATCATGCGCGGCTGGGAACAACTGGCACGGGTCGAAGTGCTGAGCAATCCGCAATTCGCCCTGGCCAAGCTCTGGGAAAGCACCCTTGGCAGCCTGATCTGGCTGCTACTGTGCGGGCTGTTCAGCGCAGTGATTGGAGGATGGATGCTGCGCCGGCAATTTCGCCCACTCGACAGCATGGTCCGACAAGCCGAGGCCATCAGCAAACGCGAGTTTCTCAGTCTGCCGAAACTGCCGCGCACACCGGAATTGAAACGGGTCGTGCTGGCGATGAACCAGATGGTCGAGAAGCTCAAGGCGCTGTTCGTCGAGGAGGCTGCACGCAGCGAAAAACTGCGGGCCGAATCCTATCTGGACAGCCTCACCGGCCTGGCCAACCGACGCCTGCTCGACGAGCAACTGGCCGACCATTTACGCGTGTGCGAACAGAGCCGTGACGGCCATTTGCTGATGTTGCGAATCAACGACCTGAACGGCCTCAACCAGCGCCTGGGTGGCCAACGGACTGATGCGCTGATCACTGCCGTCGGCGAATTGCTCAAGCGCCTGACTCAATTGCCGGAGCGTCGAACCTGGCTGGCGGCGCGCAACCGTGGCGGCGAATTCAGCCTGCTGACACCGGGTCTGGATGCTGAAAGTGCCGCGCGCCTGGCCGCCGATGTCAGCGTCAGCCTGGAGAACCTGCGCCTGACCGGCGCCAGCGATTGCATGCCGGTCGCCCATCTGGGCGTTGTCGCCTACCGCCCCGGTGAGCCGATCAGCACCGTTCTCCTGCGCCTTGATCAGGCGCTGACGGAGTCCCGGCAGCATCCCGAACGCCCCTGGGTTCATTTGAGCCATCGTGACACCGCACCCAATCACTCCCAGCACGACTGGCGCACCTGGATCGACGACGCCCTGACCCATGGCAAAGTGCAGCTGTACTTTCAGCCCGTCGTGCAATGCGCCGACACCCGCCAGATGCTGCATCACAAAGTACTCGCACGCCTGCTCGACCCGCAGGGCGAAGCGATTGCCGCGGGGCATTTCCTGCCGTGGATCGAGCGTCTTGGCTGGTCGGGACGGTTCGACCTGGCGATGCTCGAAGCCACGCTGGACGAGCTGGTGGTCAACCGCAGCCCCTTGGCATTGAGCCTGTCCGGGAGCACCCTGCGCGACCCGGTGCAATGGCGAACAATTCTCGACCTGCTCGAATCCCTTCCCGAACTGGCGCCGCTGTTGACCCTGGAAATCGACGAGCGCCAGTTGCCATCCCCCGAAGTGCTGCAGAACCTTTGCAGCACATTGCTCAAGACCGGTTATCGAGTCGGCCTGCAACACTTTGGAGGGCGCTTCAGCCAGATTGGCAACCTGACCCAATTGGGCTTGGCGTACCTGAAAATCGATGGAGCCTACATTCGCAACATCGACGAGCAGCCTGACAAACGGCTGTTCATCGACGCGATCTTTCGCGCGACCCACAGCATAGATTTGCCGCTGATTGCGGAAATGGTCGAGACGCGTGGGGAACTGGAGGTCATCAGTGAGTTGGGGATATTCGGGGCCATGGGTCGATTGATCGGGGCGCCCAGGTTTTCTAACCACTGACCGGGCATCGACCATTGTCCCGGGCAACAAAAAACCCGCCTCCCCTTCACAGGGATGGCGGGTTCTTTAGCGGGTTTTCAGGTCACACGGTATCCACCTTCAACGAATGATCGTTGAGCATGCCGTTGATAATGGTCCCCGTGTCATGCCCACCCGCGATCACCCCACCCGCGCCTGGCGTTACACCGTATTGACTGGCGAGGTCGACGCCGGCCAGGTCGATGGTCTGGTTCGGCGCGGCACCGGCCATGGCGCTGACGTCGATGCTGGTCACTGTCGACGGCCCGCTGCCGGTGACGGTGAAGTGCAGGTAATCATCCAGCGAAGCCGTGGTGCCGCTTTCCCCTTGCAGCAGTTGCGACAGGTCGAGTTTGTCGGTGCCGGGCGTGAAGTCAGTGATTACGTCATGGCCACTGTTGCCCTTGAACCACTGGAAGGTATCGCCCCCCGCCCCCCCGGTCAGGGTGTTATTGCCCAGGCCACCAATCAGCAAGTCATCGCCGCTCCCGCCGCTGAGGATGTCGTTGCCAAGGCCGCCATTGATCGTGTTGTTAGTGTTGTCGCCGGTCAGGGTGTCGTTGAAATTCGAGCCGATGAGGTTTTCGATACCGGTCAGGGTGTCAGTGCCGGCACCGAGAGTGTTTTGCCCACCCGACAGGCTGAGGCCGACCGTCACCCCAGCCGTGGCGTGGGCGTAACTGGCCGTGTCGATACCCGTGCCGCCATCAAGGATGTCATTGCCCTGGCCGCTGAAGAGCAGATCATTGCCGGCGCCACCATGCAGCTCGTTGTTGCCGGAACCGGCAGTGAGCACATCGTTGCCGTCGCCGGCATTGATGATGTTGTTGCCCGTGCCCGCGACCAGTACGTCATCCCCGCTGGTACCGGTGAGGGTATGGCCGTCCTGATAGCTGATGGTCAGGTTGGCCGAGTCGCTGCCGCCGTGGTTGTCGTTGGCGGTATAGGTGCCGTGGTAGTCCGTAGTGACTTCGTGTGCTCCGGCGTAGTTGACGGTCATGGTCAGTTCGTAGTTTTCTGCCCCATTCTTATTGCCGCCACTGGAGTTGGCGATGTTGGTCACGTGGATCTGGTAAGTGCCATCGGCGCCTGCGGTGATGGTGTCACCATCGGCGATGCTTACGAACGCCCCACCGTTGAGCGAATACTCCATCGTGATGTGCCCGGCATCCAGGTTGTGATTGAGGTTGAGTGTCTCACCTTGATTCAGCTTGACCGTGATGAAGTCTTCATTGTTGCCATTGGAGTTGTTCGCTGCGCCAAGATAACCACTGACCACCAGCAGCGCCGTCATGGTCGCCGCGTTGGCCGCAAAGGCGTTGCGCACGTTGGCCAGATTCTGGTTGCCGGGGTTGTTGTTTTCGCCGGCGAAGCTGATCGCGCCGGTGCCGGTGAAGTCCGCGCCTTTCACGACCCAGCCGGTGTTGAACGAGGTCGGTGTCGCCGAAAGTTGGTCGCCATTGGGGTCGGTGTCGTTGGCCAGCAACAGATCGCCCGGCACCACGACGGTGCCCGAGAGCACGTTGGTGATGACGTGGTCGTCCACCGCCACCGGAGGCGCGTTGGGGATCACTTTCACGGTCAGCGTCGAGCTGGCGAGGTCGCCATCGTTGTCGCTGGCGGTGAAACCGATGTTCTCGGTGATCACCACCGCAGTGGTTTTCTGCGAGGTGTAGTTGTAATCGCCAGTGTCGAGGTTGATCACCAACGTGCCGCCGTTGTTGGTGGCGATGCTCACCGTGTTGCTCACGGTGTTGAAGGTGCCGTGGTTGGTGCCGCCGCTTGATGTCAACGAACCCTGGCCGCTGAGGGCGTTTGGATCGTAAGTGTAGGTAGTGCCGTCGACCACGATGGATTTGATGAAACCGCCATCAGCGCCGAACGTGCCGCCCTCACCCAGCAACGAACCGGTGACCGGTGAGCCGACCACGGTGCCGGACAGCACCGAGTTGAGTTGGTTGAGGTCAGTGACCACCACCGCATTGGTGTTGGTGTGGCTGATGCCGTCGTAGGCCAGCGGATCGAGGTTGGCGTTGCTCACGCCACTGCCCAGGCCGATCGCGTAGTTCTTGATGTTGTTGGCATCGAGGAAGGCTTTCAGCGCGGTTTCGTCGGCGGTGCCGATTTCCTGGCCGGTGGTGGGCTTGCCGTCGGAGAAGAAGTAGCCGACGTTTTGCGCACCGGTCAGTTTGCCCGAGGTGTTGAACGCGGCCTGCATGGTCACCACGGCCGCGTCGTAGTTGGTCCCGCCGTTCGCGGTGAGGCCGGCCAGCAGTGTCTTGGCGGTCGCGACATCGACCCACACAGAGGTCATGTCGGTAGCGCTGCTGCTGAAGGTGACGAGCTGCACTTTCACATCGCCGAGGTCATCGTACTTATCCAGCAAGGCACTGATGGCCTGCTTGGCCAGGGCCAGGCGCGACAGGCCCGACACGCCGGATGGGTCGGCCATGCTGCCGGAGACGTCGAGCACGATCAGCAGGTTGGAATCGATCTCCACCGCCGCCACCGAGCGATCCGTTGCCACCGCCTTGGGCACGTCATCGACAATGTTGACCACGATGGTGCTGGTGCTGCTGTTGCCCAGCGCATCGGTCGCTTTGTAGGTGAAGCTTTCACTCAGGCTGTTCGGCCCGTCGTTGGCATTCGGCAAGGTTTTTGGAGCCGAGGTCAGGGTGTAGGTATAGCTGCCGTCGGGATTGATCAGGATCTTTCCGTAGGTGCCTGTCGCGCTGCCGACCAGGGTGTAGGTGAGCGCGCCGCTGGCACCCGAGACCGAACCGACCAGGGTCCCGGACGCGGTTTCGCCAGTGTTGCCCGGGTCGCTGCCGGTGACCGTACCGGCGACCAGGTCCAGCCCGTCCTTGCTCAGGTCGAGGGCTTTTTCGTAGACCGTCACGTCGCTATCGGGGTTGGCCTTGATCGTGCTGCTGGCGACGTCGATGGTGATGGTGGTGGTGCTTTCATCGCCATCGGCATCACGCACGGTGTAGGTGAACGTGTCAGTGGCGCCCGGATCGCCGACGGAATCCTGGTTGCTGTGATACACCGCGTTGCCGTTGGCATCGAGGGTCAGGTAACCATAGGTGCCGTTGATCTGGTTACCCAGTCCGCCGATGGCCGAGGTCGAGGTGTTGCCGCCGGCACGCACGCCGACCACCGTCGCCGGACCATCGGCGCCGCTGGTGTCATTGCCCAGCACACTGATGTTGACGGTGCCGCCCTCCACTACCGACGACGAGTCAGGTTTGGCGCTCGGCAAGTCATCGACGATGTTGACGTTGATCTGCCCGGTCGCCGTGTCGCCATTGCTGTCGGTTGCGACGACGTTGAAGTTCTCGGTCAGGCTGTTGGCGCCGTTGGCGGTTGGATGGGCTTCGTTATCGTTGAGGGTGTAGCTGTAGCTGATTACCCCGGTCGCCGGGTTGTAATCGGTGATGGTCAGGGTGCTGCCCAGTAGCGTAACGGCCGTTTGCGGGAAGCTGGCGGCCACGCCTCCGCTGACGACAGTGATGCCGCCCACGGTCAGGGTCGTCACGCCGTCCAGTGCGGTGACGGTGAAGGTGCCGCTCTGGGTCAGGGCCGATGCGTTGGGGTTGCTGCCGTCGCCGAGATTTTTTTCGTAGACCGTCAGCTCACCGCCATACACGTTGAGGCCGTCGAG
>NZ_JBXAHJ010000010.1:0-232114 GCF_058794995.1 Pseudomonas sp. GW823-FHT06E10 | reverse complement strand
AACTGAAGCAACCTGCTGCCGAAAACTGCGTAACTCTTTGTTTACCAAGGAGTTTTCCGTTTCGACTGCGCCGGAAGCGGGGCGAATTATAGACATCTGTAATCTGCCGTCAAGCACTGATTCGGGTTTTCTATCAATAAGCTGCAGAAAGCAGCAATACGCCCCAAAGGACGCCTATATAGAGGAGCCAGAACGCCCTTCTATATAGAAGAGCTTCCCCATAGGCAGCCACAGCCCATGTCATAGCCAAAAAATCAGCCCACGCGCACAGACGATTGACTGACCGCCAAAAAACAAAAAAGCACCCAAGGTGCTTTTTTGTTATCGCTATCAGTTGAACAAAGCCGACACCCTCGCCCGCGCCATGTACAGCTTTTTGTAGCTGTCGATCAGGCGAAGGTGCCTGTCGAGCCCTTCCAGTTTCATGCTCGTCGGCGTCAGACCATAGAATCGCACGCTGCCATCCACGGACCCTATCGCCGCGTCCATCCGCTCGTTGCCGAACATCCGGCGGAAGTTGACCTCGTAGTCGCTCAGTTCCAGATCATCGTCCAGCTGCATTTCCAGCACGACGTTCACGGCTTGATAAAACAAGCCGCGCTCGACGGTGTTGTCGTTGTATTGCAAGAAGGCTTCCACCAGATCCTTGGCCTGATCAAACTTCTGCAAGGCGAGATAAATCAGCAGCCTCAGCTCCAGGATCGTCAACTTGCCCCAAGGCGTGTTGTCGTCGAACTCGATGCCGATCAAAGTGGTGATGTCGGTGTAGTCATCCAGCTCGCTGTTTTCCAGACCCTGGGCCAGCGATCTCAGGCCGACTTTGCTCAGGCTGTGCAGGTTCAGGATGTCAGCGCGGAACTGCAACGCTTTGTTGGTGTTATCCCAGATCAAATCTTCTACCGGATAAATTTCCGAGTAACCCGGCACCAGAATGCGGCAGGCCTTGGCACCAATGTGCTCATAGACTGCCATGTACACTTCTTTGCCCATGTCTTCGAGAATGCCGAACAGAGTCGCGGCCTCTTCGGTATTGGAGTTTTCGCCTTGACCGGAGAAATCCCACTCAACGAATTCAAAATCCGGTTTTGCACTAAAGAAGCGCCACGAGACCACACCACTGGAATCGATAAAGTGCTCGACGAAGTTGTTCGGCTCAGTCACCGCCTGACCTTCGAAGGTCGGCTGAGGCAGATCGTTCAGGCCTTCGAAACTGCGGCCTTGCAGCAGCTCCGTCAGGCTGCGCTCCAACGCCACTTCCAGGCTTGGGTGCGCGCCGAACGAGGCAAACACGCCACCGGTACGCGGGTTCATCAAGGTCACACACATCACCGGGAACTCCCCGCCCAGCGATGCATCCTTGACCAGCACCGGGAAACCCTGCTCTTCCAGGGCCTGGATACCAGCCAGAATCCCCGGGTATTTCGCCAGTACTTCCTGCGGCACATCCGGCAGGGCCATTTCGCCTTCGAGGATTTCGCGTTTGACCGCGCGCTCGAAGATCTCCGACAGGCACTGCACCTGGGCTTCGGCCAGGGTGTTGCCGGCGCTCATGCCATTGCTCAGGAACAGGTTTTCGATCAGGTTGGACGGGAAGTACACCACCTCATTGTCCGACTGGCGCACAAACGGCAGTGAACAAATGCCACGCTGGGTGTTGCCGGAGTTGGTGTCGTACAGATGCGAACCACGCAACTCGCCATCCCGGTCGTAAATCTTCAGGCAGTACTCGTCGAGGATTTCAGTCGGCAGTTCGTCCTTCGGGCCAGGCTTGAACCAGCGCTCGTCCGGGTAATGCACAAACGCCGCGTTGGCGATGTCCTCGCCCCAGAACTGATCGTTGTAGAAGAAGTTGCAGTTGAGCCGCTCGATAAACTCGCCCAGTGCCGATGCCAGCGCGCCTTCCTTGGTCGCGCCTTTGCCGTTGGTAAAGCACATTGGCGAGTGCGCATCGCGGATGTGCAGCGACCACACATTGGGAACGATATTGCGCCACGAAGCGATTTCAATCTTCATGCCCAGGTCAGCCAGGATGCCCGACATGTTGGCGATGGTTTGCTCCAGCGGCAGGTCCTTGCCCACAATGTAGGTGCCCGCTTCGCTGGTCGAGTGCGGCATCAGCAACGCCTGGGCATCGGCGTCGAGGTTTTCGACCTCTTCAATCACAAACTCAGGCCCGGTTTGCACCACCTTCTTTACCGTACAACGGTCGATGGAGCGCAAGATCCCCTGACGGTCCTTGGCGGAAATGTCCGCCGGCAATTCAACCTGAATCTTGAAAATCTGGTTGTAGCGGTTTTCCGGATCAACAATGTTGTTCTGCGACAGGCGGATATTTTCGGTGGGGATATTGCGAGTTTCGCAATACAGCTTCACGAAGTACGCCGCACACAACGCCGACGAAGCCAGGAAGTAATCGAACGGCCCCGGTGCCGAGCCATCGCCCTTGTAGCGAATGGGTTGATCGGCAATCACCGTGAAGTCGTCGAACTTGGCTTCAAGTCGAAGGTTGTCGAGAAAGTTGACCTTGATTTCCATGTGCGATTACCAGAATAACGAGCTAAACGATTTGGCCGCCATTATCCGGTTTTTCGGCACAGACCGTTAACTTTCCGCTATTTATCGATCAACACCACACCGCGCTCCTCAAGCAAGCGCACAAACATCGTCAGGCTCTGCGACACGGTCCCTCTGCGCCACACCAACCAGGTGCGTAAATAGCGGAACGACTCCGACAACGGCCAGACGCTGACCGTCGTGCATCCAGGCATGCTTTCGAGCATGCTGCGGGGCATCAGCGCCAGGCCGGCACCGGCGCTGACGCAGGCCAGCATGCCGTGATAGGACTCCATTTCGAAAATCTTGCCGGGCACCGCCGCGCCATTGGCGAACCAGCTTTCGAAATGATGGCGATAAGAGCAGTTGGAGCGGAAGGCATAGATGTTTTCGCCATTCACATCCTTGGCCCGATGAATCGGGTCATGGTTGATTGGGGCGATCAGGACCATTTCCTCCTCGAATGCAGGCACGCCCTCCAGCGCCGGATGCAACACCGGACCATCGACAAATGCAGCGGCCAGCCGCCCGGACAGCACTCCATCGATCATGGTCCCGGAGGGGCCGGTGGACAGGTCCAGTTCGACCTTGGCGTGCTTCTGGTTATAGGCGGCCAATAGCTCTGGAATACGTACCGCTGCAGTACTTTCCAGCGACCCCAGGGCGAAGGCTCCCTGCGGTTCTTCACCCGCCACGGTGGCGCGCGCCTCCTGAACCAGGTCGAGAATACGTCGAGCGTAATCCAGAAAGCTCCAGCCGGCCGGCGACAGGCGCAGGCGACTCTTCTCACGAATAAACAGATCCACACCCAGGTCCAGTTCAAGCTGTTTGATTCTGGTCGTGAGATTCGATGGCACCCGGTGGATATGCTGGGCGGCCACGCTGATGCTGCCGTGCTCGGCGACAGCCTTGAAAATTTCGAGCTGAACCAGATCCAAGTCATTCTCCAAACGTGAACGTTATGCTCAGTATTATTCAGTTTCCAGAAAACATATAGCCCCATAACCTGAGCACATTCCTACCTCGCAGGACGGTGCCATGACCAACGTATCCAGCCTTACCCATGCCATTTCGATCAACCCCGCCACGGGCGAGCAGATCGGCCATTACCCTTTCGAATCCGATTCGGCATTACAGGCCGCGCTGACGCGGGCCGCTACCGGGTTTCGCGCCTGGCGCGGCAAACCGGTTGAACAGCGCGCGCAATTGTTGATCAACCTCGGTCAGGCCTTGCGCAACAATGCACAGGCCATGGCGAACATGATCACCCAGGAAATGGGTAAGCCAATTGCTCAGGCCCGCGGTGAAATTGAAAAATGTGCGCAGCTCTGCCAGTGGTACGCCGAACACGGCCCCGCCATGCTGAGCCCGGAACCGACTCTGGTGGAAGGCGGCAAGGCACGCATTGAATATCGCCCCCTGGGCCCGATTCTCGCCGTGATGCCGTGGAACTTCCCCATCTGGCAAGTCCTGCGTGGCGCGGTCCCCACCCTGCTCGCCGGCAATACCTACGTACTCAAGCACGCGCCAAACGTCATGGGCAGCACCTACCTGCTGCTGGAGGCCTTCAAGCAAGCGGACTTCCCCGAAGGTGTTTTCGAGGTCATCAACGTCACCCCGGACGGTGTATCCAAGGCGATCGCCGATCCACGCATCGCGGCCGTCACCCTCACCGGTAGCGTGCGAGCGGGCATGGCCATCGGTGCTCAGGCCGGAGCCGCACTGAAGAAATGCGTATTGGAACTGGGTGGCTCCGACCCCTTTATCGTGCTGGACGACGCGGACCTCGATGAGGCGGTAAAAGCCGCCGTGATCGGGCGCTATCAAAACACCGGACAAGTCTGCGCCGCAGCCAAACGACTGATAGTCGAGCAAGGCATTGCCCGGGAATTTACCCGCAAGTTCGTCGAGGCCACCCAACAACTGGTTGTCGGTGATCCACTGGCTACCACCACCTATATCGGCCCGATGGCTCGCTTCGATCTGCGCGATGAACTGGATCAACAGGTGCGCGACACACTAAAAGAAGGCGCGACGTTGCTGATGGGTGGAAAGAAGGCTGAAGGCCCAGGTAACTACTATGAGCCCACTGTACTCGGCGACGTGACCGATCAGATGACATCATTCAAACAGGAATTGTTTGGTCCAGTGGCCTCAATCATCACGGCCCGAGACGCAGCCCATGCGCTGGAGTTGGCCAATGATAGCGAGTTCGGCCTCACCGCCACCCTCTACACGCGCAATGTTGAACTCGCCCGGCAGATGGCCAGCGAACTTGAAACCGGCGGCGTGTTCATCAACGGCTATAGCGCCAGCGATCCGCGTGTCAGTTTTGGTGGCGTGAAGAAGAGTGGCTTTGGCCGTGAACTCTCGCATTTCGGTGTGCGTGAATTCTGTAATGCACAAACGGTTTGGCTGGATCGGCGCTAGGGCCGGTATAAATAGGGGTAATTTTCAGACACGAAAAAGCCCAGCCTTCTCAGGCTGGGCTAATTCATTGAAAAACAGGGTCGGGACGGAGTGATTGAAACTCGCTCCCTGCCACCCCATACAGTTAATCAATACTCATCCCTGGTTCAATTTACCCATCTTCAAGCCCAGTAAAAACGGACCATCCTGCGCATCACTCTTCTCATCGAAGGCGATCAACATTCACACTCCATCGCACCGAAAGTTATTTATCCGGACAAGTACCCCCATTACCTTTCATCCTGTTACACCTTATTGAACAGTGATTACTGGACAAACTCTAACACTCACACTTTCCACAAATAACACCCCTCCCAATAACAGTCAGACCAACATCAATTAGTCTCGCTGACTTCTTATAACATTCGTTGACACTAAGACGTAGACACCCTAGATTAATGGCACTCTGCCAACGCCAAGACGACGCATCAACTTTTAAAAGTTAATGGAATGCTGAGTTTCTGAGTTATTTCATAACTGGTACAACGCATGAAATATGTAGACGATATTGCGAAACTCTTTACACGTTTTGGCGCCAATGCGGAGAGTTACCAGGAAATACAACCGAACTACAAAGATTTCAAAGACGACCCGGTTACACCAGCACTCGCTGAGCCAGAACCGTCGGTGGCCTTGCCTCCCCCAACACCAACACCAACGCCAACGCCCCCTGTATTTCTAATGGACGAGCCACAGCCTTCTTTATTGGTTGGCGCGTTGGTCGAGCCTGTGAAGAATGTTGTCCTCTCGCAACCTTCACCCATATCCCCTCCCCTGACCAAGCCACCTGCGAGTTCTGCTACGTGCGATCGTCAGCGATTGAGCGACCTGTTGCGTGAACTCAACCAGGTTCGTCGGGACGGTCTACCAGAAATAACTCGCAAGCGGACCAAGGCGAAGGTCATTGCTATCGTTTCGGCGAATGGTGGAGTGGGTAAAAGCACCGTCGCCGCCGGCCTCGCAAAAACCCTTCGGCGCCCTGGCGGGCGTACCATCGCTATTGATCTGGACCCTCAGAACGCGCTGTCCGGCCACTTGGGTATCACCCGGCAGGTTCCCGGGCTGATCCAGCTCAAAGAACAGCACGCAGACTGGGGCGCTCATCGCCTGCCGGGCTTTAGCGACAGCGAGTGCCTGCCCTTCGGCACTGGCGAGGTGAACGACCGCCGATTGCTCAAGCAGTTGATGCTTGAAGATTCTGACTGGTTGAATCAGCACCTTGCGTCAATGAACCTCAGCGAAAACGATACCGTGATCCTGGACACTCCTTCGGGTGCGACCGTCTATTCGCAACAGGCACTCGACGCCGCCGATCTGGTGCTGGTAATGACGGTGGCCGACGCGGCCTCCTACCTGGCACTGGACACTATGACCCAGTGGCTGGAAACCAGCCCAAGACGCGCGCAGCGGCACCGGTATGTGCTCAACCAACGGGATGACTCGCGTTCGTTCTGCAGGGACATGGGCGTGCTGTTTCGGCGGCGGCTCGGCGCCAACCTGATCGGGACGATTCGCCTCGATCACCAGTTCAACGAGTCGCTGGCCTATGGTCGGGACCTGCTGCAGTACGCACCTGAAAGCATTGGCTGTCAGGATATTCTCTCGCTGTCAGGCACGGTCCATGCCCTGCTTTTCACGGATGCTTCCAGCCTGCAGGGCACGCCATGACCGCCCGGCTGAATCAGGCACCTGCGAAGGCGTGGTGGCTGGAGGAGCTATTGGACACTTTCCAGGCTCACGTCAGTCGATGGCCCAAGCGTTGGCGCCAAGGTCTGAAGCTCTCAGCCGGGCTGTTCGCCGCATTGCTGGTGCTGGGTATCCTCACCGCGCCGCTGAACCTGTATTCCCAGGCCGCGTTTGCTGCCGTCTGTTTCGCCACCAGCCTGATCATCCGCAAGCAAGCCGGGCGTTTGGCGATCCTGACCCTGATCACCCTCTCGCTGATCGCTTCGCTGCGCTACATGTACTGGCGCCTGACTGACACCCTGGGCTTCGACAATTGGCAGGATGCCGTATTTGGCTACGGGCTGGTGCTGGCCGAGCTGTATGCCTTGCTCATCCTCGTCTTCGGCTACGTACAGACCGCTTGGCCGCTGCATCGTAAACCGCAGTTTCTGCAACAGCCGCCCGCTGAATGGCCGACGGTAGACGTTTTCATTCCCACCTATAACGAAGCGTTGGGCATCGTCAAACTGGTAGTGCTTGCCGCTCAGGCCATCGACTGGCCCGAGGGCAAACTGCGGGTGCACATGCTCGATGACGGACGCCGGGAGGAATTCAAGGCTTTCTGTCAGCAGATTGGTGTCAACTACATCACCCGCGACAACAATGACCATGCCAAGGCCGGCAACCTCAACGAAGCACTCAAAGTCACCGACGGCGAGTTCATCGCCATATTCGATGCCGACCACGTGCCCACCCGCTCCTTCCTGCAGATCACCATGGGCTGGTTTTCAAAGGACCCGAACCTGGCGTTGCTGCAAACACCGCACTTCTTCTATTCACCCGATCCGTTCGAAAAAAACCTCGATACCTTTCGCTCGGTACCCAATGAAGGTGAGTTGTTCTACGGCCTGGTGCAGGACGGCAACGACCTGTGGAACGCAGCATTTTTCTGCGGCTCTTGCGCGGTCATCCGGCGGACTCACTTGCTGGAAGTCGGCGGCATCGCCACCGAAACCGTGACGGAGGATGCGCACACGGCACTCAAGCTCAATCGCCGTGGCTTCAATACGGCCTATCTCGCCATTCCACAAGCGGCGGGCCTTGCCACCGAAAGCCTTTCCCGACACATCAGCCAGCGCATACGTTGGGCGCGAGGCATGGCGCAGATTTTTCGGACCGACAATCCGCTATTTGGTAAAGGTCTGAACCTGGGGCAGCGCATCTGCTACCTCAACGCCATGATGCACTTTTTCTACAGCCTGCCCCGGCTGGTGTTCTTGACCGCACCCTTGGCCTATCTGTTTTTCGACGCGCAGATTTTCCATGCCTCGGCGTTGATGGTCACGGTCTATGTACTGCCGCATATTTTCCATTCCAGCCTGACCAACTCCGCCATCCAGGGACGTTTCCGTCATTCCTTCTGGAACGAAGTGTATGAGTCGGTGTTGGCCTGGTACATCATGCGACCGGTACTGTTGGCCCTGATCAGCCCTTCGCTGGGCAAGTTCAATGTGACCGACAAGGGCGGCACCATCGAGAAGGACTATTTCGACTGGAAGCTTGCACGGCCTTACATCGTGCTGCTGACCTTGAACATGATCGGTCTGGTGATTGGCGTGATGAAGCTGGTCGGGAGTGATTCGGCCGAGGTCACGACCTTGCTGATCAACCTGGCCTGGACCGTGTACAACATCATTATCGTCAGCACCGCCGTAGCGGTGGCCACTGAGTCCTCCCAGGTACGCAACGAACCCAGGGTGCCCGCTGACCTGCCCGTGCGTGTCTACCGCGAAGACGGCACCTGGTTCGATTGCAAAACTCAGGACTTCTCACAAAACGGCGTGGGTCTGGCACTGCCACCGCAGGTTCAGCTCAGCGTCAATGAGAAGCTGCGGCTGTGCATTCTGCGCACGCCGCCTTCAAGCCTATTTCCCGCAACAACGATCTTCAACAACGACGGCGTTGCAGGCGTGCAATTCGAAGGTTTGACCCTGCGCCAGCAAAGTGAACTGGTGCGACTGACCTTTTCACGGGCCGACACCTGGGCCAATACCTGGGGTAACGGCCGCCTCGACGCGCCCATGTCGGCATTGCGCGAGGTCAGCAGCATTGGCTTACGCGCCATCCTGCGCTTGTTCGTTGCAAGCCTGAAGGACAGCCACGCGCTGCTGCGCAAACGCCCCGACACTCCATCACCCATCGACTCCACCGCGGACACGCAACGATCTTGAAGCCTTCCACTCGCCGGACCTTTCTTCCTCGTCGCTCACTCATGCTGATCGCCTGCTCGCTAGTGGGCTGGAACGGCTGGGCGTTGAATGCTGCCGCCCAAATCAGCGCCACAGAACCGGTGGTGATGACGGTCGCATCGCTGCCCGGGACCGATACCCCGAGCAACAGCTATACCCGCACCCTCAAGGAGCTGGGCAAAAGCTATTCGATGACCCTTAAAGGCGTGGAGGCGACCGACAGTGTGAATTTCGATGTGCGCGCCGATGAGGTCGTCACGGCTGCACAGGTCACGCTGCAGTACAGCTACTCACCGGCGCTGCTGGCCGACCTTTCGCAAATCAACGTGCTGATCAACGATCAAGTGGCCGCCAGCCTGCCCCTCCCGAAGGAAGAGGCCGGTAAATTGCAGACCCGGACCGTGCAGATTCCGCCGCAGACCATCACCGAATTCAATCGGCTCAGCCTGCAGTTCATCGGTCATTACACGATGCAATGTGAAGACCCTTTGCACTCCAGCCTTTGGGCCAGGATCGGCAACGAGAGCCAGCTGAGCCTCCAGGTGACGTCGATTAAACAGCCCAACGACCTGTCCGCTCTGCCGCTTCCCCTGTTCGATCGTCGAGACGCCTCGCCCCTGAAGCTGCCCTTCGTGTTCGCCGCCCGCCCGGGCGGTCCTGAGCTTGAGGCCGCCGGGATCCTGTCGTCCTGGTTTGGCGCCCTGGCCAGCTACCGTGGCGCAACCTTCCCCGCCAGCCTCACCAGCCTGCCGGCCAAGGGCAACGCGGTGGTGTTTGTCATCGGTAACGAATCAACGACCTTGAGTGGTTTGCCGATCAAAGAGGCCACGGGGCCGACATTGACCCTCATGAGCAACCCGAATGATGCTCAGGGCAAACTGTTGATCGTCTCCGGGCGCGATGGCGCCGATCTCAAGGTCGCCGCGACAGCGTTGGTCCTCGGCGGCTCGGCCTTTTCCGGACAGAGCGTGGTGATCGACCGGATCGACTCGCTCAAGCCACGCCAACCGTACGACGCGCCAAACTGGCTGCCCTCCGATCGCCCGGTTCGCCTGGGTGAGCTGGCCAAGCCCGCAGAACTCAATGTGTCGGGTTACAACCCGGGACAAATGACGGTAGCGCTGCGCTTGCCACCCGACCTGTTCAACTGGCGTGAGCCCGGTGCGCAACTTGACCTGAAATACCGCTATACGCCGCAACCGGTCTCCACAAACTCTTCGTTGCTGATCAGTTTCAACGACACCTTTATCAAGTCGATCGACCTGCCTTCGATCGAGAGACTCGGCAACAGCGACAGCCTGCTGTCGATGCTCAAAACCGACGACAGCCTGGCCCGCACGTCGCGCATGCTGTTGCCGCTCAATTCAGTCGCGCTGCAATCGCGCCTGCAATTTCGCTTCATGTATGACTACATCAAACAGGGCGAATGCCGCGACATCATCATCGACAATATGCGCGGTGTGATCGATCCGGACTCGACCCTGGACCTCAGCCAGTACGAACATTTCATGGCCATGCCCAACCTCGGGGTGTTCAAGGACAGTGGCTTCCCGTTCACCCGCATGGCCGACCTGTCTGAAACATCGGTGATCCTGCCCAACGAGCCAGGCCCGGCCGACCTGAGCGCCTATCTGACCCTGCTGGGCCGCTTCGGCGACTCCACCGGTTATCCGGCCACCGGCGTGAAGGTGGTCCACGCCGATCAGGTGGCCGAGCAAAGCGACCGGGATTTGCTGGTACTCGCCTCGGGCAACAATCAGCCGCTGCTACAGCAATGGCAAAGCCTTCTGCCGGCTAAAGGCGAAGACGCTGCGCAGTACTTTGAACTGTCTGACCTGCCCTTGCGCCTGCGCAACTGGATCAGCCCGGATACGAAAACCAATCTACGCGAAGCGCGCAGCAGCTTCAGGTTTAGCGCTGAGGATGGCAGTGCTTATCTGACCGGATTCGAATCGCCGCTCAAGAGTGGCCGCAGCGTGGTGTTTATCGCCGGCACAAGGCCAGACGGCCTGGCCGACGTGACCAACGCCCTGCTCAGCAGCGAAGAAAATGCCCAGCAATTGCAAGGCAGTCTGGTGGTGGTCAGGGGCAAGCATGTCGAGTCGTTAGTCGCCGAGCAGGACTACTACGTCGGGCGCCTGGGTCCGTTGCGCTATCTGCAGTGGTACCTCTCGCAGAACGTAATTGCGCTCATGCTGTTCACCCTCCTCGGGGTCCTGCTGCTTGCTTGCATGGCCTATCTGGCCCTGCGCTTACGGGCCAAACGTCGTCTTGGCCAATGAGCCGCGCAGGCCTGTGTCGTCCATGAGCAGCCGGGGTACTTCACTTCGCCAGGGCCTGCGCGGTAACGCGCGCAGGTTGAGCGCGGTGCTTGCGCTTGCCCTGCTGGCGCCGGCGATAGCGGCCGCAAACTCCTGCGAGTCGCCAGCCTGGCCACTGTGGCAAACCTACGCAACGCGCTTCGTCCAGGACGACGGCCGGGTTCTGGAATCGAGCCTGAAGAGCAATCACAGCACCTCTGAAGGGCAGTCCTACGGCATGCTCTTCGCACTGATCGGCAACGATCAGCCACGCTTCGACACGCTCTGGCGCTGGACCTCGGCCAATCTCGCCGGCGCAGACATCGCCACACGCCTGCCGGGCTGGTTATGGGGGCAAGGTACGGACGGTCAGTGGCGCCTGCAAGACGTCAATTCGGCCGCCGACGCCGACCTGTGGATCGCCTATGCCCTGCTCGAAGCCGCACGCCTGTGGGATCGGCCGGACTATCGCCAGGACGCCCTGCACCTGATGGCGACGATCGAAGCGCAATTGGTCGTCAACCTGCCCGGGCTGGGTCCGATGGTATTGCCTGGACCACAGGGCTTCGTCCAGCCGGACGCACTCTGGCGCCTGAACCCCAGCTACCTGCCACTGCCACTGTTACGGCGGCTGGCCAAGGAAGCACCGTCCGGGCCCTGGCAAGCGATTGCCCGCAACACCGCGACGATGATCGCCCAATCCAGCCGCCACGGCTTCGTCGCGGACTGGGTCGGTTATCAAGGCACTTCAGCGCAATCGGGTGTCTTCGTCAGCGATCCGATCAATGGCGACACGGGCAGCTACGACGCCATTCGCGTGTACCTCTGGCTGGGCATGAGTGATACCTCCGAGCCGCTGGCAGCGCTGCTGCTCAAACGGCTGGACGGCATGGCCCGCAGCACTGTCGCGACGGGTTCCCCCCCGGAAACAGTCGAGGTTCGCCACGGCAGTGCCCGGGGTCAGAGCCCGTTCGGATTCCGGGCTGCGCTGATTCCCTACCTTCAGGCCAAGGGGCAACCCGGGTTGGCCGATCAGCAGCGACACCGCGTGGAACTCGCCTTGCGCGAGGCACTGGCCAGGCCTGATGCCGACGTCGGTCCGCCGCGTTACTACGACTTGATGCTCAGCCTGTTCGCGCTCGGCTGGGCAGAAAAACATTACCGATTCCGGGAAGACGGAACGCTGAAACTCTCCTGGGAGACCGCATGCACGCGCACCACCGCACGCTAGCCATCGCCGCCATGAGCGCATGGACGGCTGCTGCCCACGCTCAAAGTCCGACGCCACAGACATTACTCGTCGAGCAAGGGCAGTACTGGCAGTTGCACAAAAACCCTCAACGCGCTGCGGAAGTCTGGCTGAAAGTCCTGCTGCTGGACCCGGTCCAGGTTGACGCACTGTATGGCCTGGGCTTGATCGGCGTGCAACAGGGCAAGCCACAACAGGCGCAGCAATACCTGGCCCGCTTGCAAGCCATCGAGCCAGCGCCTCGGCAGGCACTGCAATTGGCGCAGGACATCGCCCTGGCACAACCGCAGAGCCAGCAGCGCCTGGAAGAGGCTCGGCGCCTCGTCGATGCCGGTGAGCGCGACAAGGCGACCGCCGAGTTTCGCTCGCTGTTCGATGGCCGTCCGCCTCAAGGCACGATCGGTCGCGAGTATTACAACAACCTTGCCTTCAATCAGGCTGACTGGCCTGAAGCACGCAGCGGATTTCAGCGCCTGCAACGAGAAATGCCCAATGACTCGATCGTCGCGCTGTTTTACGCCAAGCATCTGGTGCGCCATGAAGACAGCCGTGCCGAAGGTATCCGCGCCCTGGCCGCGCTGACCCAGCGTACCGACATTGCCGGTGATGCCGACGAAAGCTGGCGCCTGGCGCTGACCTGGATCGGTCCACCCAATCCGGCACAAGTGCCGTTGTTCGAGGCGTACCTCAAGACGCATCCGGATGACGTGGAAATTCGGGCGCAGATGGACAAGGGCAAGCAACAGGTAGTAGCAACGACGGCCAGTAAGGGATGGCAACCGCCCGCCGACGTCGCGCGCGGCCTGAAGGCGCTCAAGGCAGGCGATCAGGCTACCGCCGAACAGGCTTTTCAAGCGCGCTTGAAAACCCAACCCGATGATGCCGACGCGCTGGGCGGTCTTGGGGTTGTTCGCCAGCAGCAACGCCGACTGGCCGAAGCGGAAAAGCTCCTGGTTCAGGCCACGCGACAACCTGACGGCAGCCAGTGGCAAGCCGCACTGAACGAAGTGCGCTACTGGTCTGCGTTGCAGCAGGCTCGGGACGCCCAGGCCAAAGGCCAGTCAGCCCAGGCACAGGCCCTGGTAAACCAGGCGCTGCGCCTGACTCCGAACGGGGTCGACGCTCGCCTCGCCCTGGCGGATATTCAGGCCAGCGCGGGCCAGTTCGATGACGCTCAGGGCAACTATCGCCAGGTATTGAACCTGCGCCGCGACGACCCTCAAGCACAGGAAGGGCTGATCAACGTGCTGCTCAAGAGCGGCAAGAACGATGAAGCCCTGCAACTGATCAACAGCCTGCCCGCCACCGGGCAGGCAAAGATCGGCCAATCCGCTCGCCTGAAAGCCTTGCGTGCGACGCAACTGGCCGCCCTCGCCGAACAACGCAACGACCTGCCCGCAGCGCGCAACGCCTTGCAAGACGCGTTGCGCTACGAACCGGACAACATCTGGACGCGTTTCGCCCTGGCCCGCCTGAACCTGGCGATGGGCGAACCGCAAAAGGCCCGGGACCTGATCAACGCCATGCTCCAGGCCCATCCCGACAATGCCGATGCGCTTTACGTCAGCGCCTTGCTGTCGGTCCAGATGGGTGAGTGGAAAGCCGCACAGACAACGTTGGGACGCTTGCGCCCCGACCAGCGCACCCCGGACATGCAAGCGCTGGCCGCTGATGTCAGCCTCAACCTGCAACTCAGCCAAGCGATAGAGTTGGGCAAACGCGGACAGCGCCAGGAAGCCCTGACCTTGCTCGATCGTATTCAGCCGATGGCCAACAACAGTCCGGATCGCACAGCGAGCCTGGCTTCGGCCTATGTCGACATCGGCGAACCGACCCGTGCACTGGCCCTCATGCGCGGCCAGTTGCAACACACCACGGCGCCCTCGGCGGATTTCATCCTGCAATACGCCGCTGTCCTGCTTAAATCCGGAGAAGACGCACAGGTCAACGAGATTCTGCGCGACCTTCAGAACAGGCCCTTGAACGCGCCGGCTCGCAAGCGTTTCGACGACCTGCTCTACCTCTATCGCATCCGCCAGGCTGACCAACTGCGTGAACGCGGCGATCTGGCCAATGCCTATGACACGCTGGCGCCCGCACTGGCACAACGTCCCGGTGACAGCGCTGCCGTCGCGGCCCTGGCGCGGATGTACTCGGCCAATGGCGACACGGCAAAAGCCCTCGAACTCTACAAACCGCTGTTACAGCACCAGCCAAACGACCCGCAACTGCTGCTGGGTGCTGCCGACGCGGCGGTGCTGGCACACGACACGGCCTTTGCCGAACAGGCGCTGCAACAGCTGCTCAAGACCGAATCCGGTAACCCTCAAACGCTGACTGAGGCCGCACGTCTCTACCAGAACATGGGCAAAACCGGCACGGCCACCGATCTGCTGCGCAAGGCCGTGGCCATCGAACAGAGCGAGAAACGCAGAAGCCAGGGCGGCCAACTGGCCGGTTCGACGGTGGCGCCCAACCCTTTTGCCGGGTTATCGGGCTCACGTAACGAAGTCAGTCGCGACACTTTACTGGCAGCCATCCCGCCACCGGTTCAAGAGATGCCGGGCCGCATGACGTCCCACACCCCTTTCGGCGTCGATGCCCCGCCAAGGCCGCAGCAGGCGAGCAATCCATTCGAGTCGCAGCTGCCACGTGCAGCATTGGTGAGCGAGGACATCAGTCCCGCACAACTGGCACTGAGTAAAATCCTCCAGGAGCGCAGTGCCTACGTGACCCAGGGCGTGAGCATTCGTAGCAACGACAGTGAGTCGGGACTGAGCAAACTGACCGACATTGAAACACCGCTGGAAATCAATATTCCGCTGGATGAAAGCCGCGTCGCCCTGCGCGTGACGCCGGTCTCGCTGAACGCCGGCAGTGCCAGCAGCGAGGCGTTGTCGCGTTTTGGCAATGGTGCGCAGAGCGGCAGCGTCGGTTCGCAAAAAGCCGAGGGCGTCGGCCTTTCCGTCGCCATTCAACGGCCCGCGGATGGGCTCAAAGCCGATCTCGGCACCACCCCCCTCGGCTTCAAATACAGCACCGCCACTGGCGGCATCAGCGTTGATCGCCCCATCAGCAACACCTCTAATGTCCGTTACGGCGTGAGCGTTTCCCGGCGTCCGGTGACTGACAGCGTCACCTCGTTTGCCGGCACCACGGACAAACGCAGCGGGCAGTCCTGGGGCGGAGTGACCGCCAATGGCGGGCGCGGCCAGTTGAGCTTCGACGACAACGAAGTCGGCGTATATGGCTACGCCTCCTGGCACCAGTTATTGGGCAACCATGTCGAGTCCAACAGCCGCAGTGAACTGGGCAGCGGTGTGTACTGGTACCTGCAAAACGCAACGGACAGCAAACTGACCGTCGGCCTGAGCATGACCGGCATCAGCTACGCCAACAACCAGGACTATTTCACCTACGGCCACGGCGGCTATTTCAGCCCGCAGACGTTCTTCGCCCTGGGTGTACCGGTGACCTGGGCACAACGCACCGGGCGCTTGACGTATCAAGTCAAGGGTTCGGTCGGCGTGCAGCATTTCGAGCAGGACAGCGTCGACTATTTCCCGACCGACAAAGCCCTGCAGGCGGCCTCGGGCCTGCGCTACGCAGGGCAAAACAAAACCGGGATCGGCTACAGCGTTGCGGCGGCGGCTGAATACAAGGTCGCTTCGAAGTTCCTGCTGGGCGCCAATCTGGGCCTGGACAACGCCCGCGACTACCAACAAATCAGCGGTGCCCTGTCCTTGCGCTACCAGTTCGAGGAGATCAACGGCCCCATGAGCCTGCCGGTCAGCCCGTACACCTCGCCTTATTCCAACTGATCATTCTGGAGCTTTCGATGCCCACTTCTGCCCTTGCCGGTCTGACTCTCCTTGTCCTTGGGGAGAGCCACATGAGCCTTGCGGACCATTTGCTGGAGCCGCTGCACGACAACCTGACGCGCCAAGGCGCCCAGGTCCACTCCATCGGTGCCTGCGGCGCCAGCGCCGGCGACTGGCTGATCAGCAAGAAGGTCGACTGCGGTGCCGAGCGCAAAGGCAACGACAAGATCGTGATCAAGGGCCGTGACGCCACTACCACACCGATCCAGGACCTGATCGCCGCCGACAAGCCCGACCTGGTGGTACTGGTCATCGGCGACACCATGGCGTCCTATGACAAGCCGGTGTTTCCGAAGGCCTGGGCATGGCAAAGCGTCACCGGCCTGGCCAAGGCCATCGCGGCCACCGGGACCCGCTGCGCCTGGGTGGGCCCGGCCTGGGGCAAAGCCGGTGGCATGTACCAGAAGAATGACGCCCGCACCCAGTTGATGTCGCAGTTTCTGGCCGCGAACGTGGCGCCTTGCACCTACATCGATTCGCTGACGTTTTCCAAACCCGGACAGTGGATCACCACCGACGGCCAGCACTTCACCGTCGCCGGTTATCAATCCTGGGGCAATGCGATCGGTGATGCCGTGGCCAAACTGCCCGCCGACCGCATCAGCAGCACAGGAGCCGGTAAATGACCCGATCCGCATTCAGCTGGGCACTGTTCGCGCCCTTGGTGTTGAGCCTGCACGCCGAGGCTGCCGACATTGCCCTGTACCCGACGGGCCCGGATCAGGACTCGGCCTTCCTGCGCTTTATCAACGCCGCCGACCGCCCCCTGCAACTGCTGGCCGAAGGCTCGCGGGCTAGCCTCAAACTCGAAGGCACCCATGCTGTGTCCGACTACTTGCCCGTGCCCGCCAACCAACCGATCAAGGGCACCCTGGAACGCAACGGCAATAGCCAGCCGCTGGACATTCAGGTGGCGGCAGGCGAATTCGCCAGCGTCATCGCCTTGCCGGACAGCGCACAAGGTATCCGCCAGGTCGTCATCCGTGAGCAACCCGACGATTTCAATAGCCTGAGGGCCTCGCTGGCGTTTATCAGCGCCGATCCTGCGTGCACCCAGGCCGGGTTGCGCGCTGCGGGGAAGAACGCCGACCTGTTCAAGGAAGTGGCCAACGGCAGCGTGCAACGCCGAGCGATCAACCCGGTCAGCCTGTCGGTTCAATTGGTCTGCGCCCAAACCAACGTCGGTGCCCCACTTGACCTGGGCCAGCTCAAGGCCGGCGAGCGCTACAGCGTCGTGCTGCTGCCTGGCGCAAATGGCCCTTACCTGTTGCTCGCGACTGACGTCCTGGCCCACTGATCGGATCGCGCCACCACCATGGTTTTTGCTTCTCTCGAGTTTCTGACGTTGTTCCTGCCGCTGTTCCTGTGTGCCTATGCAGTGTGCCCAACCGCCTGGCGCAACGTCACGCTACTGATCGGCAGCTGGCTGTTCTATGGCTGGTTGAGCCCACAGTTCCTCGCGGTGCATGTGGCGCTGACGATCACGGCGTGGGTCGGCGGCTTGCTGATTGACGCCTTACGGGAAGAAAGCAAGGGCCGCGTACGGCTACTCGCAACGCTGATCGTGCTCAACACGGCGGTGCTGTGCTGGTACAAGTACGCCAACATCGTCGCCAGCACCTTGATCGATGCCGCCACCTGGTACGGCGCCATGCCCCTGGACTGGCAGCGGGTCATCATGCCGGCCGGGCTGTCGTTTATCGTATTGCAGGCGATTTCCTATCTGGTGGATGTGCATCGCCGCACCGTGCCGGTCGAACGCAGCTTCATTAACTACGCCACCTATATTTCGATGTTCGGCCATTCGGTCGCCGGCCCCATCATTCGCTATGACTGGGTTCGGCGCGAGCTGAATCAACGTTGTTTCAACCTGCAGAACTTCTCGCTGGGTGCGCGCAGGTTCATGGTCGGGATGAGCATGAAGGTGCTGGTGGCCGACACCCTGTCGCCCGTGGTCGATGTGGCGTTCAATGTGCAGAACCCAAGTTTCTCTGACGCCTGGATCGGCTGCCTTGCCTATTCCTTGCAACTGTTCTTCGACTTCGCCGGCTACAGTGCCATGGCCATCGGGCTGGGACTGATGCTGGGGTTTCACTTTCCCGAGAACTTCGACCGTCCGTATCTGGCCAACAGCATCCAGGACTTCTGGCGCCGCTGGCACCTGTCGCTGTCCAGCTGGTTACGTGACTATCTGTACATTCCGCTGGGTGGCAATCGCAACGGCACCTGGAAAACCTACCGCAACCTGTTCCTGATCATGGCCATCGCCGGTCTCTGGCACGGTGGCGACAGCTGGAATTATCTGCTGTGGGGCTGCGCCCATGGCCTCGCGTTATGCGTTGATCGTGCCTGGAGCCGTTCCACCCTGCCCTCTGTACCGCCGGTGCTGTCCCATGGCCTGACTCTACTGTTTGTGTGCCTGGCCTGGACACTGTTCCGCGCCCCCGACTTTCATAGCGCGTTGAGTCTGTATGCCGGGCAGTTCGGCCTGCAGGGCATCGCCCTCGGTGATGAACTGTCAGTGACCCTGCGCCCGGTACACGGCCTTGCAGGCTTGCTGGGTGTGTTCGGTGTCATCGCACCACTGCTGCGCCCTTACTGTGAGAAACGACTGGGCGGCATTGCGTTTTACGCCGCTGCCCTTTGGCCCATTGCCGGTTTCATGCTGTCGTTCGCACTGATCGCCAGTCGCGAAACCGTACCCTTCCTGTACTTCCAATTCTGATGACGACCCCAAAGCACACCCCGCCACCCACTCAGCCAGATGAGCTGGCGACACGCTGCAGTCGGCTGGCAGGCGTGGCGTTGCTGATATTCCTGTTCATCGGGCTGCTGTCCTCTGGCCGTCTGATCGTCTCAGGGCAGATCTCGCTGTTGCCCGATAAAGTGCTGACCCCGCAGCTTTTTGATGGCGATATCACTCATCAGATCGCCAGGGAACTGTCGAACGCTCAACTCCCCACGACCTTCGCCGAGCTGGAGCGCGGTGTCAGCTGGCTCCTGCTCAGTGACACCGGGCCAAGGGTTCGCTCGGGTTGTCCTGACTGGTTGTTTTTGGCCGATGAGCTCAAGGTCAATCATCAAGCACAGCGCAATGCCGATGCCAAAGTCCAGGCAATGATTGATCTGAAGCAGCAGCTCTCCCAACGTGGCATCAGCCTGCTGGTGGTCATCGTTCCAGACAAGAGCCGCATCGCTTCCGGGCAGCGTTGCGCACTGCACCGCCCAGCCACTCACGAAAGGCGCATCCAGGCCTGGACTTCGAAGCTGGATGTGGCTGGCGTGGCGAATCTGGACCTCACCGGTGCGCTGACGCCACTGGGGGCCAGTGCCTGGTTGCGCACCGATACGCACTGGAGCGAGTCCGGCGCGAAGGCGGCGGCCGAGGCTATCGCGCAGCGACTGAAGCCCCTGGGCATCAGCGCAACGCCACGCAGGTCGTTCAACGAAAGTCATGCCCCGCTCGCGGTGCGACCTGGCGATCTGGTCCATCTGGCGGGCATCGACTGGCTGCCGCTAAAATGGCAACCCGCACCCGAAATGGTCGCCCAGACCAGCACCCACGAACTTCCCGTTGCGTCAGCCGCCAGCCCTGACACGGAGGCAGACCTCTTTGGCGATGCCGACCTCCCCAACACCGCGCTCATCGGCACTTCATTCTCACGCAACTCCAACTTTGCAGGGTTTGTGCAGCAGGCGCTGGGCGCCCCCGTAGGCAACTTCGCCAAAGACGGCGGAGCATTCTCCGGCGCTGCCAACAGCTACCTCAACAGCCCAGCCTTCAAAGAAACACCGCCAAAGCAAATCATCTGGGAGATCCCGGAGCGGGACCTGCAGTCGGCTTACATCGAACCCATTGCCTATCGCTTGTTGCGGTAGGCATGCCTTCCCTTAAACTCCACCAGGAACGCGCCTACACTGAAATGCACAGCGATTGAGAGGACATGGAGCTCCACGCATGCGGACTAGCGCCCTTGTGATACTCCTTATCAGCTATGCCGTGCTGATGGTGGTTTTTTTCAAGCTAAATGCTCGAAACAATCGACGCCGCAGAGAGGGTCTTTACCAAGCCTTTGAAACGACCATGCGACAGCATGGGATCAAATCTTTCGAGATCCTCAAGGAAAGTATTTATATCGGTAACAACTTTCGGCCATCAGAACTGTGCCGGGTATTGCTGGACGATTCAGGGCACTACTTTCTTTACTTGCACGCCAGCAACACGCAACCAACTTTAACGCCGCTGACCGAGGAGCGAGCGTTACAAGCTGCACAGGGTGACATAGGAATTCAGGCATAGATCATCGCAACCGCTACCACCAGTCCCCTCCGGGGAGAGTGCGTGTAACGCAACTAGCGAGGTGAACCAATAAAACGTAGCTCACCTTCAAAGCGTGCCCTACGCCCTTCATCAGATTTCCACGACCCACTTACTAGCCTGCCGGTGAACTGCGAATAGTCACCGGCACCACTGCGACTCACAGGGTACTCCGTCGTTGTCGCCATCCATTTTCATTCCTGGGCAATTACGCAGAAAATTTTTGGCCTCTGCGCACGACGTCATCTGCGAGCAATACTTGCGTCCGTCGCATTTGACTGGAGCCGAAACAGGCTTCGGCGCAGTCAAGACCACGGAGATTCTTTGAGGACTCGATAGCCGAGCCTCAGCCCAGGACTGTAATTCAGGGGAAAGCTTCCAAGCCAACAGACCAACAACAAGCACAACCAAAATCAGTTTCATCTTGATCCATCCATGATGAGAGACCGTTTGTGTTCTCACGTTGCCTGCTTTACAGCGTAATCCACTAATCCACATACAGCCTGCCGGTGGGAAGCGGCAAATTGCTACGCGAGATGGAAGGAAGAGCAGATGCCAAATACTGACCTGCTCCCTTCCCTGCTGTTCAGGATCAGCGAAAACCAACTCGCCCTGAAGGCCATCGATAAAAATGGAGAATTCATCAAGATGACGCTCGCGGTGATGATGACGTCGGTGTGACTCAGGCCAGTCACGCTCGACAGCACATTCGGAGCAAGGAAATACCTCCCCTTTTCCTCGGCATGCTCACGCCATCACCCGGCGTGAGCATGCGCTGATTACTCAGATAAAGGCGAAGTCCGCCTCGGTGATGGCTGCCTGTGGGACGCCGGTCAAGGTGATGCTTCCCACACCCGGCTGGCCAGTGACGGTTATGACGGCCTCGCCTAATTGTTCTCCAACAGTGAGATTCGCGAAGGTCAATCCGCTGGCGCTAAGGTTGATCAGGTCAGTGCCGTCCTCGAAGTCGGCGATAGTGTCCGTTCCCCAGAGGGAGGGAAAGTTCACTGCGAAACGTCCGCAGGGATTCATCGATGAGATCGTGGCAGCGCGGGTGGCGGCATGATCCTCTTACCAATAGCAGCCCCGCTCTACATGCTCTGGCTCATCTACAAGGGGCCGCGACGGTAAAGTCAGGGTCGCTTATTTCCCTTTGCCCAACCTGCAATCATCAGTACCAACCCAGGAATCCAAAGACCGGGCGCGGTGATAGTAACGCCGCAGATCGCCAGTGGCAGCCCAGTTAAGAACAACGGATTTCGAAACGCCTTTTCCATAGCATCAACTCCTTTAAGAACGTATCTCATTAAACCACAAACCCTGCCGGTGAACGGCGGGCGAAGAATCCCTATGTCCAATCGAAGCGCGGCCCAAGTCGCGCCCGTCCCTCCCCGTTTTATCCGAGCCATGGATGCACCTGGCTAATTGGGAATGTGCCGGGATGTATTCAACAAAACTGTCCGGCCGAACGTTCGCGAATTTCCCATAGGAAAACAGAGCGTTGGCTTCGACCGGATTGAGCTCGACCCGTGGCGGACGTCTACATCGAAGCCATGGCAATTGAAAAGACCGCAAATCAGAACAGCAATCGCCCTCGCAGCGAGCGCCAGCCCGAACGCCGTAAACAGAAACAAGCGCAGCACAAAGATCACTGGACGAAGGTTGAAGAGAGGTATTTGACGCGAGCATTCAAAGAATGCCCGGGAGGCGTCGAACTGCTACGCAGGATGGAAAGAAGAAGAGATGCCGGGCTTTCACGAAGTGCGCGCGCTGTCGCTGCACCTGTACAAAAAAGCCGGAAAGGATGGACAGAAAATCGCTGGTCATGCAAGCGAAGGCATGACCAAAAACTACCAGCGGGACCACGAGGAAATCGTCTGGTCCGAGGCAATTCCGGACCTGAATATCAGTGAAATCACCGGGTAGTTTTGCGCCAGTTTTGTGCAGGCACAAAAAAGCCGATCTAGCTGATCGGCTTAAGTGTCTGATTTTACTCAGGAATAATGGTCGGGACGGAGTGATTCGAACACTCGACCCCTAGCACCCCATCTCCTTTTTCATACTTCTTGAAAGCTTCCAAAATTTCACTCTGGATTTTTCTAAGCTAGTATTTACATGAGCTCCAGCGGTGTTCTGCTCTACGAGAGTCCAGTAACGTCCATCAAGAGCCGACGTTTTTGTGGGGGTAAAAGTAGGGGGAACCCATTTTATGGCCAAAATCACCATCAAAGAACTCGAGTCGCTGACCGCCAACGATGCCGGCCGAATCCTCCGGGAGGATGGCAATCTGGCCGGTCGAATTTCCCTACGTAAGGACGGCGTGTCGGTCAGTTTTTTCTATCGGTATCGGTGGGGCGACCAGAACAAAGAGTACTCCTGCGGGTCCTGGCCACGCAAATCCCTGACCGACATCCGCAAGGCCCGCAACCATGCCCGAGCGCTCATCGATGAGCAGATCAATCCCAACGAACACAAGAAAACCGTCAAGGCACAAGCGCATGCCGCTGCTAACGTAGAGGCCGAACAGGTAAAGACGTCGACGGTGCAAACACTGACGGTCCAGGATCTGGCCCAGGCCTGGTTGCTGGATGGCGTGGCGCGCAAAGACGGCAATGCCGAGTTGCAGCGCCGTTTTAACAAGGACCTATTCCCGGCACTTGGCAGGACAGCGGTGAACAATGTTTCCGAACACGATGTTCGGGCGCTGATCCGCGCCGTGGTCAACCGCGGCGCTCACCGGCAAACCATCAGTTTCTTCGCCGACCTCACCCAGATGTTCAGTTGGGCTAGAAAGCGCCAGCCCTGGCGGGCCTTGTTGGTCGAGGGTAATCCAACTGAGCTCGTCGACATCTCCCCATTGATCCCTGCCGACTACGAGGCAGAAAGAAGCCGGATTCTTTCGCCGGCTGAGCTGTTGGAACTGCACAACCGCTTCCAGCAAATGACCGCCGATTACGACGCCCTCCCCGCGGGCCAAAAATACGACGGCATTCGGCCGTTGAAAAAAGAAACTCAACTCGCGCTCTGGATTAGCCTGGGCACCTTGTGCCGGATTGGCGAGTTGCTGCAGGCCGAATGGAAAAATGTCGATCTGGACCGACAGACCTGGTTCCTCCCCAGTGAAAACCTCAAAGGCACCCGCGGCAAGAAACAGGACCACCATGTCTTCCTCTCGCCCTTTGCGCTGCATTTTTTTCAGGAACTCAAGAGCCTAACGGGAGACTCTCAGTGGTGCTTTCCGAACAAACAGGATGATCAGCATGTGGATGTGAAAGTGGTGAGCAAACAGGTCGGTGATCGCCAGGCCCGGTTCAAAAACCGCAAGGCCCTCTCCAGGCGGAGTCACGATGATACCCTGGTGCTTGCCGACGGCCAGAATGGCGACTGGACACCGCATGACCTGCGCCGTACGGGCGAAACCATGATGCAGGCCTTGGGGGTCAGCCTGGACGTCATCGATCGCTGCCAAAACCACGTGCTGGCCGGCTCGCGGGTGAGACGCCACTACCTGCATCACGATTATGCCGAAGAGAAGAAACGCGCCTGGAATCTGTTGGGCGATCGACTCAGTGCCGTGTTGTCCTCCACCTACGAGCATCCTACGGCTGAGTCGATGATGTCTTTTCCAGCGTACGCAACGTCAGACATGCGGTCACCCTCATAAGTGAATCGCATCCAGAGTTCTCCGGGTCTCTACATCAGCGATAATCTCGTGCTGTGAACTAAAAATTCGCGGTGAACATCTATTCACCCGAGTACAACAATAGGGTTTTCGGTGTTCTTAAAAATGCACTGGATTGGGCCTCTCTGCCGGGTTTCAATTCACCGTTGAAAAACAACCCCGTACTGATCATGACCTCTTCACCGGGCCTGCTCGGCGGAGTACGTGCCCAGTCTCAACTGCGCGAAACGCTTTCGGCCACGCTTTCCAAAGTGACCAGTTGCCCCCAGATCGTCATTCCCGGAGTCAATCAAAAAATCCGGGATGGCAGATTCATCGATGAAACAACGATCGAGTTCATGCTCGCGGCGGTCGATGACCTGATCGGTGAAATCAAACTTTTGACATAGCCGCTCGCACCTTGCAGTCGCTCCAAACCCCACGCATCAGCTCCTTCAACATCAATGCCTCCGCCCAGCGATCCATGATGTCACGCCCGTCAGCCCCCGTGATCGCATAAGGTGGCGGGCCGAGTTCACAGGTGAAGGACAGGCTGGTGGGTGTGTTCGGGCGGGCCAGCCAATCCTCGATCCCGTAGCGCCACCAGCCCAGGAATCGGTCCAACCAGGGTCGATGCTGGGCGAAGCTCAAGGGCACCTGAACCTGTTCGCCGTTGGCGACCCGGCCGTGAAAGCCCCAACTGTGGCGCAGGATGGTAAGGATCTGTTCGTCGTCTTCAGCAGTGGCCGACTCAGGCAATTCCCGGCCCACGACGTAGTGGGACAAGTCGGCCAACAGTTTGAGGTCGGGCATTTGCGCGAGAATGTCGAGGGTGAACAGCAGGTCGCTGGTGAGGCGGTAACGGTGGGTTTCCAGCAGGATCGGAAAGTCCACCTGCTCGGCCAGACGCTGCCAGCCTTCGATCAGTTCAATGGCTTGCGCCAGCGTTCGCGGCCGGACGTCTGCCTGTAGCGTGAGGTGGTGGCAGCCGTAGCGGGAGACGACATCGAGCGCGGCCGCCAGATCATCCACGGTCCGGGGGAACAGTTGACCTTCGATTTGCAGGCCTTGCGCCCTGGCGGCGGCGCTCAGGCGTGCAGCCTGTGGTGCGACCCAGAAATGGTCGGTGATCCCGTCGAAACCGGCGGCGGCGATTTTCTCCAGTTGCGCTTCAATGGAAAGGTCGCATTGGCCACGGTGATCTTGCATGGCCCACAAGGACTGAAACACCAGGAATTCGCGCATATCAGTTCCTCAACAATTGTTTGAGCGATACATCGGCATCGGCTAAAGCGACCATCGAGAGAGGGTTATGGTTAGTGATCAACCGTTCGCACAACTTGATGTCCTTGGCGACGCTATTGCCCTGACCCCAGCCGCAAGCCCCTAGCAGATGTTGTTCGGCATCGAGGTAGAACAACAGGAAACCACCACCCGCGGTTGTCCGGCTCACCGTCGGTTCAGTGTTGGCGATGACGCCTACGGTTTGCAGCCCCCAGTCGTACTGATCGGACCAAAAGCCGGGAATGACGTCGAAGGGCTGCTCGCCCCCCAATAGGTTCAGAGCGGCGTGACGGCCCTGGGTTTCGGCGTTGCGCCAGGTTTCCTGACGCTGGAAAACCCCTTGCGGGTGCAGACGAAACTCACAGACGTCGCCTGCTGCAAAGATGTCCGGCGCACTGGTGCGCAGCTGCGCATCGACGCGAATGCCCTGACCAACTTCCAACCCGGCGGCCACGGCCAACTCGGTGTTGGGTTGCATGCCGATGCCCACCACGACCAGGTCGCAGGGCAACAACTGGCCGTCGACCAGTTGCACCGTTTCAGCGCGGGTGGAGCCCTGCACCGCTTCAATCGCCACGTTCAGCCGGACGTCCACGCCCTGGCGGCGATGCAACTCCAGCAGGACACTGGACAATCGCTCAGGCAGGACGCGACCTGCCAGGCGCGGCCCGGCTTCGAGCAAGGTCACCCTGCAACCCAGGGCACGGGCGGTTGCGGCGACTTCGAGGCCGATAAAGCCACCGCCGATGATCACCAATCGGGCGCCTGGCAGCAGCGAATCGCGCAGTGCGACCGCCTCGTCATGGGTTCGCAGATAAAGTACGTTGGGCAGATGCTCGGGCACCGAGGGCAACAATCGCGCCCTGCCCCCGGTCGAGAGCAACAGTCGGGCGTAATGCAACCAACTGCCGTCGGCCAACTGCAATCGATGCTGCTGCGGATCGAGGTTTTTCACCGGGTTGCCGGCCAGGTGCTCGATGTCCAGTTCGTCGAGTTGAGCGCTATCGCACAAACTGCAACCCGTCAGTTCAACCGTGCCCTGTAACAGCCCTTTGGACAGCGGCGGACGTTCGTAGGGCGGGTGGGATTCGTCGCCGATCAGGATCAGGCGACCGCGATAACCTTCAGCACGCAGGGTCAGCGCCGCGCGGCCACCCGCGTGCCCGGCGCCGACGATGACCAGTGGAGCATTGATAGAACTCATGGCACAGACTCCCTGCAATTAAACCGTGATTGCGAGCAGGACACGCCCCGCCTCGACCCGCACCGGATAAGTCTTGAGATTGACGCACACCGGTGCGCCAAGGGCTTTGCCGGAGCGGTAGTCGAAGCGTCCGTTGTGCTTGGGGCACTCGATGACATGCTCCATCACCAGGCCATCGGCGAGGTGGATGGACTCGTGGGTGCACAGGCCCGCGGTGGCGAAGAACTCGTCGTCTGCAGAGCGGTAGACGGCATAGGTGTGCGGGCCATGGTCGAAACGAATGACATCCTCTTCATTTATTTCGCCCACGGCACAGACATCGATCCATTGGTCGGTCATGGCGTTTTCTCTTGTAGTGTTACAGCCAGGAAGGTGTCAGGCCGGCGTTACTTCAGCTTCTGCCTGGACGGTTGCGGCAGGTTCTGCGCGCGGTGGTAAAGGTCGACGGATGTGATAGTTCGGGTCTTTGCGCTGCTTCCAGATCGTCGGGATGATTTCCCGGAAGGCCTCGTACAGGCTGGTGTAAGGCGGAGGGCAGTCGTGGCGGATTTCCTCGTGAAGCTGCGCCAGCGCATGAAAAGGCACCATCGGATACATGTGGTGTTCCAGGTGATAGTTCATGTTGAGGTACATGAAACGCAGTACCGGGTTCATGTAAATCGTGCGGCAGTTGCTACGGTGATCGAGTACGTCTTCGGCCAGACCGACATGCTGTGTAAGGCCGAACAGGTAGGACAGCCAGCCGCCATAGAGGGTTGGAAGGCCGATAAACATCAGCGGCAACCAGCTCTGCATATACAGTGCAGAGCACAGGACAAGCCCATAGATCACCAGCCAGACGCGCGCGTCCCTCGCCACCTTGGGCCACTCGGATTCGGGGATGAACGTCTGCTCTTCTTCATCCATCCGCCCGACTGCATGACGGCAGACTGACCCCATCGTTTTCAATGCGTAAGGCATCCTGAAAAAGCTCAGCACCATATTGATCAGGCTCGGCGGACGCGGCTCGACGATCTCAGGGTCGCGACCGACGATGATGGTGTCGGTGTGGTGCCGTGCGTGGCTCCAGCGCCAGACCTGGGGTTCGAACATGAACATGAAGCTCGACAGCTGGTAGACCGCATCATTCATCCAGCGGGTTTTGAACGCCGTCCCGTGACCGGCTTCGTGCCAACGGGCATTGGACGCCGTGCCGTAAAGCAGGCCATAGACGAAGAAGAACGGAACACAGGCCCAGGAGCCCCAGAACCAGTAACCGCCGAACCCGGTCACGACCATCGCCAGCAGCCAGATCGCGGTATCGCGCAAAGCCGGACCGTCGCGGCGCTGCATTAATTCCTTCAGGCGTTTACGGGGAATGGGAGATTGATACCAATTGGCCGAGACCAGGCCTTTTTGCGCGGCTTTAGCGGCTTCGGGACCGGTCAATCGATAATCCCGAGGCATGGGTTTACCGGAGTTTTCAGATGCTGCGTGTTGTTCAGGCATTTTATTGTTCTCCGCAAGCTTGATGGTTTAAGGCACTTGCTTCGATGCGGGATCACATCGTTGGAGAAAAGATAGAGAGCCCAAAGATTACCCTCAAGCCCTTGAATACATTCCCTATCAAGCTATCATCCAGGCCCATTGAAGCTTGATAGTTTTCTATCAAAGCGCTTGCGGGGCCCGTCATGAACAACACTAAACGCCCAACCATCGCCACGGTCGCCGAGCACGCTCGGCTGAGTGTCGCCACTGTGGACCGGGTGCTCAACGCCAGGGCTCCGGTCAGCCCGGCTACCGCCGAGCAAGTCTTCCAGGCCGCCGAAGCGGTCGGTTATTTCGCCGCCCGGCTGATCGGTCAGCGGATCCGCGAACGGCGTCCCAGCTATCGTTTCGGCATCCTGCTGCTCGGTACTGCCCAGGCGTTCTATGCCAACGTTGCCGCCGCCATCACCGAGGCAGCGCAGCGTCACGCCGGCGCCAACCTGAGCTGCCAATTCGAATACGTTTTCGATCGCACACCCGGCGCCATCATTGCCCAGATCGAACAACTGGCGGTGCAGTGCGATGGCCTGGCGGTGGTCAGCTTCGCTCACCCGCTGATCAATGCTGCCATCGCTCAGATCAGAGCAGCGGGCGTACCGGTGATCGCCCTGCTGTCCGACATCCATGAGGCAGCGGATGAGCCTTACGTCGGCCAGGATAATCATGAGGTCGGGCGCACCATGGGCTGGCTGATGGCTCACACGTGTGGCGCACGCAAAGGCAGCATCGGGGTCTTGCTCGGCGGTCACCGTTTTCTCGGCCATCAGGCTCGGGTGGAGGGGCTGCGCAGTTACCTGGCGGAACGTGCACCCGGATTGCGGCTGCTTGAAGCGGTGATCAATCTGGACAACTGCGACATCACCGAAGAGGCGACGCTGGAACTCGTCGCGCGCCATGACGACTTGCGGGGTTTGTGCGTGGTCGGCGGGGGCGGCGACGGCATCATCAGTGCCCTGTCGCAGTTACCGAAGCGACCGAACCTCTGCTGCATCCTGCAGGAGTCGACCAAGTTGTCGCGGCAAGCCCTGGATCAGGGCTTGATCAGCCTGGTCATCGATTCCCAACCGCGATTGCTGGCGGCAGCGCTGGTCGACTTGCTGGTCGAACTGCAGACCACGCCGGACTTCGATCCAGTCCGGCATCGGGTCCATATTCCGTTGCAGATCATGACCTCAGAAAACGCTCGAGGCTGACGGTGTGAGCGGCCTCGTCACAGGCTGGGGTCCGAACGAAAAACCTCGGCATTCAGGCCGAACCGATTCATCTTGTTGTACAACCCGCCACGAGAAACATTCAGCAGTTTGGCGGCCAGGCGAATGTTGCCGCGGGTATCCTTCAGGGCCGCAATGATCGCATTCATTTCATGGGCACCAAGGTCCAGTGCGGCCCGGATTTCGGGCAAACTTCCCGGCGCCGACGGCCGCTGCCTTTGCTTGATTTCAAGCGGTAGATCACCCGGCTGGATCAGTTCGGTCACCGCCAGGTTGGTCGCCCGTTCGATGGTGTTTTCCAGCTCGCGAACATTACCCGGCCAGTGGTAGGCCGACAGAATTTCCAGCGCCTCTGGCGAGAGGCCTTGCACCGATTTGCGCAGTGAGCGCGCGCACCGGCTGAGAAAATATCGCGCCAGAAACGGCACATCATCCCGGCGCATCCGTAGCGGTGGAACCGTCAGGCTCAGAACGTTGAGCCGGTAGTAAAGATCCTCGCGGAATGCACCCTCGGCCACCGCCTGACTCAAGTTGCGGTGGGTGGCCGCGATGATGCGCACGTTCACCTGCTGCGACTTTTTCGCGCCCACGCGTGTCACCTCGCCTTCCTGCAAGACGCGCAGCAGGCTGACCTGGGCATCAAACGACATGTCACCGATTTCGTCGAGGAAGATCGTTCCGCCATCGGCCAATTCGAACTTCCCGGCAGAGCCGCCGCGGGCCGATCCGGTGAAGGCACCTTCAACATGCCCAAACAGCTCGCTCTGCACCAGATCTCGAGGAATAGCCCCGCAATTGACGGCCACGAAAGGACCGCTGCAACGGTCACTGGCGTTGTGGATCGCCTGGGCGAACAACTCCTTGCCAGTGCCACTTTCGCCCAGGATCAGTGTGGTCGAGTCACTACGACTGGCGATCCGTCCCAAGTGCAACGCATCCTGAATGGCTCGCGAACTGCCCTGAATGGTTTCGAAGGTGTAGCTGGCCTGAGTGCCGATGATCCTCCGGGTAATTTCCCGGATGCGTCGGTTCTCACGCAGCGAGACGATGCGCCCGCCCTGCTCCAGTGAACACACGGACACCAGGCACGCCAAGTGGCTGCGATCATGCAATTCAAAGGTGCAATCCAGATCTCTTATCCCTTCATACTGCTGCCCTTCCCCGCCGCGCAGCAGAATCTCATTGGTCAGCTCGCTCCGACCCAGACGCTGGAACGGACTACCCAGCAAATCCAGGCCCACGCGAAACAATTGCCGGGCATAGCGATTGAGCGCCTTGATGCAGCCGCGCTCATCCAGCACCACCAGTCCTTCGTTCAGCACTTCAAGCACGGTTTGTTGTTCTTCCAGCAAGGCCTGCAGCGCCATCTGCCGCGAAACCGCTTCAGCTGCGGCCTGGACGGTGCCGAGGGTATGAAAATGAAACCAGCCGGGCTCTGCGGTCAGGGTCAGCATGGCCAGTGTCCGGCCCTGGGCATCCCGGATCGGCGCGGCGGCACAATGCATGCGCCGCCGACGCAGGTCCACGCCGAAGTTTTCTTCGGCCAGCACATACACCAATCGGTCTTCGGCAAGCGCCAACCCCGTGCAGTTGGTGCCCTGCACCGACTCCAGCAGCCGGCTGCCCACCGGGGTGAGGTCCAGGCCGCAGAAATACAGCGTCGTCCCTTCGGCATCGGTCAAATTGATATGGCCTCGGGGGTTGTAAGCGAGCAACCCTCGCATGACCTCCGCCGCCGCGGTGATCAGCACACGATTGGCCGCCAGCGTTGCGGCCAGGACACCAGGGGTGACAAAACGGTATTGACCATCATCGGGATCGAGGCCGGCACTGACGCTGCGCAACCAGGAGTCCCAAATAATCTGCCTGACCCCGGCAGGTCGATCGATGCGACCATTCAGACACGCCAGCCAGGCTTGCTCCAGCTCAGCGATGGGTCCTTCGCTCAACGACGCCGGACCGAGCGCCGTAATGTAATCGAGGTCTTGCACGCTGAAGGCCATTGGCTGTGGGATCACCATTTGCTCCTATGTTCATATTTTCGACATGTCAGTATAGACATGTCATCAGAATGAACACGTATTTCAAAAATAGATTAGCAACTCCTTAAATATCAATGACTTAAATATTGGCACAGCCCTTGCTCTTGGCTTTGTACCAGCGAGGGCATTCCTGCTGTCGAGTCATTGAACAACAATAAAAGGGAGTCATTTCATGAGTACATCCAAGATCATCCGCCTCGGCCTCATCGGTGCTGGCCGCATGGGCAGCTTTCACGGCCTGACGGCCGCCCGGCACATTCCCGGTGCCTGCCTGGCGGCCATCGCCGACCCGACACCTGGCCAGGCCGCTCGCCTCGCCGCAGAGTTGGGTGTAGAGCAAATCTACACCGATCCACAGCAACTGCTCGATGACCCGGAAATCGACGGCGTGTTGATCGCTGCCCCGGCCCGCAGCCATGCCGAATTGGTGATCAGTGCGGCCCGCGCCGGCAAAGGCGTGTTTTGTGAAAAACCCATGGCCATCACCCTGGACGAAGCCGACCGCGCCATCGCCGCCGCTGCCGACGCACGAGTAACGCTGCAGGTCGGCTTCAACCGCCGCTTTGCCAAAAGCTTCCGCACAGCCCACCTGGATGTGGTCGCCGGCCGGATCGGTACGCCGCAACTGCTGCGCTCGCTGACTCGCGACCCGGCGCTGAACAATCCGGCCGCCTCGCCGCAGTGGGTGATTTTCCTCGAAACCCTGATTCATGACTTCGATACCCTGCGCTACCTCAATCCCGGTGCCGAAGCGGTTGAGGTTTTTGTCATGGCCGATGCCCTGATCGCCCCGGACTTCAAGGACAAGGGCTTCCTCGACACCGCCGTGGTCACGATCCGTTTCGACAACGGCGCCATCGCCACCGCCGAGGCGAATTTCCAGGCGGTGTATGGCTACGACGTTCGGGGCGAAGTGTTCGGCAGCGCCGGCATGCTGAGCATGGGCAGCGTCAATGACTCTGACCTGGTTCGCTACCTGGCCAATGGCATCCAGGCCGACACCCTGCGCCTGGACACCGACCTGCTGCGTGACGCCTATGTGGCCGAGCTCAACCACTTTGTAGACTGCCTGCGCAACGGCGAAAAACCGCTCGCCAGCGGTGAAGATGCCCGCGCGGCACTGGCCATTGCCCGGGCGTGTATCGAGTCCTTCCAGCAAGGCAAAGCGGTGCGCGTGCAAGGAGCCCGTCCATGAGTTTCACTCCGTTCAAACTGGCGATCAGTGCCGAAATGGTGTTCCTCGACCTGCCGTTCACCGAACGGGTCAAACGCATTCACGAACTGGGCTTCAGCGCCGAAATCTGGAGCTGGACGACCAAAGACATTCCCGCCCTGGTCGCCACCGGCGCTGATTTCACTTCCATGACGGGTTACATCTCGGGCAACCTGACCGATCCCGAAGACATCCAGCACCTGCTCGACAGCGCGCGGGAATCGCTGGCCGTTGCCACCCAGCTGAATTGCCCGAGCCTCAATCTGCATGGCACGGGCCTGGGCGATAAAGGTTTACCAGTAAAACCCGTGGCTCATACCACCGGACGCATGTGGTTGAGCGCCTGCAAGACCCTGGAAAAAATCGCTCGCCTGGGCGAAGACGCCGGCCGGGTGTTTCTTCTGGAAAACCTCAATACCGAGGTGGACCACCCCGGCACGCCGTTCGCTCGCGCCGACGATACCCTGGCGTTGATCGATGCTGTGGGCAGCCCTCATCTGAAGATGAACCTGGACCTTTACCATGCGCAGATTGGCGAGGGGAACCTGATCGAACTGATCCAGCGCGCCGGCAGCGCCATCGGTGAAATCCAGGTCGCTGACGTCCCCGGGCGCATGGAACCGGGCACCGGCGAAATCCATTACCCTGCCATTGCCAAAGCCTTGTTCAGTATGGGATACACCGGTGTCGTCGGGCTTGAGGGCTGGGCCAGCGGCGACAGCGAAGCGGCACTCGAACGTTTCCGGCAAGCGTTCACGCTGGATTGAGGAGCCTTCGGCGCGCTTGGACGTTGACTCTACGCGCGCCAGCAACCCTCCCCCTTGATCTCGATGAATGTCGACTTATAACAACAAAAGGAAAACCACCATGCGTCGCTGCACACTACTTTTTGCCACGCTGCTACTCGTCTTCAGCCAATGGGCCGCCGCCAACTATCGCGTCGGTGTCAGCATCGCCAGGGTCGACGACAACTTCATGACTTATGTGCGCAGCGGCCTGGAGGAAGCCGCCAAAAAGGACAACATCCAGATTCAGTTCGAAGACGCCCAAGGCGATGTGGTTCGCCAGCTCAATCAGGTCCAGGGCTTTCTCAACCAGAAAGTCGATGCGGTCATCGTCTTGCCCGTGGACACCGCCGCCACCGCCAACATGACCCGAGCCGCCGTCGAAGCGCAGACGCCACTGGTCTACGTCAACCGCCACCCGGACGAACGCGTCTTGCCCAAAGGCGTTGTCACCGTGGCGTCGAACGACATTGAGGCCGGGCAACTGCAAATGCGCTACCTGGCCGAAAAACTGGGGGGCAAAGGCACCCTCGCGATCATCATGGGTGACCTGGCGCAAAACTCCACGCACGACCGCACCGAAGGCGTCAAACAGGTGCTCAAGGACTATCCCGGGATCAAGATTGTCGAACAACAAAGCGCCGAATGGCAGCGCAACAAAGGCATGGACCTGACCAGCAACTGGCTGCTGGCCGGCACGAGTTTTGATGCCATCGTCGCCAACAATGACGAGATGGCCATCGGCGCTGCCATGGCACTGCAGCAGGCCGGCAAAACCAAGGGCGAGATTGCGATTGTCGGCATCGACGGCCTGCCCGACGGCCTGGCAGCGATCAAGCGCGGGATGCTGGTTGCTTCAGTCTTTCAAGACCCCAAGGCCCAAGCGGCCACCGCGCTGCAAGCGGCCATCAAAATGATCAAGGGTGAACCGGTCGAGGCGGATGTCTGGGTGCCCTTTCAGTTGATCACACCGGAGCAGGTTGCCGTGTATGAGAAACACTATAAATAGCGTCCAACGCTAACCAATGACGCCGCTGTTCCAGTCAGGAATCAGCGGCGTTTTTCGTTGAATGAACAGCGTTGTGCGAAATCCCGATAAAAGCGTGATGAAAGTCCCCCCCTCCCAAACTTACTCGTATATTTCTCCCTGAATTCGCCACTGTTATACGGCCTGCCCTATGGTAAAGTAAAAAAGCCGTCACTACAACGCCCTCCCTATTTCTGGCGCTGACCATCACCCTCACTAGGAAGAGAGCTTTCCCAAACGCCCCGTTTCATAACGGGAGTCGAGGTCAACCGTTGTACGTTGGCCAGGGTCGAAAGGCTCTCATCGCATGGCTGTTGGAAGGCTGGGAAATCCTGAGTGCTGACGCGCGGCAGGTAGCCCATCCCCCCGAATAACCTCTGGGCATCGACCACATGCGGGATCTCAACGAACGCCGTCTCGACAGCCTCGATAGCTAACCTGTCTCCCTCATGATGCGTGGCAAACACCGTGGCTAAAAAGTCAGGCCGAGTGCGCCTGGGGCCTGTTGCATCCCCCGTGGTGAGGATGCGCAGCGCCTGGCAGGCAGTGCCAAAGCGTTAGAAGCAGCGGGCGCATTCGCTATCCTGATCGAGAGAGTGCTGGGCAAATCGATTGGCTGGCAATGGGGATGAGTTTCGCGTTCAAACGATCAGTGTATGCGGGAGAACAGATCACCTGCCACTGACTCATCGCAGACATCGATGAACGCGGTCACACAAAAAGCCGGAGTCAGAATGCTCAACGCAGTGGGAATCACAGTGCTGAAGGCGACTACGACTGGAGTGCTACCCGGATCTGAGGAACGTGAGTGCCTCAAACAGATGATCGCTGGCGGAGATCCTGCCAACGGTGCTGCCGGATCCCCTGGTTGATAGCCTGGGATCGATGGCATGCCGTTGATAGGTTTATTTCAATGCGTGATGGGGGTATGGGGAAGCGAGAGCCAGAACAGGCCCTCGCTGTTTGCAGTCAAATTCAGCGCTTGAGTTTGCGCTTGTTACGGTATTGGTCGATGACCACTGCGACCACGATGATCAGGCCCTTGATGATGTCCTGGATGTAAGCATCGACCCCGACGAAAGTGAACCCGCTGGCCATCACCCCAAGGATCAGTGCACCGATGACCGTGCCGGTGATGCGCCCTACTCCGCCCGCCAAACTGGTACCACCGATGACCGCGGCGGCAATCGCATCCAGTTCATAGGACATGCCCATCCCGGCCTGGCCGGTGGCGGCACGGGCCGAAGCCACCACGCCCGCCAGCCCCGCCAGCAACCCGGCGATGCTGTAGACGATGACCAGATGGCGTTTGACGTTGATACCGGACGTACGCGCCGCCTGCATGTTGCCGCCGATGGCGTAGGTGTATTTACCGTACTTGGTGTAGCGCAACGCGATGTGGAAGATCACCGCCACCACCAGGAAAATGATCACCGGCATCGCGCCGTGACCGATGGCCGTGTAGGAATCCGATAGCATGCTCACCGGCTGGCCTTCGGTGTAGTACCGCGCCAGGCCACGGGCCGAGACCATCATGCCCAAGGTGGCAATGAACGGTGGAATCCCGGTAATGGCAATGATGCTGCCGTTGATTGCCCCCGCCAGCAGCCCGACACCGAGCCCGACAATCACTGGAATCCACACCGGCAAGTCAGTCAGCGACGGGAACACCGCACGGGCGAAATCCGAGGTCTGCGCCAGGCTGGCGGCAATCATCGCCGACAACGCCAGCACCGAGCCTGAGGACAGGTCAATGCCAGTGGTGATGATCACCTGGGTCACGCCAATCGCCAGCAGGCCGATGATCGACACTTGCAGGATCATCAATACCAGCCGCTGGGAGTTCATCAGGAAGCTCTGGTCGCGCACGATCCAGCCGAACATTTCGAACACCAGGCCGATGCCGATCAGCACCAGGAAGATGCTCAGCTCGGTCGGAAAGCGCCGGCGACTCTTGACCGGTGCCGTTGCTGGCTTGTTTTCCAGTATCGCGTTCATAACCACTCACCCTTCTATCGCATCGTCGACGCTGGCCGAGCCAGCGCCGGCATCCATTAGTGAACCGCGGACATGCCCGAGGCCAGTTGCATCACTCGCTCCTGAGTCGCTTCGCTGCGCTCGAGAGTGCCCATCAGGTCGCCCTCGTGCATGACCATGACCCGATCGCTCATGCCGAGCACTTCCGGCAGTTCCGAGGAAATCATGATCACCGCCATGCCTTCGCTGGCGAGGTAGGAAATAAGCCGGTAGATCTCGACCTTGGCGCCGACATCGATGCCGCGGGTCGGCTCGTCGAGAATCAGGATTCGTGGATTGGTCATCAACCAGCGCGCCAGCAAGGCTTTCTGCTGATTTCCGCCGGACAGCGTGTCGATGCATTGCTCCAGCGACGGGGTTTTCACCCGCAGCTTCTTGCACATGTCTTCGCACAAGGCGCGCAGGGCTTTTTGCTGGATGAAACCGTGGCCGGCGAAGTGCGGCAGCACCGCCATTTCCATGTTCTCCAGCACCGACAGACACGGGAACAGGCCGCTGAGTTTGCGATCCTCGGTCAACAGGGCGAAGCCCTTCTCGATGGCCATGTGCGGGTCGGTAATGCGCACCACTTCACCATCTAGGCGAATCTCGCCACCGTCGCTCGGGGTGATACCAAAGATCGCCTCGGCGACGTTGGTCCGCCCCGAGCCCATCAACCCGGCAATGCCGAGAATCTCGCCAGCATGCAGATCGAAGGACACGTCCTTGAAAATGCCATCGAGCTTGAGGTCGCGTACCGACAGCAACAGATCGCCGATCGGCTTCTCGCGCACCGGGAACAACTGGCTAAGCTCGCGGCCGACCATCATTGAAATCAGGCTGTCACCGTCCATGCTGTCGGCGCGTTGCAAGCCGATGTAGGCGCCGTCACGGAACACCGCTACTTCATCGGCGATACTGAACACTTCATTCATTTTGTGGGTGATATAGATGATGCCTTTGCCCTGGCTCTTGAGGTCGGCAATGATCGAAAACAGATGGGCGACCTCCTTGTCGGTGATGGCCGAGGTCGGTTCGTCCATGATCAGAATGTCGGAATCGTAGGACACTGCCTTGGCGATCTCGACCATCTGCCGTTCAGCGATACTCAGATTGCCTACCTGTTCTTCCGGATCAAGGTTGATGCGCAGGCGCTCCAAAAGCTTCGCCGTACAGCGATGCATTTCCCGGTGGTCGATCATGTGGAAACCATTGAGCTGCTCACGGCCGATCCAGATGTTCTCGGCGATGCTCATGTGCGGCATCAGGTTGAGCTCCTGATGGATCATCGCGATCCCGGCCTGCAGCGCCGCCAGGGGTGTTTCGAAGACCACCGGCTTGCCCCGCAGGCGCAGTTCGCCGGCGTCCGGCTGGTAGATACCGGCGATGATTTTCATCAAGGTGGATTTGCCCGCGCCGTTCTCGCCCATCAGGGCCAACACGGAACCGGGGCGTACCCGCAGCTGTACGTCGGACAAGGCCACCACCCCGGGGAAACCCTTGCTGACGTTGACGATTTCCAACAGGTACGGCTCATCGACAGGCGTTACAGTTGGCTGGACACCCATCAATGGGGTGCTCGAAGCAGTCGCTGAAGCGAACATGATCAGGTACTCCATCAGCAAGGTCGCGGTTGCCACCTTGCGTGTTTATTGTTGTTATTGAACGGACGGACTATTTGAACTGGTCAACGTTTTGCAGCGTGATCAAGCGATACGGCACCCATACGGCCGGCTCGACCGGCTCGTTTTTGGCCATTTTCACTGCGGTCTCGATCGAACCGTCTGCCTGCCCCTTGGCGTCCTGGAACACAGAGACGACCAGAGACCCCTTCTTCACGGCGTTCAAACCGTCAGGCGTACCGTCGACACCGGCGATCAGAATACTGCCCTTTTCCACTCCGGCCTGTTGCAGGGCCATCGCGGCGCCGATGGCCATCTCGTCGTTGTTGGAGACGACCGCATCGAACTTGCGGCCCTGGGTCAGCCAGTCGTTAACCAGGGTCATGCCCTTGTCCCTCAACCAGATGCCGGTTTGCTCTTGCTCGATCTTGATGTTGGGGTACTTGGCCAACACCTCTTTGACGCCCTTGGTACGGTTGGTGGTGGAGTTGTTCGCCAGGTCGCCCAGCAGAATCACGATGTCACCCTTGCCGCCCATTTTGTCGGCCAGGTATTGCATCTGCATCTGCCCCGCCTCCAGGTCGTTGGAGGCGACAGTGACCACGCCTTTGGGCAGGTTCAGGTCATCGGGACGACGGTTGACGTACACCAGCGGAATGCCGGCCTTGACCGCCGATTCAGTGATTTTTTTGGTCGCGGCGGTATCCACCGGGTTGACCACAATGGCGTCGACCTTCTGACTGATGAAGCTTTCCACCTGGCTCAACTGCCGGACCACGTCGCTGCGCGCGTCTTCGAACTGCAGCTTGACGCCGTCTGGATAGGATTTGGCTTTTGTGTCCATGGATTCGCGCAGGTAGGTCAGCCAGGTGTCATCGAACTGCGACATGCTGACGCCGATCTTCATGTCAGCGAGTGCAGCGCCGCTGGCGAACATCAGGGACAAGGCGAGTGAGGCGAAACGGATCTTGGTCTTCATGAAAAGTCTTTCTCCACATTCTTGTTGGTTTTATGGATAAGGCGTGACGATTTCAGTAAGCGGACAAGCGGGAAAAGAGTTGGAACCGGGTGCGAGGCAGCTCGCTGGAAATGACTTTATTGGAAAATATTTTCTATATCAACTCATTTTAGAATTTTATTCCAATTTTACTCAATGACGCTCGAAGGGGCTCAATTGCACCACCTGATGGCGCTCGGCACTCAGCCGCGCAGCGTCTAGCACACGGGTGGTCGCCAGTGCATCACGGGCGTCAACAGGCATTGGGCCACCGCTCTGCAATGCGGCTTGTAGTTGTAAATAGAACTGATTCCAGCAACCGCGCTCGGAGGAAACCCTTTCGCGCACTTCGCCCTGTTCGAACCAGCCCCAGCGGCGATGCTCCTCCACGCCCCAGCGTTCACCTTCGGATTTCGGCGTGAGCCCGGCGAGCGCCGACGCCTCCTGCCCGTCCAGGCCATCGACGCTGTAGCAACCCTGGGTTCCGCTCACGCGAAAGCGCGGGCCGGGGGTGTTTTGCAGGCAACTGCCGCCCAGGTGCGAGGTCACGCCGTTGGCGTGGACCAGGGACATAAAGAAGCCGTTGTCGAAGACCTGGCCTTTTTCGACGTAATCCAGTTCGGCGTAAACCCGAGTGACGGGGCCGAACAGCAGCAGCGCCTGATCCACCAGATGGCTACCCAGATCGCGCAGGAAACCGCCGCCACTGCCGTTGTTCACCGACGATGGCCAATAGCGTTCGATTCGCGATTCGAAGCGGGTGACCTGGCCCAGCGCACCGGACTCGATGAGTTTGCGCACGGTGAGAAAGTCCGAGTCCCAGCGCCGGTTCTGGTAGACGCTCAGTTGCACACCCTGGCGCTCGGCCATGGTGATCAGGGTTTGCGCCTGTTGCGCATCGGCGGCGAACGGCTTGTCGCTGACCACCGCCACCCCGTGTTCGATGGCGTCGAGCACCAGCGCCGGGCGGCCTTTGAGCGGTGTGGACACCACCAGCACATCGACCCCGATTTCGACCAGTTGACCGATGCTGTCGAAGGCCGGCACACCGGGGTGTTCTGCCGCCAGCAACTGGCGCCGCTCCGTTGAACGGGTAACCACACCGACGAAGGTTGCACCCGGCAAACTGCTGATCAGTGGAGCATGGAAAAAACGGCCGCCATGGCCGTATCCCACAAGTCCGATGCGCATGAAAACATTCTCCTTATAGTTAGTTACCGGATGTACACGGCCCCTGTGGTAGCGGGCTCGCTCCCACAGGTTTTTGTGTATGCCGGTCATTGGCAGAGTTCGCGGGTCACGCGTTCGAGCATCATCCGGTTGGACTCGTCTGGCCGGTCCTCCCAGGCGAACACCGAGACGGTGGCAATGCCGTCGAACTTGATTTCGCGCAAGGTGCCGAAGAACGCTTCCCAGTCGACCTCGCCCTGGCCGATGTCCAGGTGCTGGTGCACGGTGGCGGTCACGCCCGGCGGGTTGACGATGTAGCGCAGGCCCGACGACGCCTTGTGGTTGTAGGTGTCGGCGATGATCAGGTGGCTTAGCTTTGAGCCGGCGTACTTGAGCATCGAGGCGATGTCACCTTTGCCGTCGTCGTAGAAGAAGGTGTGCGGCGCGGCATAGAGGTAGTTGATCCAGTCGCGATCCAGCCCGCGAATGATGTCCACCGACTCGTTGTTGCGCTCGCAGAAATCATAGGGGTGCGCCTGTATATCGAGCTTGATGCCCTCACGCTCAAACTCCGGGATCAACTCGTCCATGGAGCGCATGAACTGGTTCTCGCAGACCAGCGGATTATCCGATTGCCCGGTGAACTCGGTGTTGACCAGTTCGCAGTCCATCTCCACGGCAATCTGGATCGCGCGCTTCCAGTTGCGCACCGCGGCCACGCGCAAACCTTCGTCGGCAGCGGCCCAGTGGTACATCGGTAATAAAGAAGAGAGTTTGACCCCGGTGTCGCTCAGGGCTTTGCGAAATTCCTTGATCCGCGCCTTGTCGACCCGTGGGGCCTTGTAGAACGGCAGGAAATCTTCCCGGGGCGACAGCTCGATGTGTTCGTAGCCGAGCTCGGCGACCTTGTCGACCATCTTGCCCAGAGGCAGGTTGCGGTACATGTAGGGGTCTAGTGCGATGCGCATGATTTTGTTCTCCCGTTAGAGGGACTCAGCCCTCACACCAACCCTGTGGGAGCGAGCTTGCTCGCGATAGCGGAGGGTCAACCAACATTGATGTTGAATGTGCCGCCATCATCGCGAGCAAGCTCGCTCCCACATGGGTTAATAGTTAGCTGTAGAAGTGTGGGCGCTCTGGCAGGCCGACTTTGACAATCGCCCCGCTGTTCTGCGCCTCGATGCACGCATCCGCCGCCACCGCCGCGGCGAAGCCATCCCACGCCGAAGGACCGCCAACCTGCCCGGCGCGCACGCCATCGATGAACGCCTGCAACTCAACGTCATACGCCGCGATGAACCGATCCTTCCAGTCCATCAGAATCGCGTTGGACAGCTTCGCCCCGCTACGCAGTTGAACCTGGGACGGTTCCGGCAGTTTGGCGATGCCAGTCTCCCCTACCACTTCGCACTGGATGTCGTAGCCGTACTGGCAATTGACGAAGACTTCCACGTCGATGCGCGTGCCCTTGGCGGTTTCCAGCAACACGATCTGCGGGTCTTTCAAATGGGCGTGGGCCTTGCTGGTCTTGCGCGGGAACACCACCTGTACCGACACGTAGTCGTCATCGAGCAACCAGCGCAGCACATCCAACTCATGGATCAAGGTATCGGTGATCGCCATGTCGGTCTTGTAGTTCTCGCCCACAGTCGGGTTGCGGTGGGCGCAATGCAGCATCAACGGCTCGCCGATCTGGCCGCTGTCGATCACTGATTTCAGCGCCCGATAACCCTCGTCGTACGGACGCATGAAACCGACCTGCACCAGCCGCTTGCCATGAGCCACTTCGGCCTCGACGATCTTGCGGCAGCCTTCGGCAGTGACTGCCAGAGGCTTTTCACAGAACACGGGTTTGCCGGCGGCAATCGCCGCCAGCACGAACTCTTCGTGGCTCGGGCCCCAGGAAGTGACGAGGATCGCCTCGACTTCCGGCGCCTTGATCAGCGCATGGCCGTCGGGATAAACCTCGGCGGTCAGCTTCAAATCGGAAACGACCTTGGCCGCTTGCTGCAAATTGATGTCGGTAACCGCGACGACCTGGCTGTTGAGCAAGGTCTGGCTGCAACGACGGATGTGGTCCTGGCCGATGGCCCCGGTGCCGATGACGCCAATCTTTAAAGACATGAAAACTCTCCTGTGAAGACTTGTTGTTGGTTTCAGGGGCAATCAGTACTGACGGGCCTTGGCCAGTCGTTCGTTCAGGGTCTTGGCTACCGCATCGGTACGGGCACTGGTGGAAACCTGCGCCACACCGACTCGCCACCACGACAGGTATTTGTGAATCATGGTCTTGGGCAAAACCTTGATATCGATCAGCGTCGAAACTGTCTGCAAGCGCGCATCCGCCAGTGCAGCTTTCAGTTCTTCAACGGTGTTCACTTTGTAAGTCTTGCAGCCATAGGCCGCCGCGCTCATGGCGAAATCCACCGGCACGAAGCCGCCATCGAGCTTGCCGGTTTCCGGGTTACGGAAGCGGAACTCGGTGCCGAAGCTGTCCATGCCGTGTTCCATCTGCAGGTTGTTGATGCAGCCGAAGGTCATGTTGTCCAGCAGCACCACGTTGATCTTGCGCTGCTCCTGGATCGAGGTCGCCAGTTCCGAGTGCAGCATCATGTAGGAGCCGTCGCCCACCAGCGCATAGACCTCACGGTCCGGTTCGGCGAGTTTCACACCCAACGCAGCGTTGACCTCGTAACCCATGCAGGAATAGCCGTACTCGACGTGGTAGGTGTTCACGCCCTTGCTGCGCCAGCTGCGCTGCAAGTCGCCAGGCAGGCTGCCGGCGGCGGCGACGATCACTGCGTCGTCCGCCAGGGTTTCATTGAGTACGCCGAGCACGCGGCTCTGGGTCAGGCAGGAACCGGTCAGTTCAATGAATTCGCGCAGGACGGCCGGGTCCATGTGGTCGTTGATTTCCGGTACGAAATCCTTTGCCTGATATTCCACCTGATAGATGCGATCGACTTCTTCATCCAGTTGCGCCTTGGCCTGACGGGGTTGATCGCCCCAACTGGAGCGATAGTCGCCCAGGGCATCAGCCAAGGCGTTCAAGCCGGTTTTGGCGTCCGCCAGCAGTTGCACCCCGTCGAGTTTCAGAGCGTCGCAGGGGCTGATATTAAGATTGAGGAACTGAACCTCGGGGTGTTTGAACAAGGATTTCGAAGCGGTGGTGAAATCGCTGTAACGGGTGCCGATACCGATGATCAGATCAGCGTCCCTGGCCAGCAGGTTCGCCGCCAGGCAACCGGTTTCACCGATGCCACCGACGTTCAGCGGATGGCTCGACACCAGCGCACTCTTGCCCGCCTGGGTTTCGGCGAAGGGAATATCGAAGCGCTCGGCAAACGCTTGCAACGCGCTATTGGCGCCAGAGTACTTGACCCCGCCACCGCAAATAATCAGCGGTTTGCGCTTGCCTTTGAACAGCGCCAGCGTATCACCCAGCATGGCTTCGGTAGCCGGACGACGCTCGATACGGTGTACACGTTTTTGCAGGAAGTAATCGGGATAGTCGTACGCCTCGGCTTGCACGTCCTGCGGCAAGGCAAGAGTCACGGCGCCGGTTTCGGCCGGATCGGTGAGCACGCGCATGGCGTGGATCGCCGCCGTCATCAGTTGCTCGGGACGGTTGATGCGGTCCCAGTATTTGCTGACAGCCTTGAATGCATCGTTGGTGCTGATGCTCAGGTCGTGGAACTGCTCGATCTGTTGCAACACCGGGTCGGGCTGGCGGCAGGCATAGACATCACCGGGCAACAGCAGCAATGGAATGCGGTTGGCTGTCGCGGTGGCGGCAGCGGTCAGCATGTTCGCCGCACCCGGCCCCACGGATGAAGTACAGGCGTAGATCTTGCGCCGCAGGTGTTGTTTGGCGAAACCGATAGCCGCGTGGGCCATGCCTTGCTCATTGCGGCCCTGATGGACGATCAGGTCACAGCTGTCTTGCTCCAGGGCCTGCCCGAGACCCAGCACGTTGCCGTGGCCGAAGATGGTAAAGATCCCGGCGACGAATTTGCTCTGAACCCCATCGACCTCGATGTACTGGTTATCGAGGAATTTCACCAGGGCCTGGGCCATGGTCAGTCTTGTTGTGGTCATGCTTGCACCTTCCTTTGAAGCTAAATCCGGTATGTGCTGTGAACACTGATCATTGTGGGAGCGGGCTTGCTCGCGATGGCGGACTGGCAGCCAGCATCAATGTTGAATGTGCAGGCCCCATCGCGAGCAAGCTCGCTCCCACAAGGGTTCTCCAATCAATTCGATAACTGTCTCAGGCCAGAGTTTTTTGCAGGTGATCCATGCTCGCGCCGATCGCCCGCTCGATATCCGCCAGCCCATGCACGCTGTCGGCGAACGGTTCGAACGACAGGTAGCCGCTGTAGCCGGTAGCGAGCAAGGTGTCGATCTGCGCCGCATTGCCGAGAATGTCGCCTTCACCCACCAGCATTCGGTGACCATCGCGAATGGTCGCCAGTGGTGCTTCGGCATCCTCGACCCCGGAGATGTGTACCAGCCCGGTCAGCTCGGGGAAAAATTCATGTTCACTGGCCAGGTGATGGTGGAAGGTGTCATGCACCAGACGGAACACATCCAGCCCGCCGATGGTCTTGATCGCGTCCACCGCCGTGCGTTTACGTCGAAGCGAGCACTCTTCGAAACCCAGCGGCTCGATGAAACCGAAAATGCCATAATCGCGCAGGATCGGTGCCAGCTGGCTCAACGCCGTGCGCAGGCCTGACGCGCGCTCGGCCTCGTTGCGCGGATCGGCACGGTCGTTCAACGGGCACATGACCAAACCCTGTGCGCCACAATCACGGGCATAAGCGGCAAGCTTGCGGGCCTGCTCCCGGCGCTCGTCATTCCACACATCAAACGGATACAGCGCGTTGATCGACAGCACGGTGATGCCTTTGGCTGCACACAACTCGCGCACACGCTCGGGCGCGGTGCCATCCTCGATCTCGACGCCTTTGAGGTCGTTGCGGATCTCGATGGCGTCCGCCTTCAGGGTCACCGCCAGTTCGATGAACGCGGGTAGGGACAAACGTGGGGCGACCATACGGTTCAAGGCGAAACGCAGGGGTTTGCTCATTATTGTTGTTCTCCGTACAGGTGAATTATTTGGCGGTTGGCATGCTGAATTCAGGGCCCTTGGCGATACTATCGGGCCAGCGCTGCATCACGCTTTTGTAGCGGCTGTAGAAGCGGATGCCTTCTTCGCCGTATGCGTGGTGATCACCGAACAGCGAGCGCTTCCAGCCGCCGAACGAGTGCCAGGCCATAGGCACCGGAATCGGTACGTTGATACCGACCATGCCCACCTTGATGCTGCGGGCAAACGAGCGAGCAATGCCGCCATCGCTGGTAAAGCAGGACACGCCGTTGCCGAATTCATGGGCGTTGATCAGGGCCACGGCGCTGGCAAAGTCCGGCACGCGAACGATGCCCAGCACCGGGCCGAAGATTTCCTGCTGATAAATGCTCATCTCGGTCGTGACGTTATCGAACAGCGTCGCGCCGACGAAGAAGCCATTCTCGGCGCCCGGCACCTTGAAGTGGCGACCGTCGACGATCAGCTGTGCACCCTGGGCCACGCCCTGATCGATGAAGCCTTCAACCTTGGCCTTGTGTTCGGCAGTGACCAGCGGCCCCATGTCGGTGTCACCCTGCAGGCCATTGCCGACTTTCAATTGATCGATACGCGGCAGCAGTTTGGCGATCAACCGGTCGCCGACATCGCCGACTGCGACGGCAATCGAGATCGCCATGCAGCGTTCGCCCGCCGAGCCGTAAGCGGCGCCAATCAAGGCATCCGCCGCTTGATCCAGGTCCGCATCGGGCATGACGATCATGTGGTTCTTCGCCCCGCCCAGCGCCTGCACCCGCTTGCCGCGTGAAGTGGCTTGCTGGTGGATGTATTCAGCAATCGGCGTCGAACCGACAAACGAAATCGCCTCGATGTCCGGGTGTTGCAGCAAGGCGTCGACCGCCGTCTTGTCACCCTGGACCACGTTGAACACACCGTCCGGCAAGCCGGCTTCGGTGAGCAGGCGGGCCATCAGCAAACTGGCGGACGGATCACGTTCGGAGGGTTTGAGGATGAAGCAGTTACCGGTAACCAGCGCCAACGGAATCATCCACAGCGGCACCATCACCGGGAAGTTGAACGGCGTGACCCCGGCGCAGACGCCCAGTGGCTGGCGCAGGTTCCAGTTGTCGATGCCACCGCCGATGTTGTCGCTGAATTCGGTTTTCAACAGGTTCGGCGCACCGCAGGCGTATTCGACGATTTCGATGCCACGGGTGACTTCCCCCTTGGCGTCGGAAAACACCTTGCCGTGTTCGCGGCTGATGATTTCTGCCAGTTCATCGTGATGGCGGTCGAGCAATTCCTTGAACTTGAACATCACCCGCGAACGGCGCAGGGATGATTGCTCGGACCAGGCTGGAAAGGCCTTGAGGGCCGATGCGACTGCCTCGTCCACGGTGTTCTCGCTAGCTAGCCCGACCCGTGCCTGCACGCTGCCGGTGGCCGGGTTGAAGACATTGCTGAACCGCTCACTGCCGGTGTCTTGCACCTGACCGTCTATGTAATGGCCGATTACCTGGGCGTCGCTCATCGTTATTGTTCTCCGTGCAGATAGTGGAATTCAGACGTTGGAATTCAGAGATCCAGCAGCCAGCTGTGCTGCGGATCGTTATGGAACTGCCAGACGCGTTTCGGGCCGGCCATCACGTTCAGGTAATACGACTCGTAGCCGTACGGCACACTGACCGGGTGATAACCCTTGGGCACGACCACCAGGTCGCTGTTTTCCACGGCCATGGCCTGATCGATGCTGCGATCGTCGGTGTACACCCGCTGGAACACGAAGCCCTGGGGCGGGTTGATCTGGTGGTAATAGGTTTCTTCGAGAAAGCTCTGGTGCGGCAGGTCGTCGGTGTCGTGCTTGTGCGGTGGATAGCTCGAGGAGTGTCCGGACGGCGTGCGCACTTCGACCACCAGCAGTGAATGGGCGGGCTCGGTGTCCGGCAGGATGTCGCAGACGTAACGGGTGTTGGCGCCCTTGCCGCGCACGCTGCGCTTCATCATGTCGGGCTTGATCAGGCGTGGGCCGAGGGTTTCGCTGGTCGAACCAGGCGCAGCGCACACAGCGATTTGCACATCACTCAGGGCGACCACCTGGGCTTGACTGCCGGGTGGCAAGTACGCGGCGAACGGAGACTTGTCTTCGAACACCGACTGCCGATCGCCGATGTTGTCCCAGTCGAACGCGCCCTGCCCCGGCGCTTCGCCCTTGATGCTGACCCGGCCGCTGAGCAGCACCAGGCACAGTTCTTTATCATCCGCCGAGACCGGCAAGGTTTCGCCCAGGCTCAAGCGGTAAGCAGCGAAGCCGACGTATTCCAGCTCACCGTTGCCCAACTCGACCATGGTGCGGCCGCGGGCGTTGCTTTTGACCAGCAGGCTCATGACGCGATCCTCTCGTCGAGCAACGCACGCAAGGTGTCGTAGCCTTTTTTCGCGTAGACATAACTTGGCGCCACCGCCGGGTCTTGCTCGGCTTCGACCACCAGCCAGCCGTGGTATTCGGCGGCCAGCAGCACATCGAGCAATGAGCCGAAGTCGATATCACCATCGCCGGGCACGGTGAAGGTGCCGTTGATGATGCAGTCCGGGAAGCTCCACAGGTTGTTGCGCGCCAGCTGCACCACCGGTTTGCGCACGTCCTTGAAATGCACATGGCAGATGCGTTCGATGTGTTTGCGCAGCACCTGCAAGGGTTCGCCGCCGCCCATGTAGCAATGGCCCGAATCGAACAGCAGGCCGACTTCGCTGCCGGTCAGGGCCATCAACTTGTCGATGTCCGCCGGGGATTCGACGTAAGCGCCCATGTGGTGGTGATAGGCCAGGCGCACGCCCTGGGACAGGGTGAAGCGCGCCAGTTCGGTGAGCTTGTCGGCGTACTCCTGCCAGGCCTGTTCGGTGTGGAAGCGCGGGCGTTCGACCAGAGGAATGTGCCGGCCCTGGATGGAGTCCGCGACCTCGCCATAGACCAGCACCTTGGCGCCGTTCTTCGCCAGCAGCTCGACATGGCTGCCGATGGCGTCGATTTCCTCGGCCACGGAACGCCGTGCCAGACGGCTGGAATACCAGCCGGACACCAACGCCAGGGCATAGGGCCGCAACACGTCGCCGACGCCTTTGGCGTCCTTGGGGAATTTGCCGTTGAGTTCAAAACCTTCGTAACCGATTTCCTTGCCTTCGCTCAGGGCGGTGCTCAATGGCGTCTCGCCACCGAGGGACGGCAGGTCGTCGTTGCTCCAGGAGATCGGGTTGATGCCAATACGGATAGCGGGCATGGCTGCACCTATTATTGTTTTACACACATCAGTAAGAACGACACGGAACCCTGTGGGAGCGGGCTTGCCCGCGATAGCGGTGTATCAGGCGCCTTTAATGTTGACTGTCAGTCAGCTATCGCGAGCCGGCTCGCTCCCACAGGTATTGCGGTGTTTCGTCAGGCGCGGGACGCACGCCAGGCATCGATCAATTCGACAAAGGTGCCTTGCACTTGGCGAATCAGCACCTCATCGTCGATTTCCCCGGCCAACCACGCACGGCTCGGCTCCTGGAAAATCGTCCGGCCCACGGCGAACCCGCGGCAGGTCCGGCTCTGGCTGGCCTGTTGAAAGCCTTCGGCCAACGCTGATGCCGGGGCATTCAAGCCCAGCAGCACCACACCTCGGCAGTACGGATCGCGTTCCTGGATCAGTTCGTCGAGTTGCTGCCACTCTTCGGCGCTTTGCGCTTCGATCTTCCACCACGCCGGGTAGATGCCCAGGTTGTAGAGGCGTTTGAGGGCGCGATACAGCACGTCCGGGTGGGCCGAGGGGTGATCCTTGGGCGGGATGATCTCCAGCAGCAGTTCATGACCGCTGACCTGGGACGCCTGATACAAACCCTTGATCTGCGCTTCCTGTTCCAGACGCAGCAGAGGCTCGTCGTCGGGATGAAATTGCACCAGGCACTTGATGATCTGCTCTTGCGGCCAGGCGATCAGGTTGCTGCCGATGGAGCGACCGTGTTCGAAGGCCAATGGCCTCGAACCCTGGACTTCCACCGGCCGCGCCACCCACCAGCCGCGACCGGTGGCGGCGTTCAGTGAGTCCTGGCCGAAACGTTGATCGGCCAGCAGCCCGACATCGGCGTCGATGCCTTGCTCACGCAAATCGGCTTCGACCCGCTCCACGGCCTGGATAAAAAGTTGCTTGAGTTCGCAGATGGCATTGAGGTCACGGCCGCCCTTTTGCGCCAGTTCCACCAGTTGCCAACGATGGTCGAAGGCAAAGATGAACAGTTGCTTCCACTGTTTGCGCGGCACGCTGACCTGATGCAGGCGCTGCAACACCGCGTCCTGGTCCGGACGGGTAATCGGCACCGGGCTGTTGAACAGGTAATCCAGTTCGACGCGGGTCGGCATCGCCGGGGCGCAGGCATGGCGCGACACCACCAGGCCGCCACAGGCGTTGGCCAACTGGCAGCAGCGCTCATCGCTGGCGTCCTCCAGCCAACCACTGAGGAAGCCCGACATGAAGGCATCGCCGGCCCCCAGCACGTTAAGCACTTCCACACGCACGCCGGGATAAATCGCACCGTCTTCAAGACGGGTCGGGATCTCTCCATGAATCACCGTGCAGCCTTGCGGACCGAGCTTGACCACCAGGGTCGCCGCGCTCAGGCGCCGGACATTGCGCAGCGCAGTGAGCAAATCCTCGGCACCGCCGGCAATCAGGAATTCTTCTTCAGTGCCGACGATCAGGTCGAAACGCGGAAGGATTTTCTGCACATGCTGGCTGACGTTCTGGTCGGCGACGAAACGGGTCTCACCGTCCGCCTTGCCGGCCAAACCCCAGAGCACCGGGCGGTAGTCGATGTCCAGCACCCGTTTGACGTTGTGCTTTTGTGCATAGTCCAGGGCCTGGATGCTCGACTTGTACACACCGTCGGTGGAGAAATGCGTGCCGGTGATCAGCAAGGCTTTGCTGGAGGCGATAAAGGCTTCGCTGATGTCTTCGGCGCGCAGTGCCATGTCGGCGCAGTTCTCGCGATAGAAGACCAAAGGAAAGGTTTCGCGGTCCTTGAGACCCAGCAGGACCATGGCGGTCAAGCGCTCCGGATCGACCTTGATGCCACTGACATCGCAGCCTTCACGGGTCAGGGACTCAACGAGGAAGCGCCCCATATGGTCGTCCCCTACCCGGCTCAGCATCGCCGACTTGAGCCCCAACCGCGCGGTGCCGAAGGCGATGTTGGCGGACGAGCCGCCGAGGTACTTGGCAAAGCTGCTTACATCCTCCAGACGCGCCCCGACTTGCTGCGCATAGAGGTCGACGCCTAGGCGCCCCAGGCAAATCAGATCCAATTGACGCCCACTGGCAAAACGAGTCTGGCCCATGCTGGCTCCTGTTATTTTTATCAGCCTGCGTTCGGGGCGATGGCCGTACCGAACACTCTTGGTGGATGCAGACTAAAACGACCGGGACCGAACAATCAATAATTATTCCAAATATTTTTTACGTGGAATATTTTTTCCAATAAGCTTTGGCACAAGCGTTCCAGAAGCAGTGCATCGTTTCAGCAAGCTTCACACGGCTGCAAGCTCAAGATTTTATTCGGGCCTACCCTGTAGACTGCGCACAGCCAACCTATTGTCAGGGGACGAGGTGAAAAATCGTCCCTATAAGAACAAGCCAGAAGGATTTCCTCATGTCCCGCACCGATCAGCCGGCTACGACCGAGAGCACGCCCGACAGCGATCTCACCAGCCCCCCGATCAATGCCGAGCGTCTGCTGCAGCTGATCACCGATGAATACGAAAGCCTGCCGCGCCAGCTCAAACGCATCGCCAGCTACATGAGCCAGCAGAGCGACCGGATCATGGTCGACCGCATCAGCGACATCGCTCGCGAGTGCGAAGTGCACCCGTCGGCCATCGTGCGGTTTTCCCAGCGTTTCGGCTTCAGCGGCTTCAGCGAAATGCAGGCGCTGTTTCGCGAGGCGTATACCCACAAGACCACGCCGGTGCAGAACTACCAGCAGCGCATTCGCAGCATGATCGCCAACAAGTCACAGAAGGCCAGCGGCGGCGACCTGGCGCGCGAATGCATCAACGCCACCCTGTCGGGCATCGAACGGCTGGGGCTGGAACTCGATGATCAGGCCTTCGACAAGGCCGTGGATCTGGTGGTCAACGCTGACAACATCTACGTGGTCGGGGTACGCCGCTCGTTCGCGGTGGCTGATTACCTGGTCTACAACCTGCAACACACCAACAAGCGCATCCACCTGGTATCGGGGCTCGGCGGCAGTTACCGCGAGCAGATGCGCAGCGTGCGCGCCAATGACCTGGTGATCGCCATCAGCTTCACGCCGTACGGCAAGGAAACCCAGCACTGCCTGCGCATCGCCCAGCATCATCAGGCGAAAACCCTGATCATCACCGACAGTAACCTTTCGCCTTTGGCCAAGCGCGCCAACACCGTGCTGCTGGTCAACGAAGGCAGCTCGTTTGCCTTCCGCTCGTTGAGTGCGACCTTGTGCCTGTGTCAGGCGCTGTTTATCGCCGTGGCTTATCGACTGGAATTGAAAGTCGATGAGATTCACGAACAGGTCGGGTTCGAAGACTGACCGAGACACTGGCGTTACGGCGCCGCGCGCAGCGAAGAACTCCCACGTTTGCAGGCGAGCGTTCAACCGCCGCATGTAAATATTTATTCCATAATTGATGAAAAGGAATTTTTATTCTATAAGCGGATTTCCTGAAAACAAAAACCAAAGGATCCTGTCATGCGCGAACTCGGAATCGGACTCATCGGCACGGGTTTCATGGGGCGTGCCCATGCCCTGGCCTTTCGCAACGTCAGCGCAGCATTCGAACTGCCCTTCACGCTTCGCCTCGCCGCCCTGGCCGACGCCGATCCCGTTCGTGCCCAGGCATGCGCCACTGCCTGGGGCTTTGAGCAGGCCTATGGCGACTGGCAGCAATTGATCGACGACCCCAATGTCCACCTGATCGCCATCACCACCCCCAACCACCTGCACTACCCGATGGCCATGGCCGCGCTTGCCGCTGGCAAATCGGTGTACTGCGAAAAACCGCTGGCGGTGAACCTTGAACAGGCCAATGCCATGCACCTGGCGGCCAAGGATGCGGGCGTGGTCACCCGTGTCGGCTACAACTACCAGCACAACCCGATCATCGGCCTGGCGCGGGAGTTGATTCAGAGCGGCAAACTCGGTGAGATCATCAGCTTTCAAGGCGAATTCAGCGAAGACTTCATGGCCGATCCAGCGTCCCCCTGGTCGTGGCGCTGTGAGGCCGAACATGCCGGTGGCGCCCTGGCGGACCTGGGCAGCCACTTGCTGGGTATGGCGCGCTATCTGCTCGGCAATGTCGAAGCGGTATGCGCCGATTCCCAGACCGTGCACCGCCAGCGTCCGGCCACAGCCGGTAGCCAGGAACAACGCACAATTGCCGTCGACGATCAGGCCCATGCGTTACTGCGCTTTGCCAGCGGCGCGCGTGGCACCTTCAGCAGCAGTTGGCTCAAGCACGGCTACAAGAATCACCTGAGTTTCGAGATCAGTGGCACCCAAGGCACCCTGGCATTCGATCAGGAGCGTTTGAATGAGTTACGCCTACACCGCGTCGGCCAGGACGGTTTCCAGCGTTTGCTGGCCGGGCCGAACTTGCCTGGATATGCAGCGTTCAGTCCAGCGCCAGGGCATCAGCTGGGCTACAACGAGTTGAAGACGCTGGAAGTGCATGAGCTGATCATGGCCTTGGCCGGCCACGGACAAGCCGGCACTGATTTCGAGCAAGCCTTGGAAGTGGAGCGGCTGGCGACGGCGATTCGATTGGCGGCACGGGAACAGCGCTGGGTCAATATCAAAGAGGTCTGATCGCCGATGAGGCTGCCGCCAATGGTGGTAGCAGGACGAATGCCGGGCGAAAGTCAGTGGAACCTGTACCTGTTCACAGCTGGCCACGCGCCCATGAAGTCCCAGCGGTGTCGCAGGACGCGAAAAGTGCGCTCGCACCATGGGCCTTTTGGTCTCAACAACGTACCCGCAGTTGTTCTGTATCGATGAATCGCCATCGGTCGATTTATGGGGCAATAGCGCTGTTGCCGTACAACCAGGAATGAACCCAACCACTGGCTGTCAACTTAGTTATCAAACAGGGTCCAAGCCCGTGGGACAAATTCCGACTTAATACATCACAGTCAAGAATCCACCTAGAGCCAGTCGTTTTGTAGGGGTAAAAACGATCAAAAATAAAAAGGGGTCGCGAGAAAAAATCTCGCAACCCCTTGAATTATATGGTCGGGACGGAGTGATTCGAACACTCGACCCCTAGCACCCCATGCTAGTGCGCTACCGGACTGCGCTACGCCCCGACTAGGCGTGAAACCCATCCCTCATCTCGAGGAACGCTCAAGAATATATCGCAAGCTTTTGAAAACTGGAAGTATTTAAAAGCGAGAATTTATTTCTTGAGTACCACCAGAACATCTTCGAGCTCGGCGATCATCTGGCGGATCATTTGCTTGTATTGGGTGGTGTCGTCTTTGGCTTCATCACCGGACAAACGCAGGCGCGCTCCGCCGATGGTGAACCCCTGATCGTAAAGGAGCGCGCGGATCTGCCGGATCATCAGCACGTCCTGGCGCTGATAATACCGGCGGTTTCCGCGGCGTTTGACAGGGTTGAGTTGAGGAAACTCCTGCTCCCAGTAGCGCAGCACGTGTGGTTTTACCGCACACAGCTCGCTGACTTCACCAATGGTGAAGTAGCGTTTGCCCGGGATGACGGGGAGTTCGTCGTTATGACTTGGTTCCAGCATAAGCCTCAACTCGGGCCTTCAACTTCTGCCCTGGACGAAAGGTGACCACACGGCGAGCCGTGATCGGGATTTCTTCCCCCGTTTTCGGATTGCGGCCAGGCCGCTGGCGTTTGTCCCGAAGGTCGAAATTGCCGAAACCGGACAATTTGACTTGTTCGTTGTCTTCGAGAGCGTGCCTGATTTCTTCAAAAAACAGTTCGACCAATTCCTTGGCCTCCCGTTTGTTCAGGCCCAGCTCTTCATACAGACGTTCCGCCATCTCAGCTTTCGTCAGAGCCCCCATACGTCACTTCCTTAACGTGGCGTTCAACCTTTGTTCGAGCGAGGTGAGGATGTTTTGCGTTGCGGTATTCACCTCATCGTCATTAAGAGTGCGCGATGGATGCTGCCAGGTCAAGCCGACTGCGAGGCTTTTTCTATCAGGATCAATGCCTTTACCCTGATACACGTCAAATAGCCTGAGGTCTGTCAGCCATTCGCCTGCATTTTCACGGATTACATCCAGTACAGCCGTGGCTGCAACGTCTTTGTGAGCAATCAGCGCAAGGTCACGACGCACTTCAGGAAAGCGCGATAACTCGTGGAATTTTGGCATTTTGCCCGACGCCACTTCCGCCAGAACCAACTCGAAGACGAAGACCGGACGGTCGAGACCGAGGGTTTTCGACAATTCAGGGTGGATAGCTCCAATGAAGCCGACCAGACGACCGTCACGTTCGATGCGCGCGGTTTGACCCGGGTGCAGCGCTGGGTGCTTGCCTGGCACGAAAGTGAACGAATCCAGGGCACCGGCAAAACCCAGCACCGCTTCCACGTCTGCCTTGACGTCAAAGAAGTCGACGGTATCGCGACCCTGCGCCCAGCCTTCCGGCAGGCGACTACCGCAAACGACACCCGCCAACATCGGCTCTTGCTTCAGACCTTCAAGCTGGCCAACGAAACGCAGGCCGCTTTCGAACAGACGCACGCGATCCTGCTGACGGTTCAGGTTGTGCTGAAGCGCCTTGACCAGACCCGGCCACAGCGACGAACGCATGGCAGCCATGTCATTGGAGATCGGATTGGCCAGCAGCAACGGCTCCACACCCGGATTAAACAGTTCGAACTGTTTCGGATCGATGAAGCTATAGGTAATTGCTTCCTGATATCCACGGGCAACCAGCAGGCGCCGCAGTTCAGGCAGGTCGCTACGGGCTTCTGCCTTGGCTTGCGGCGCCAGACGCGCTTGCGGATAACGAACCGGCAAACGGTTGTAGCCATACAGGCGTGCCAGTTCTTCGATCAGGTCTACTTCCAGGCTGATATCGAAGCGATGGCTTGGAACTTCTACACGCCACTGCCCTGCCCCATCGGCAGTAATGGTCAGGCCCAAGGCGTTGAGCAGACGCTCCACCTCGGCCGAATCCATTTCCATACCCAGCATCTGGGTAATACGCTGGGCACGCAGGGTGATCGGAGCAATTTTCGGCAGGTGCTGTTCGCTGACGGTCTCGATGATCGGACCCGCTTCACCACCGGTGATTTCCAGCAGCAAACCAGTCGCGCGCTCCATGGCTTCGCGGGCCAGCTGCCAGTCCACGCCACGCTCATAGCGATGGGATGCATCGGTGTGCAGGCCATAGGAACGGGCCTTGCCTGCAACGGCGATCTGGTCGAAGAAGGCGCTTTCCAGGAACACATCACGTGTGGTCGCGGAAACACCGCTGTGCTCGCCACCCATGACGCCGGCAATTGCCAGTGCGCGGGAGTGGTCGGCAATCACCAGCGTATCGCTACGCAGGCTGACTTCCTGGCCGTCGAGCAGCACCAGCTTCTCGCCCTCTTCAGCCATGCGCACACGGATGCCACCGTTGATTTCAGCGAGATCGAAGGCGTGCAGCGGCTGACCCAGTTCCAGCATCACATAGTTGGTGATGTCGACGGCAGCGTCGATGCTGCGCACGTCGGCACGACGCAGACGCTCGACCATCCACAGCGGCGTTGCTTTGGACAGGTCGACGTTACGGATCACACGCCCCAGGTAACGTGGGCACGCGGCGGGCGCCAGCACTTCTACCGAGCGCACTTCGTCGTGGGCGGCAGGAACCGAAGCCACCACCGGACGGACCACCGCAGCGGCGTACAGGGCACCCACTTCACGGGCCAGACCGGCCAGGGACAGGCAGTCACCACGGTTCGGGGTCAGATCGACCTCGATACTGGCGTCTTCCAGGTCCAGGTAAACGCGGAAATCCTCGCCCACCGGCGCATCGGCCGGCAGCTCCATCAGACCGTCATTACCTTCACCGACCTGCAGCTCGGTTTGCGAGCACAGCATGCCGTTGGACTCGACGCCACGCAGCTTGGCTTTCTTGATCTTGAAGTCGCCTGGCAGCTCGGCGCCGATCATGGCGAAAGGAATCTTCAGGCCCGGGCGCACATTTGGCGCACCGCAAACAACCTGGAAGGTTTCCGAACCGTTGCTGACCTGGCACACGCGCAGTTTGTCGGCGTCCGGGTGCTGCTCGGTGCTCAGCACCTCGCCAACGACCACGCCACTGAAAACACCGGCGGCCGGCGTAACGCTATCGACCTCAAGACCGGCCATCGACAGACGAGCAACCAGCTCGTCGCGACTTACCTGCGGGCTAACCCAGCCACGCAGCCATTGTTCACTGAATTTCATCCTGCTCTCCTAAGAATTCGTTACGACTAGCGAAATTGCGCGAGGAACCGCAAGTCGTTGTCGAAGAACAGACGCAAGTCGTTCACGCCGTAACGCAGCATGGCCAGACGCTCTACGCCCATGCCGAAGGCAAAGCCCGAGAACTCTTCCGGGTCGATCCCGGACATGCGCAGCACGTTCGGGTGAACCATGCCGCAACCCATCACTTCCAGCCAGCCGGTCTGCTTGCAGACGCGGCAGCCTTTACCGCTGCACATCACGCATTCCATGTCGACTTCAGCGGACGGCTCGGTGAACGGGAAGTACGAAGGACGGAAACGCACCGCCAGTTCCTTTTCGAAGAACACCCGCAGGAACTCTTCGATGGTGCCTTTGAGGTCGGCGAAATTGATGTCGCGATCGATCAGCAGGCCTTCGACCTGGTGGAACATCGGCGAGTGGGTGATATCGGAGTCGCTGCGGTATACACGGCCTGGGCAGACGATGCGGATCGGCGGCTGTTTCGACTCCATGGTGCGGACCTGTACCGGCGAGGTATGGGTGCGCAACAACATGTTCGCATTGAAATAGAAGGTGTCATGCATCGACCGGGCCGGGTGGTGGCCGGGGATGTTGAGCGCTTCGAAGTTGTGATAGTCGTCTTCGACCTCAGGGCCTTCGGCGATGCCGTAGCCAATACGGGTGAAGAACTGTTCGACGCGTTCCAGAGTACGGGTAACCGGATGCAGACCACCGGAGGTCTGACCACGGCCAGGCAGGGTCACGTCAATGGACTCGGCGGAGAGTTTGGCAGCCAGATCGGCTTCTTCAAACAATGCCTTGCGCGCATTAAGGACCTCTGTGACACGCTCCTTGGCAACGTTGATCAGCGCACCGACCTGCGGACGCTCTTCTGCCGGCAAATTCCCCAGGGTCTTCATCACCTGAGTCAATTCACCCTTCTTGCCAAGGTAGTGAACCCGGATTTGCTCCAGGGCATTGATATCTTCAGCGCTTTGCACAGCCTCTAGAGCTTGAGAGACGAGCGCATCCAGGTTTTCCATGTACAGACTCCAGATACAAAATAGGGGAAGAGCTTGAAGGCTCTTCCCCTATTTATGACGTTTAACACCTGACCCCACAGATGCGAGGCCGGGTGACTGTCGGGGGTACTTAAGCCAAGGTGGCTTTAGCTTTCTCGACAATCGCAGCAAACGCCGCTTTTTCGTTCACTGCCAGATCAGCCAGAACCTTACGGTCGATCTCGATGGACGCTTTTTTCAGGCCGGCGATGAAACGGCTGTAGGACAGACCGTTGATACGAGCACCAGCGTTGATACGAGCGATCCACAGAGCGCGGAACTGACGTTTTTTCTGACGACGGTCACGGTAGGCGTATTGGCCTGCCTTGATTACCGCTTGCTTGGCAACACGGAATACGCGGGAGCGTGCGCCGTAGTAGCCTTTAGCAAGTTTCAGAATTTTTTTGTGACGCTTACGGGCAATGACGCCACGCTTTACACGAGCCATGAGTTACTTCCTCTATTCTTGACTAAAATTAACGAAGGCGCAGCATGCGCTCGACTTTTGCCACGTCAGACGGATGCAGCAAGCTGCTACCGCGCAGTTGACGCTTACGCTTGGTCGACATTTTGGTCAGGATGTGGCTCTTGAAAGCGTGCTTGTGCTTGATACCGTTAGCAGTTTTCAGAAACCGCTTAGCAGCACCACTTTTGGTCTTCATTTTTGGCATGTTCGGATACTCCGCATTCAGTTGATAAACATAATCAGAAGGCCTGCCGTGCCCTGTTGATTACTTCTTCTTTTTCGGGGCGATGACCATGATCAGCTGGCGTCCTTCCATCTTAGGATGCTGTTCGACCGAACCGTACTCGAGCAAGTCACCTTCAACTCGCTTGAGGAGTTCCATCCCCAGCTCCTGGTGGGCCATCTCACGGCCGCGGAATCGCAAGGATACCTTGGCCCTGTCCCCGTCACTCAGGAAACGTACCAGGTTGCGCAGTTTTACCTGGTAATCCCCTTCCTCCGTCCCTGGACGAAACTTGATTTCTTTAACCTGAATCTGCTTCTGGTTTTTCTTGGCCGCAGCAATCTGCTTCTTCTTTTCGAAGATCGATTTGCCGTAGTCCATCAGTTTGCAAACAGGTGGTACTGCATCGGCGGAAATCTCCACCAGATCCAGCTTGGCCTCTTCAGCCTTAAGAAGCGCGTCTTCAATTGACACAATCCCGAGCTGTTCACCTTCAGCCCCAATTAACCGAACCTCGCGTGCCGAGATATTCTCGTTGATCGGGGCTTTCGGTGCAGTTCGTTTATCTTGTCTCATTTCACGCTTAATAATAATTACTCCGAATCTTGGCGACCACGCCGGGAAACCGCTTGCGCGAGGAACTCAGCGAACTGGGCGACGGGCATCGAGCCCAGGTCAGCACCTTCACGAGTACGCACAGCGACAGTCTGCATCTCGACTTCCCGATCTCCGATAACCAAGAGATAAGGAACCTTGAGCAAAGTATGCTCGCGGATTTTAAAGCCGATTTTTTCATTTCTCAAGTCAGACTTGGCACGAAATCCGCTTTCGTTGAGGGTTTTTTCAACCTCGGCGGCGAAATCAGCCTGTTTGTCAGTGATATTCATCACCACTGCCTGGGTCGGAGCAAGCCACGCCGGGAATGCACCCTCGTAGTGCTCGATCAGGATTCCGACGAAACGCTCGAAGGACCCCAGGATCGCCCGGTGCAACATCACCGGGTGCTTGCGACTGTTGTCTTCGGAGACGAATTCGGCTCCCAGACGGACCGGCAGGTTAAAATCGAGCTGCAGGGTACCACACTGCCAGACGCGACCGAGACAATCTTTCAACGAGAATTCGATCTTCGGACCGTAGAACGCACCCTCGCCCGGCTGCAGATCGTACGGCAGGCCCGCGCTATCAAGGGCTGCGGCCAGCGCAGCTTCGGCGCGATCCCAAAGCTCGTCGGAACCGACGCGTTTTTCCGGACGAGTGGACAGCTTCATCTCGACGTCTTTGAAGCCGAAATCGGCGTAAACGTCCATGGTCAGCTTGATGAACGCAGCGGATTCGGCCTGCATCTGCTCTTCGGTGCAGAAGATGTGAGCGTCGTCCTGAGTGAACGCACGCACGCGCATGATGCCGTGCAAGGCACCCGATGGCTCGTTACGGTGGCACGCACCAAACTCTGCCAGGCGCATTGGCAGTTCGCGGTAGCTTTTCAGGCCCTGGTTGAACACTTGCACGTGGCAAGGGCAGTTCATTGGCTTGATCGCGTAATCGCGGTTTTCCGACTGGGTGGTGAACATGTTGTCGGCGTAGTTGGCCCAGTGCCCGGATTTCTCCCACAGGCTGCGGTCAACGACTTGCGGCGTCTTGATTTCCAGGTAGCCATTGTCACGCTGAACCTTGCGCATGTACTGCTCGAGCACCTGGTACAAAGTCCAGCCGTTCGGATGCCAGAACACCATGCCCGGCGACTCTTCCTGGGTGTGGAACAGGCCCAGGCGCTTGCCGATCTTGCGGTGGTCGCGCTTTTCGGCTTCTTCAATGCGCTGGATGTAAGCCGCCAGTTGCTTCTTGTCCGCCCATGCGGTGCCGTAGACGCGCTGCAATTGCTCGTTCTTGGCATCGCCGCGCCAGTAGGCACCGGACAGCTTGGTCAGCTTGAAGGATTTCAGGAAGCGGGTGTTCGGCACGTGCGGACCGCGGCACATGTCGACGTATTCTTCGTGATAGTACAGGCCCATGGCCTGCTCGTTCGGCATGTCTTCGACCAGGCGCAACTTGTAGTCTTCGCCACGGGCCTTGAACACTTCGATCACTTCGGCGCGCGGAGTGACTTTCTTGATCACGTCGTAATCTTTCTCGATCAGCTGCTGCATGCGCTGTTCGATGGCCGCCAGGTCGTCCGGGGTGAAAGGACGTTCGAAGGCGATGTCGTAATAGAAACCTTCGTCGATGACCGGACCGATGACCATTTTGGCGGTCGGGTACAGCTGCTTGACCGCGTGGCCAACCAGGTGGGCGCAAGAGTGGCGAATGATCTCCAGCCCCTCTTCATCCTTTGGCGTGATGATTTGCAGCGACGCGTCGCTGTCGATGATGTCGCTGGCGTCGACCAGCTTGCCATCGACCTTGCCGGCAACGGTGGCCTTGGCCAGGCCTGCACCGATGGATGCGGCGACCTCGGCTACGGAAACCGGATGATCGAATGAACGTTGACTGCCGTCGGGAAGAGTAATAGTTGGCATGGCGCCTCCTCTCCTAGTGGTGACCCCTACCAAAGGTCACGTGGGTTGGGATGAGCCAGTACAAGATCCGGTCCAGGCCATTCAATGACGAACGCCTGCCTTACAGCGGCAGGAGCCTTGCGGCCAACCGGGAAACCGAACCAGAGTGACTGGGATTCAAATCAGGGTTAATCGTGCATCTGCCGCCATCGGGACTGAAGGTCCATCGGAGCTTGCAAACGCCCGAGCCACGCATGCTAGCACAGATGAACGGTTGCCACGGTGCGCAGGTTTTGCAGCAGGGTAAATTGGCTGTTTTTATGCCAGAGTGCTGAACTTGAAGCGCACTATCGCCCTCAGATAACAAGATATCTGACCCACAAGGAGTATCTCAGCATGCGTCTGAATCGTTTATTCGCCGTAGTCGCCCCCGTCATTCTCCTGCTGCCACTGGCCGCCCATGCAGAATGGCCAAAAGGCGAACGAGAGAAATACATGGCTCAGTGCGTTCCTGCCGCTGCCAAGAAGATTGGTACGCCGGCAGCAAAATCCCACTGCGCCTGCGGTGCCGATGCCATCAAATCGTACCCTGCCGCCGACATTCAGGCCCTGATGAACGACACGGCCAGCGACACATTGAAGCAGCAGGCACTGAGCAAAATTGCAGCCTGCAAGGCCACCAAAACAGAGCAAAAATAAGCCCGCCCCCACGCTTTCAGCCCCTGAAACACTGTTAAAAAGCCGCTGAAACAGGACCTTTCGTACAATTTATTCAGGTTTTTCAGCTTTTTTTATCGCCTTAACTTTCGGCCGAAAGCCTTATAGAACGGGGCTTTCAGCCGCTAAAGGATACAAAGAAAAAACGTCTGATTGGCAAACAGTGCGTCCGGGGGGCTCCCAAACCGAACATTTCGACTATGATACTCGGGTGTGCCCAGTTGGCCTGAGCAGCACAGTACTACTGAAAATATATGTTTCTTGGAGATACACCATGTCTAATCGCCAAACCGGCACCGTTAAATGGTTCAACGATGAAAAAGGCTTCGGCTTCATCACTCCTCAAGGTGGCGGTGACGACCTGTTCGTACACTTCAAAGCTATCGAAAGCGACGGTTTCAAAAGCCTGAAAGAAGGCCAGACTGTTTCCTTCGTGGCTGAGAAAGGCCAAAAGGGTATGCAAGCTGCTCAAGTTCGCCCAGAGTAATTTCCAGGCGCACTAAAAAAACCCCGTCCATGTGACGGGGTTTTTTATGGGTGAAACAAAAGTCGAACGATCAGCCGCAGTTGACGCGGGTCACTACCCGGCTGGCATCGGTGTTCAGGTTCAGGCGATCGGAACGGTACTCCAGCGTCACCATATCGGTTGGCAGCAGGAACCGTGCACTTTGCGCCCCGGCACGGGTACGCGCCTGCTCGAGCAGCTGCGGCGATGCCTGTTTGCCGATGGTGAACTCGGCAGCCTTTGCCTCACAGCGACTGTGACCCGTGTCAGTCGTCGCAACATCCGTTGTTGCCGACTCCGTAGAGGGAGTGCTGCAACCGGCCAGCGTGGCAACGGCCAACAAAGTACCCAATGACGCGAGCTTCCAAGGCATGAAGCCTCCTTATTCAATGATTAAGCTGAGATCGTGCGACAACCAGACTGGCGTTTGGTTTCACAGGGAGCACTGGCACCCTGCCCATGATCCGGACGAGCCGCGATTCTGCCTGAGCGTCGCCCTGCCCTTAATCACTGAATCGTGACTGAATATGAACGACGCTCAATAGACGTCGATGTAGTCGTAAGGAGGATTGGGCCAGTTCTCTTTCAAGGCATTGAAGATTTGCATGACCCAGACTTCATCGCTGGCCGCGACCCGCCCGACATAACCGGAGCCCTTGGCCCAGGTTTCGAGCCGGAACAACAACCCGTCGATATCGGTACCGCCCACGACACCCGAGGAGATGTAGGCAATGCCCCCCTTGGTGACCCGCAACTGGGTGTGCTCATCGTCACTGGCGCCGGCCAGCAACTGACGCACCGCCTCGAGGGTCAGGCCATCCGGGGAGTTCAAATCGATCTGCACAGCGCGTTCCTTGAATATTCGTCAGAGACCAAGTGTCGCACAGCCCTCCTTTCATGCCTAAGTCGACGTGTCAAAAGCCCCGCAAAATGGTTAACTCGGTACTCAGACTTCCCCGACCTCCCGAGTGCCATCATGACCACCGTAAGCATCGACGCTGCCATCAAGGCCAAGTGGCAAGACGGCCACAGCTCCTACAGCCCAAGCAGCACGGAAGAGCTCGCCATTATCGGTATCGACCTTCTGGTCAGGGACCTTGGAACCGAAGCCGCCCAATCGTTCATCGAGCAAATTTTCGAGAAACATCTATCGGACCAAAAGACCGAAGCGGTTAGTACGAGGGAGTAAAACCCGCAGGCAAGCACCTGCGGGAGACGATGCTTACTTCAGGCGGGCCAGGCGCTCGGTCAGCAGATCGAAGAAGCCCTGGGCGTCGCCGCTTTCTACCCAGAAGGCGTTCTTTGGCGCTTTCAAGCCGTCATACCAGTCGACGACGGTTTGTCCAAAGGTCGGCCCTTCGCGGCTGTCGACCACCACGTTGACCGAACGACCGCTGAACAACTGCGGCTTGAGCAGATAAGCGACAACCGTGGCGTCATGCACCGGGCCGCCCGGAAGGCCGTAGTGTTCCATGTCGCCCTTGATGTACTCATTGAGAATACTGCCCACCAGACGACTGGCGTTGTTGTTCAGCGCGGCAATCTGGTTCAGGCGCGCTTCGCTGGTAAGGATCTTGTGGGTCACATCCAGCGGCAGGTAGGTCAGCTTCACGCCACTGTTGAGCACCACTTCGGCCGCTTGCGGATCGGCGAACAGGTTGAACTCGGCCACCGGCGTGATATTGCCGCCGTTGAAGTGCGCACCGCCCATGACCACCACTTCCTTGATGCCCTGAACGATACCCGGCTCCTGGATCAGTGCCAGGGCCAGGTTGGTCTGCGGGCCAAGCATGGCGATGGTAATGCTGTGGGGCTCGGCAGATTTCAGGGTGTCGATCAGATAAGTGATGGCGCTGCCCTTGGCCAGCCCCTTCCTGGGCTCATGCACGGCAATACCCGACAACCCTTCCTTGCCATGAATGTCCTCGGCGTAGATGGGTGTGCGCATCAGGGGCCTGGGCGCCCCCGCATAGACCGGCACCTCTTCGCGCCCCGCCCACTCCCGGGCCAGCCGCGCATTGCGTGAGGTCTTGTCCAGGCGAACGTTGCCGGCAACGGTGGTCAATGCCCGGACATTCAGTACGTCCGGCGACGCCAGGGCGAACAACAGGGCAACGACGTCGTCAGCCCCCGGATCGGTGTCGATGATCAGGTCGATCTTTGGTGCCGCCTGGGCGTTGGTTGCGGTCGTCAGGGTCAAAAGCAGCAGGCTCCGGAGCAGTGGGTGCAGTTACTGAGCATAGCGATGCGGGGCGCACGCCTTGTGCCAGGGACATCAAAACGCGGACAGCCAGTCAAAACGTAACGCCGGCGACCAGCACAATGTTGCAGTACGGCTGGCATTCGCCTGTACGAACAATCGCCCTGGCTTGTCGGCTCAGGACCTTGAATTGTTCATGGGTGAGCAACTCACGCCGACCCAACGCGCCTTCGCCATCCAGCGCTTCCAGCGTGACCAGGGCCGACGGCTTTTTATCGAAGATTTCCTGAGCCAGCACATGGCTTTCGACCTGCATTTCACTGAGCACGACCTTCAAGGTGCTGACAAAGTCCGGAATGCCATGGGTCAGGGCCAGGTCGATCAATTCAACGCCCGGAGGAACCGGCAGCCCCGCATCCCCGATGACGACCCTGTCGCCATGTCCCAATGAAGCGATCAGTCGCGACAGCGCAATGTTGAGCAGAGGTGTCTTTTTCATGGGGTTTTAAACGCCTGTACATCGCTCAAGGCGGGAATTGAAGGCTGCGCGCCGGCACGGGTGACCGACAGCGCCGCGGCCACCTGCCCGAAGCGGATCGCCTGCGCCTCATCGTTACCCGCCGCCAGTGCCGCAGCGAAACCGCCGACGAACGTATCGCCGGCCGCCGTGGTATCCACAGCCTTTACCACGGGCGCGGGGAAATGTTCGAAGCGTTGGCCATCGGCAAACAGCGAACCTTGCGCACCGAGAGTGATGATCACCTTGCCGGCGCCCAGGGCAATCAGGCGGGTTGCCGCGGCTTGTGCGGTGTCCAGGGAATCCACTGACAGTCCGCTCAGGGCCGACGCTTCGCTTTCGTTGGGAATCAGGTAATCGATGGACGCGTACCAGTCCGATGGCAGCGGACGGCTGGCCGGAGCCGGGTTGAGGATGACTGTCTTGCCCAGCTCGCGGCCGCGCTTGAGCGCATGGCCAACAGACGCATCAGGCACTTCCAGCTGACAGATGAGAACGTCCGCCGCACGTATCACCGAATCAAAACGGTCAATGGTTTCTGCGGTCAATGCACCGTTGGCACCGGGGACGATCACGATGGAGTTCTGACTGCTGTCGTCGACCACAATCAACGCCACGCCGCTGGAACCGTCAACGGTGCTCACCGCCCGGCAATCGATCTGCTCGGCCAACAGCGCCCCGCGCAGTGCCTCACCATAAGCGTCATTGCCCACGCAGCCGATCATCGACACCTGGGCTCCCAGCCGCGCCGCAGCCACGGCCTGATTGGCACCCTTGCCACCGGAGACGGTGGTAAACGATTGACCAATCAGCGTTTCACCGCCCTTGGGCAAGCGCGGGGCCCGGGTCACCAGGTCCATGTTCAAACTGCCAATTACCACTACTTTTGCTGACATACATTGCTACTCATCGATTCTGTTTCGGCGGCGCTTTTGATTCAGCGGCTTTCTGTTTTCAACGGCTTTTTGTTTCAACGGAATTGGGCAAACACGCTGGCCAGCGGCGCCGTCGATTCACGCATGACGATACTCGGCGTCACGATCCGCTGATCGGTCGCCAGACCCGGCGTGGCGATTCGGCGCAAAAGCACTTCGGCAGCCATTTCGCCGAGCTGCAGGATCGATTGCCCGACCGTGGTCAGCGACGGGTAGACATACCGACTCATCTGGATATCGTCGAAGCCGATCACCGACAACTCGCTCGGTACGCGAATATTGCGCTCGGCGGCGGCCCTCAGCACACCGATGCCGATCATGTCGTTGGCCGCAAAAACGGCGGTAGGCGGATTGCTTTCCAGCAGAATCGCGGCGGCGCTGTAACCGCCGGTGCTGGTGAAATCGCTTTCCAGCATGCGCCTGGGAGAGACTTCGATGCCCGCCTCCTTCAAGGCCCTGCGATAACCCGCCAGACGCATCTGCGCCACACTGGTGCTTTGCGGCCCGCTGATCGTGGCGATATCCCGGTGCCCCAACTCCAACAGGTGCCGGGTCGCCAGATACGCGCCGTATTCATGGTCGATGCGCACCAGGTCCGCATCGACACCGTCCAGTCCGCGGTCGACGATCACCATGGGCGTGCGGACGCCTTTCAGGCCTTGTGCCAGGCCACTGTCGCCGCCAGCCGAGGCGACAATCAGGCCGTCGATGCGTTTTTCCAGCAGCACACGCAGGTAGCTGCGCTGCTTGTCCGGATTGTCGTCGGAGTTGCACAGGATGACGCAGTAACCGTTTCGCTCGCAGTAATCCTCGATACCCCGGGCCAGTTCGGCGAAATACGGGTTGAGGCTGTTCGGAACCAACAGGCCGATGGTGGCCGTGGTCTTGGCCTTGAGTGAGCGGGCCACGGCGCTGGGAACGTAGTCGAGGGTCTGGATCGCCGCCTCGACCTTGATCCGCACCTCTTCACTGACCGGCCGGGTCTTGTTCACCACATGGGAAACCGTGGTGTAGGAAATGCCGGCAAGGGCTGCCACATCTTTGATAGTCGCCATGACTCAGGTCCGCCGGCTTGCGCGTTGACTGCGATAAGTATCCAGCACCACCGCCACCACGATCACCGCACCGGTAATGATGCGCTTGGTCGGTTCGGTTGCCCCGATCTGCGCCAGCCCCGCGGCCAGCACGGAAATAATCAGGACGCCAAAAAACGTGCTGATCACCGAGCCGCGCCCGCCCATCAGGCTGGTCCCGCCGATCACGACGGCCGCGATCACCTGCAATTCAAGACCGGAGCCAGCATTCGGGTCGGCGGCTTCCAGGCGAGAAATCTGGAACAACGCGGCAACGCCGGCCAGCAACCCCATCAGGCTGAAGACCAGGACCTTGTAAGGCTTCGGGTTGATCCCCGCCAGCCGCACGGCCTCTTCGTTGGTGCCGATACCGATCAGGTAGCGACCGAACACCGTCCGGGTCAACACGGCCTGAGCGACGAAAATGATCAGCAACGCAATGATGAACGACGGCGAAATGCCGAAGGCAATCGGATTGGACAACCAGGCGAACGCGTCGCCGATGTAGGCCGTACGCGAACCGGTCATCTGGTACGCCACACCGCGAGCCATTTCCAGCACGCCCAGGGACACGATGAATGATGGTATCCGCCACGCCACAGTGATCGAGCCGGTGATGGTACCGGCAAGCGCCGCGACGGCCATGCCCAGCAGCGCCGCCGGCAGCACGCCCCAGCCCCACCCAAGAATCGCCACGCTCACGGTCGAGGCCGCCAGCGCCAGCACCGAGCCTACCGACAGGTCGATGCCACCGATGATCAACACAAAGGTCATGCCGACCGCCAGCACCATCAGGTCCGGAATCTGGTTGGCCAGGGTGCTGAAAGTATCGTACGACAGGAAGTGACTGCTCAGCACCGAGAACAGCACGATCATCGCCAACAAGGCACCCGCCAGCCCCAGATAGGTGCCCAGGCCGTAGAAGTTGCCACTGCGTTTGCCGGCATAAGAAGCGGTATTCATGGAAGATCCCTAGGCGCGGCTTCAACGAGCTGCGCATCACGTTTTTGGTAGCCGGCGAAAGCAGCGGCGAGCAACTCATCCTGGGTCCAGCTGTCGCGATCGAAGGTATCGATCAGGCTTCCTGCCGACAGCACGCCGATCCGGTCGCAGATCAGCATCAGCTCGCGCAAGTCGCTGGAGACCACCACCAGCGCCTTGCCCTGGCGGGTCAATTCACCGAGCAGGTTGTAGATATCGAACTTGGCGCCGACGTCGATGCCGCGGGTCGGCTCGTCGAACAGCAACACCGAGCAATCGCGCTCCAGCCAACGGCCGATGACGACTTTCTGCTGATTGCCGCCGGACAACTCGGACACCAGTTGTGCCGGACCGGAACTGCGGATGCGCATGGCGTCAATCTGACGCTGGGCCAGGGCGCGCTCCTTATCGTTGTCGACAAAGCCCGCGCCGGAGATGCCGGGCATGTTGCCCAAGGCGATATTGGCGCCGATCGACTGCGTCAACAAAAGGCCTTCGCCCTTGCGATCTTCAGTGATCAACGCGATGCCATGCCCGACCGCATCCACTGGCGAACGCACATTGATGACCTGCGCCGGCGCCCCCAGGGCAATCGTGCCGCTGTCGGCGATATCCGCACCGAAGATCAGACGCAGCAATTCAGTGCGCCCCGCGCCGATCAAACCGGAAATCCCGAAAATCTCTCCGGCACGGACTTCGAACGACACGTCGCGAACCTTGTCGGACCGGCTCAGGCCCTTGACCGTCAACACCGGAGCGCCGATCTTGCGCGCCCCCATATCGATATGTTCGCCGAGCTCGCGGCCGACCATCAGCGTGACCAGTTGCTCGCTGTTGTAGTTGGCCATCGGCTCGACACAGACCAGGTTGCCGTCGCGCAGCACGGCAATGCGTTGCGCGACTCGCGCCAACTCTTCGAGGCGATGGGAGATGTAGATGATCGATACGCCGCGAGCCTGCAGGCGGGTGATCTGCTCGAACAGCATTTCGACTTCGCGGGCAGTGAGCATCGCGGTCGGCTCGTCGAGAATCAGCACATGACAATCGCCAATCAGGTTGCGGGCGATCTCCACCATTTGCTGGTGGCCGATGCCCAACTCGCCGACCAGGGTGTCCGGGTCGATGGCGTCTAGCCCGACATGAGCCATGGCCTCGATGGCGGCCTTGCGCAACTGCTTGCGACTGATCCAGCCGCCTTTGCTGGGCAAGTTGTCGAGAAACAGGTTTTCCGCCACCGACAGGGTCGGCAGCAGATTGAGTTCCTGCATGACCATGCGGATACCCAGCGCTTCAGCCTGAGCCCGGCTACCCGGACGGTAGTCCTGCCCCTGATACTGCATCTGGCCGGTGGTCGGCGTGACCAACCCGCCAATAATCTTCGAAAGCGTGCTTTTGCCCGCACCGTTCTCGCCGGTCAGCGCCAGCACTTCCCCGCGCATGAGCGTCAGGTCGATGCCGGCCAGGACCGGTTGGGCGTAAGTCTTGCCGATACCACTGACCGAAAGGACAGCGTTCGGAGCGCAAACTGACATAGAAACTCTCCATGCGCCCGTCCGGCTGGACGAGCGCCGTTACGTCGCCAGAAGGCTACTTGGTGACCAGTTCTACCGGCGTTTCGATCACGCCATTGGCGCCGCCGTCGACCTTCTCGCCCTTGAGAATCTTCAATGCAGTCTCGATGCCGAACACCGCCTGTTTAGCCGCGAACTGGTCCGCAGTGGCCAGCACGCGACCATCCTTGAGCATAGGCTGGATGGCATTGATGTTGTCGTAGCCCACCACCTGCACCTTGCCGGCCTTGCCCGCGGCGCGCACCGCAGACACCGCACCGACCGCCATGCTGTCGTTGCCGGCCAACAGGGCCTTGGTTTGCGGGTATTCGCTGAGAATCGACGCGGCTACCTTGTTGCCCTTGTCGATCTCCCAGTCTCCGGATTGCAGGGACACGACCTTGATCTGCGCCGCCTCCATCGCATCCTTGAAACCTGCGGTCCGCTGCTGGGCATTGGTGGTGGTGGACACACCTTCGATGATGCCGACTTCGTCACCGGCCTTCAGCTGTTTGGCCAGGTAGTCCCCCACCAGCCGTGCACCCTTGCGATTGTCCGGGCCTACGAACGGAACATTGATGTTTTTGCTTTTGACGACGGCGGGGTCCAGCTGGTTGTCGATGTTGATCACGGTGATACCGGCATCGATGGCTTTCTTGATCACCGGGACCATGGCCTTGGAGTCTGCCGGCGCAATCACCAGTGCATTGACCTTGGCCAGGATCATCTGCTCGACGATACGCGTCTGGCCTGCGGTGTCGGTTTCATCCTTGATGCCGTTGGAGATGAGGTCGAATTCGCCGGAGTGATCTTTCTGGTAGGCCTTGGCGCCGTCCTCCATTGTCAGGAAGAACTCGTTGGCCAGGGATTTCATGACCAGAGCGACTTTCGGTTTTTCAGTGGTTTCAGCAAAAGCCGAAGAGACAGGCAATGCAGCGGATGCAGCAGCCAACATAGCGACAGCGAGAAGACGTCCAGCGAATGGCAGCTTCATGGGTTCACTCCGATCTTATGATTATTGTGAGCAACGCTTGCGCTGGCGTAAGCTTCACGGCCCGCCGCGATGAAAAGCCATCATTGGAGCCGCGCAAACGTTTGCGTGAACCAAACTATGCGAACCCTGCCGGTATTTGTCAACGACCTGAAAAGCGCTTTCAGCTATGTTTGGCGAAAAACGGCATTCAGCTATGCCGTGGTATTGACCACCGATCCCGTGCCAGAACCCTTGGCCATTTCCTTGATCAGGCTCGCACTCACTTGCAGGATGGCGCCGTTGGTGTCGGCAACTTGCCCCTGTATGGCTGCTACTGCTGTGGTCTTGGCTTCCGGGGTTGGATAGGACGCTGCCTGGGCTTGTGCCAGTTGCTGCTGTTGCTCGCGCAATTGCTGCTGCAATTCCTTCAGACGCTTGAGCAAGACCTTCACCGCAACGCTGGCGTTATCGCTGGCTTCCGATTCGGCCTTTACGCCGGCACCCTCCCCCAGACCTACCGGGCCCGTCTTGACCTGGTTGCCATCGCTTTCCTTTGCACCCGGCGCTCGAGCAGCCGAATCAGCGGCTGCGTCGCTCAAGGCACGAAGGGTGGTGGCCGATTTGCCAGCGATGGTGATGCCGGCGGCATTGGGAATGCCAACAGATAAGGACATGTGAACTCCTGAAGAAAAAGATCCCTTGAAGGAGCATCGACCGGCTCGGGCGTTTCTTTAGTCATGACGGATGATTTGACCCGTTTAAATCCTAAACAAGACCGCGATCCGTTTCGGAGAGCCGAACGCGAATGTTAAACATGTTCGGCATTCCGGACGCCCAGCCTCGAAACCGCTCTGGACACAAACAGAAATACCGTTACAAATCATTAACTTAGGTGTGTTTTTCGATTCAGCGTATTACTGGTACAGATCCTGCTCTTCCCCTCACACCCCCCGGCGTTCAGATTCGCCCGGGGCGTATCTAGATGAACCTGCATCCGCACCGTCTCACAACTAGAAGAGAAAAATAATGACATCTGCACTCAAGACCTTCGTTCCGGGCGCCTTGGCCCTGCTGTTGCTTCTACCCACTGCCCTTCAGGCCAAAGAAGCCGAAACCCAACAAAAACTGGCCAACGTGGTGATCCTGGCCACCGGCGGCACCATTGCCGGCGCTGGCGCCAGCGCCGCCAACAGCGCAACCTATCAAGCGGCGAAAGTCGGCATTGAACAGTTGATCGCCGGCGTTCCTGAGCTGAGCCAATTGGCTAACGTTCGCGGCGAACAGGTCATGCAAATCGCCTCCGAAAGCATCACCAACGAAAACCTGCTGCAACTGGGTCGCCGCGTAGCCGAACTGGCCGACAGCAAAGACGTCGATGGCATCGTGATCACCCACGGCACCGACACCCTGGAAGAAACGGCGTACTTCCTCAACCTGGTGGAAAAAACCGAGAAGCCGATCATCGTCGTGGGCTCCATGCGCCCAGGCACCGCGATGTCCGCCGATGGCATGCTGAACCTGTATAACGCGGTGGCCGTGGCCAGCAGCAAAGACGCGCGAGGCAAAGGTGTACTGGTGACCATGAACGATGAAATCCAGTCGGGTCGCGACGTCAGCAAAATGATCAATATCAAGACCGAAGCGTTTAAAAGTGCCTGGGGTCCGCTGGGCATGGTGGTAGAAGGCAAATCCTACTGGTACCGCCTGCCGGCCAAGCGTCACACCATGGATTCCGAATTCGACATCAAGACCATCAAGAGCCTGCCTGACGTCGAGATCGCCTATTCCTATGGCAACGTCAGCGACACCGCCTACAAGGCCCTGGCTCAGTCCGGCGCCAAAGCCATCATCCACGCCGGCACCGGCAATGGCTCGGTATCGTCGCGAGTGGTGCCCGCCCTGCAAGCCCTGCGCAAGGATGGCGTGCAGATCATTCGTTCCTCCCATGTCAACGCCGGCGGTTTTGTACTGCGCAACGCCGAACAGCCTGACGATAAATACGACTGGGTCGTGGCCAACGACCTGAATCCACAAAAAGCCCGGGTCCTGGCGATGGTCGCGTTGACCAAAACCAATGACAGCAAAGAGCTGCAACGGATGTTCTGGGAATACTGATTCGCCCTCGCCCGACCGGATCCGGTCGGGCACCCCGTGCGCCACTTGCCAGCCTTGGCGAGTGGCTGCCGCGGATCTTACAAAAAAACTCCCTTCGCCTTACGCCAAACGGAACAAATCGCTGTCAGAGGATTTTCTTGGTTTTTAAGCAGTTGCGAAATGGCCTACAGTTAAATACTGTATGCACGTACAGCTTAATAAGGATAATTCCGTGGACACCACCTCAGCCTCTCCCGACACCTATGTACGCATGGGCCTGCGCGTTCAGAAAATCATCAACTCCCCTACCGCACAAAAAGCCAGGGCAGCGTTGATCTTCCGCCTTCCCGACGAGCCGGTGGATGAATGGGAACGCTTACTGGAAGAAATAGACGAAAACGACAACGTCACCCTCGCCTATCGCGACGATGGCGGTGTGCAGATTTTCTGGGTTGTGCCGAAGGAAGATTGAGTCGATGAGTGTCCGCTGGTTTGCTTTGCTGTTTCTGTTTTTTGTCATGGGGGCGCAGGCCGACGCGCCGCGCACTTTTACCGAAGCGAAAAAGGTCGCCTGGAAGCTCTACGCGCCCCAGTCCACCGAGTTTTACTGTGGCTGCAAGTACACCGGCAACCGGGTGAACCTTGAAGCCTGCGGTTATGTGCCACGTAAAAATGCCAAGCGCGCATCCCGCATCGAGTGGGAGCATATTGTTCCGGCCTGGCAAATCGGCCATCAACGCCAGTGCTGGCAAGAGGGCGGTCGCAAGAACTGCACCCGCTACGACCCGGTTTACCAGAAGGCCGAGGCTGACTTGCACAACCTGGTGCCCAGCATTGGCGAGGTCAATGGCGATCGCAGCAACTTCAGCTTTGGCTGGCTGCCCGAGCAGTCGGGGCAATATGGTTCCTGCCTGACCCAGGTCGACTTCAAGGCCAAGAAAGTCATGCCCCGCCCTTCCATTCGCGGCATGATCGCCCGGACCTACTTCTACATGAGCAAGCAGTATGGCTTGCGCCTGTCGAAACAGGATCGACAACTGTACGAAGCCTGGGACAAGACCTATCCGGTACAGGCCTGGGAACGCCAACGCAATCAGAGCGTGGGGTGCGTCATGGGGCGCGGAAACGAGTTCGTCGGCCCGGTAGACATGAAGGCCTGCGGCTGAATCCAGGACGGGACACTGAAACAAAAAAGGCCCCGGTGCTAAACGCCCGGGGCCTTTTTTGTTTCTTCAACGTCTGCGCTACGTTATTGAGCGGCTGGACGCTCAAGCACCAGCAATTCGATGTTCTGTTTCTTCGCGCGAGTGAGCGCCGCGCGAACTTCATCCTGTTTGGCTTCGGCTTCGGCTTTCGAATTGAATGGCCCGACCAGGATTCGGGTATTGCCATTCTCCTTGACGACACTGGACATGAAACTGTGCTCGATCAGCCAGCCACTCAGATCACTGACCGCCTGAGGGGTTTCACCTCGCACTTCAAGATCCCATTGCGGACCGGACACTGGCGCGGGTACAGCAGCCATGGCCGGCTTGGGCTTCGGCGCATCCACACGGCTGCCCTCGCCACATCCCGCCAGTGCCAATATCGCGATGATCAAAACCATTTTGCGCACGACGCTTCCCTCCAAATGCATAAAGCGGCGATTTTAACACCCATGAATACTTCACGAGTGCCGTAAAATGGGCTCAAAACAACGAGATTGATGATTGCGGCCTCTGTATAGTTACGCCTTGGGAATTAATGCCACATCTGCGCGTCAGAAAGAGGCACCCAAACCACGAGACTTCGCACTAATCTATACATACCACCGACCTCTGCACTGTCCGAATCAGGTGCCCCACAAAGCAATCAAGGAGAAGACCATGCTGATACTCACCCGCAAAGTCGGTGAAAGCATAAACATTGGTGATGACATTACGATCACCATCCTGGGCGTAAGCGGCCAGCAAGTCAGGATCGGCATCAACGCTCCGAAGGACGTTGCAGTGCATCGTGAAGAAATTTACCAGCGCATTCAGGCCGGCCTGACCGCCCCGGAAAAGCCGCAATCCTGAATCCTGTTGCAGTCAGTAGCCAGCCCGTTCAGTCCGGAATTACGGCTGGCTAAAGATTCAGCACCCCATCGCCCTGCGCTTTCGCCCCCACCCAAACCCCTGGGGCCGATACTAGCGGCAAGCTCCTTCCTTTTGCTGTCAGACTTTTCTGGTTTACCCCAGGGAAGGATGCGTTCACTGCGCAGTCAACCAAGCATCACGCCTCGCGCCATGCCAGTCGCTGCCACCACCATCAGCAACACCAGCAGCGCCTCGATATGACTGATCCGTGCAAACAGCTTCGCACGGCCGGTATCGATCGCCACTTTACGGGCAAGCGCTATCCGCCATTTGATCAGCGTCACCATCGGCGCAATCTCCAGCAACAAGATCAGGACGAACAGCGTCATCTTCAGATGAAACAGCGGCTGATGCAGGTAATAGTCCGCGCCCTTCTCGTACCCGCCAAAGGCTCGCATCCCGCCACTGATCAATAAAACGACAGCTGAAATACCCCAGATATTGTCCGCCATCAAAACACTGCGCACCTCTGTGGCGCCATCGGCCAAACGCCGAAAAGCCGTGCCTCGAACCAATACCGCCCAGAATCCCAAGGCAAATGCCAGAAGATGAACCGCCGCCAGAAACCATTGAGTCAGCATCGAGAAACTCCTGCCAGGTCGAAGTTGTATGAGCCTGTCAGTAGTAGCCCATGAAATGGCTGCGTGCACGCCATCCGCAGACAATGCCCGAAACACAATATGACAGACCTACTAGACTCCACTGCGCCGGTATTGAGCGTCCATGGCAGTACCCGCCCCAACAGCAACTCACTCTCACCCCATTGAACTGAGTAAACAAAATCATGTGTAAATCATGTGATTCAAGCTCTGCTTCAAACACAACAGGCCGTCGTCGTTTTCTTCAATTTGCCGGATTGAGCGCAGGCGCCCTGCTGCTGACCGGCACACTGCCCGGCAAGATCATCCAGGCAGCCGAAAAAGCGTCAGCCCCACCCAAACCTCAAAACGTAATCAGTCCCGACATGGCGCTGAAAAGACTGATGGAGGGCAATGCACGATATGTAGGCGGCACTTCCACGACGCACGATTTCAAGGCAGAGCGAGAGGCCTTGGTGTCCGGCCAAAATCCGTTCGTGGCCGTGCTGAGTTGCTCTGACTCGAGGATCGCCCCGGAATATGCGTTCGACACCGCGCGCGGCGATCTTTTCTCCATCCGCGTCGCGGGCAACTTCGTTACGCCGGAAGGCTTGGCCAGTCTTGAATACGGGGTTGCCGTACTGGGCGCCCCGCTGATTCTCGTACTCGGGCATGAGAGCTGCGGTGCCATCGAGGCCGGTATCAAGGCGGTCAAGGATCAGACGATTTTCCCCGGTCATATCCCGAAACTGACTGACGCACTCAAGTCGGCAGTCGAGGCAGTACTCAAGCAGCCCGGGAACCTGATGGAAAACGCCACCGCGCAAAACGTCAAAAATTCGGTCAACAACCTGAAACAGGCCTCGCCATTGCTGACTGATGCGCAGAGCAAAGGCGCGCTCAAGATCGTGGGCGGTATCTATCGCCTGGCGAGCGGCAAGGTGGAGTTGATCGTTTGACCCGCAATGCGCACGCCCCCAGCATCGGTGCATGACCCCGCATGCAAAGAGCCCAGCGCGACGGCTGGGCTCTGGTTATCTTCGGTTTTGCATCATTTTATCCGCGAGGACTCTGGCCCTCTCGATCAACAGGTTCTGCCTGTCCTCGTGAGTAGCCTCGCCCACAATCGGGGCAGTCAGATTGCTTTCGGCAATCAATGCAGCGCAGAAATATCGATCCCAGACAGTCGTGTCCACAGGTGCCTGTTTGCTCATTTGATCGGCGTTCATAGGCGGCTCCTTTTGATAAGGTCGCCTTGCTAGTTTACGCCTGAATAACAAAAAATCCGGACCATCATTCACAGGTACCCGCCATTCGTCGCCTGCCGGAACACAACGAGGAATTCGCCCGTATCCGTGGCTTGAGGCTTGCTAAGATCGCCCGTAGCAGCGCCGGAATGACAGGATTCTGACGCCGCAGCCATTCAATCAATGCTTAAGGACGCCAGCGATACGCTTGGTCAGTCACCGGGAGACGTAACGTGTCAACGCTCAACGAAATCGCAATGAACCACGCGAGAATGGCCAAGGAAAAAGCAGGAAAGTCGACCGAACTGAGCGAGCGCCACCTCCAGATCGTAGGGAGCTTCGAAGTACCGTCCATTGAAGTACAACAGAACATCCCAATGCATCTGATCGCAGGAGCACAGGAAGGCCACCACGGCCTTGCAGCGACCTTTGCCCTCTGACGCCTATTGAGGCTGGCGACGACCTGAACGATTACCTGGCAATCACTGGTGGCCCGGTATCCGCTCAGCAATCGTCGCGCCCGCATCAACGTTCACATTGCCCAGCGTGAACGAGCCCGATACGTTGTGAACACCTGAAGAAATCCGGGACAACAAAAAGGGCCCACCTTTCGGTGAGCCCTTCCAGGCCGCCCGCCAGAGCGGACTTTGCCGGGTACGCGCGATGGCCAATTGGTTGAAAGCTAAAAGTTATTTCGCGACATACTTCGCACCGTGCGGGTCGTCAAGTTTTGCCTGCAATATCCCCCACTCGCGCTGAATGATCGAGTAAGGAATAAAGATGCTGAGCCTCTCAGCCCCCTTTACGCCGGAGTGATTGCTCACATCGTTCAGGGTGGTTGAATAGAAACCAATATTGATGCCGACAATATGGCCGTCACTTGCAAGGACCGGCCCGCCCGACATGCCCTTGATCAGCGGGGCATCGTGGATGGCATAGAGATCACCGCTGTGTTCAGCGGCATTGACGAAAGGCGTTTCATACACCTTGCCCTTCCCGGTAGTGGTCATGAAGTAAGGACTCGCCCCAACGGCAGTTATGCTCTCGCCCACACGCGGTGCGCGCCATGACGGGTAGCGGCCGTTGGCCTTGTGCAGGATGAAGACGAGATCACAACCTGTGCTGCAGCTGTACTTCACGTTGGGGATGAACGGAGTGTGGCGAGTGGTTACGGCGTAGTCCTCGTTCCATTGCACGGCCGAGGCCATGTATAGATACGGTGCGGGAAAGCCCGAGTAGACTAAAAAATATGAATCATTCGCAGATCCCGAAAAGTCGGGTTTTACGATGCCGTTGCATCCTGCAGTTACAGCTCCTATTAAAAAGCAGGCCATGATCTTGATCATGATATATCACCGACTTAATAGGGAGAATGTGACTGTTTTTTGTTGTCAATATTTTGTCTTTTATTGGGTTGCAGTACTCCTCGCCGCTTGTTCCAGTTTGACGCTTTCTTACTTATGGCTGAGATTGTAATGGGGCGTATGAATAAATCGCGCTAAGACCAATCGCTTTTCGAACAACTTCAAAAGTTCAAATATTTGGCGCCTGAAAAACGTTAAAGACGAGAATAAAAACCAAGAGTTTCTATGGACTCCCTCGTTAATTACGCCAACGGTCATGGGAAGTAGCACCTACCTGAATCATTCGCCATGCCCTTCACCCACAAAAGCAACAAGAAGCCTGAAGGCAATCCAGTTGTCCTGCACTACAGCGGCGCCGTAACTCACTAACGAAACTCAATATATGCTGACGGATCAGCACCCACCCTTTTTTTCTCACCCGTTAAGCCCGCCCATACGGGAGTTTTTCGCCTGCTACCTACAGTGTGCGCACCTCTTGGCTACGATTTTTTTCATGGAGGAAACGCGATGTCAGAATGTCTTACCGCCGCCCCGCTCAATCCTTCCGACGAAGACTTTATTGCCCTCGATGAAGTTGCTGCCTGGATCGACCAGCGCGGCTCTAAGTGTGTATCTGATCGCATCAATAGGCCGACGTTACGGTGTTTAACAAACCCCAACACCTGTCTTCTAACAATCTGACGATTATCAAATTAACTCGCATTGAATGTGTAGTGCTTGATTTACTAACAAGCGGTGAGGAGCGTGTTATTGGCAACGAGGAAATCCTTATGAAGTTAAATAAGGACCCTTATAATTACAAAGGATTGCCCATATGCCTCAGTAGACTGCAAGCGAAATTCAAGAAGCTCACTAAAGGCAACAACTCCCTCCATTCAGTAAGAAGCCGCGGTTACTGCTTGATCATGTGCATCAATCATCACTTGAATGGCGTTTAGCACATGCGTCAAGGTGATGAAGAGCATGCCGGACAACTGCATCGACAGGGTGCTGGCCGATCTGCCCTACTGCACTACCCAGTGCGCGCGGGGCATGATTATCCCCTTCGAACGGCTCTGGCGTGAGTACCTGCGGATCGCTAAACCGGAAGCGGCCATTGTGGCTACGTGACTTCAGCAAGCGGCAGCTCAAAGTCATGTTCGGTTTTTTTTTTGGGGGGGGGGGGCGCGAATGCACCGCCGACGAGGCAAAGGATCATCTGCTTGAGGCATTGGCCCAAGTAAAGAGGCCTTGCCGTTCGGATCGCCTTGCCAGGGCTTTGACTTCTCCGGCAGAGGCTGCCCCGACAAGGGGCGTGCGCTGAACGCCTGCAAGGTGCGAAAGCAGTGGCAGATCCGCCACGCTGAACTACTTGGTTTTTGTCGCCTGCACCTTATCTCGAATTGGTGCCCACCCTGACCAGTTGCTGGCCATTCAGTAATCCATCTGAAACACACCAGGCCGGGCAAGCGGTAATGACTTTACCCAGCGCAGCGCCAAGTGTCCCGAACACAACCCTGAAAAAAAATAACATTGAGTCTGCCGGTGGACGGAGGGCGATGAATCGCTATGAGGGCCGCGCTACGTGAGGTTGTCAGTGAATGTCTGCAGGCGCCGCGCACACTTACGACCACGTACCGGCCGGAGAGCGCCCCACTTTTCATGAGATCCGAGCCTTGAGGACATGGCTGTACGAGCGGTAGAAATTCCCACAGGAGTCCTTCCAAGCGCTGATGGGGCATGCAGACGAGAAGATGACGAAGCACTATCAGGAGGGGCACGACGAAAAGTAGATCGAGTACATGGAGGTGGGCGCCAAGTTGGCGTTTTGAGCGGGGAGTTTGCAAATCGCAGACAACAAAAAAGGGCCCACCTTTCGGTGAGCCCTTCTAGACCGCCCAGCAGAGCGGATTTTGTTTGGTAGGCGCGATTGGACTCGAACCAACGACCCCCACCATGTCAATGTCTGCTTGCGCAAGCTGCAAGCCCTGCTGCTCTTGGATTTCACAGAACGCCCATTCACATCATGAGGCGTCAAAAATGGCCACTTTCCGTTCCCTTCCATCCGGCAACTGGAACGCTCAGGTACGCGTAAAAGGTAAATCTCCCCAGTCAAAAACCTTCAACACCAAAGCTGAAGCAGAGTCATGGGCGAACCAGATCGAAGCCGTGACGATGGATCGCAAGCATCACACTATTTATACGCTGGGTATGACGTACTGCGAATCCATGCTCAAGGGCAAAGGCAGCTACGACCATGCACTGAAAATCGTGGAGCATCTGGGCAGGCACTTCACGCAGCCCATTCACGAAATCACGCCACAGATGATCAACGACTTCAAGATTATGCGGTTGAAGACTGTGAAGCCGTCCACTTGCAGAACGCAGCTTGCTTTCATGTCGCGGTTCTACAGATTCGCTAAACGCGGCCTGCTGATCGACATCCACAACCCGGTTAGTGATATCGCGCTGCCGAAACCTGACAAATCTTCCGACAAGGTAATCCGTGCAAGCGAACTTGAGCGACTGCTGGCGAAACTGTCTCCAACCATGAGACTGATAGTCGAACTGGCCTACGAGACTGCCATGCGGCGATCTGAAATCCTGAAGCTGACAAAAGACTGCCTGCACCTCAAGGATCGCATTGCCGACGTGATCGACGGGAAGAACGGGACACGGTCAGTCCCCCTCACCCACCGTGCTGTTGAAATACTCCAACTTGCCCAACTGTTGGCCACTGTGGCACGCCACCCAAACGGCCAAGTGTTCACGGTTACACCGCACGCCGTAACTCAGGCTGTGCGCTTGGCACGCGTGAGGGCAGGCTTAGACAGTAGCGTCCGACTGCACCAACTCAGGCACACCAGAATCACGAACGTCGCGAAAAAGGGATTCAACAACGCTCAGATCATGATCGTATCTGGGCACCGAGATACACGATCCGTTGCGCGATACTCCCATCTAAACGTGAGGGATGTGTTGCACCTAATCGACTGATCAAACCGGATAGGCAGCCATGATGAATTAGGAGTTGGCTGCCTCGCCCCAAGCAAATGGTTTAGCCGTATTCCAATCAAAGCAATGGTCGAAGCAATCCAACACCTCAATTTTTACTTTGAAAATAGTTGAAGAAACTGATTGACAATTCGATGTTACGTATTGACAAATGAGAATCATTTCCGTATAATCATACACATAAAGGGAAGAAACTAACGCCACCAAAACCAGTTACCCACAATTGTTCTGCGTTCTCTCTACTGATCTTAGCCCTTCCTTCTAAACGTCAGTAACGTGTTAGTTTTTCTTCGCTAAATTCTAAAGCCACAATCTTTACCGGTTGTGGCTTTTTAATATCCAGAAAACAAACTGTTTAACAAACGCCAAGCCTTTATCACCACCAATCCAATGGAGGATTCATTATGTCCGAAACAAAACAATGTTCCAGTTGTGGAACAAGGCTAGTCAACAAAAGGAGTCACGCATTGACTTGTTCAAATACTTGCCGCTGGCGGGTATGGCAAGCAAAACAATCGGCAATGATTCCAGTGAAATTAATGTTCAGCATCACCAGCTATGCCTTCATCAAAGGCAATGCCGAAGCAATTGGCGTTTCGATCAGTGACTACATTCATGGTCGAGCAACTTCGGAGTGCAAACAATGAGAGTACCATTGAACGATGAAGCGGTTTCTCAACTTGAGTTCATTATGGATCGTACAGGTTACACAAATAAGCAACACGCGATCCAAGTAATGCTTTCGACGATTGCAAACAACCTAAGACGTTCTGGTCAGAAACTGAATAACAAGGTTGAAAGCAAATGAGTACTAGCCTGGATTACTTCAGCCGTGGAATTACACGAGCATTTGAACGACGTAAAGAACAAGCAAAGCAGCAATCAAATGTAGATGCTGCACCTGTTACATCTACACTTTCAGTACCTTCTGCAAAACAATTTGATGAAGAGAAATACAGAACAACGATCATAACCAAGATGATAGCTTTGATTGCCAAACATAAAGGCATCACCGCAAATCATGGTCAGTGATGATTACCACAAAAACCACCAAACAACTCAAGGAATTAATGCAATGACTATATCTATCAAAGGAACACCCCGTAAGTTCGACCCTGCGGAATTGGAACAACGTCAGCAGGGTTTTCACAACATGTATAAAAACACCCTGCAATGCAAAGAGTTAGTGATGGCTCCCATCCTCCATCATCTTTTTCTGAATGTAATCCAGAAGAGCAAAGAAGGTTATGTACTGGATGAAAAACTTCCAGTCAACATTGAAGCACTCAAGCACAGTGTTTACATGATTAAACCAGAGCATTTGCAAGCTGAAGACTTGGCAATTATCAACGAGCGTGTAAAGCAAGAATACATTGCTGAGTTACAAGCAGAGCTCACAGAGTACCGTGAACTACTCACCCAACAATTGTTGGATAAAGCAGAATTGGCAGAGCAGAAAAAGATTGCAGATAAAAGAGCAAAGCTACTTGCTGAAGTAGAGAAGGAGGTCAACGGCGTGTTCAGTGAGCAAGTGGTATTGCCTGAGTAAATCAGCAACACCCTCTACAAGCTCCTACAATGCGTTTTGAGCAACCTACAATGAAAAGTAATACCGTTCTCTGGCTCCGACAGTGTAACAACGCTGCTCGGAGCTTTTACAGCAATCAGCTTTTACCACTTTTTAGCAGTTGACAACTTCTCTAAACTCTTTTTGGTCTAAGGAACTATTTGACGCATCCGAATGGAAAGCACTAGCATCCGCCCCGCTTCAAACAACTACACACAAAACCATCTGGCAGCTACCGAGAGGAATGCCTATGACTTGAACATGAAAAAGGAGAACGATCCATGAGCAATGCGCACAAAGAACAACAAGCTATCGCCCTTCGCAAAGAAGGTATGTCCATCGCCAACATCATGACAGCGACCGGACTGAAAGAACGCAAAGTCAAAGATTTGATCAAGGGCATCGCCAAGGTGTCACCAATCAACACCCCGCTCGCCAAGGCAGTGGAGCGAGTGTTCCAGCTAGCTAAGAGGCAGCACGGCATTCGTGACTATGAGCTACGCGACATCATGCGCGATGAGTATGGCAGCAAGTGGGATACCAGCACTGGCAAGTACGTTAGCAGCTACAGCCAGAACGACATCAAGTATGTGCGGGAGAAGGTACGCATCCGGGCAGCACAGGAGGATTGCAATGTCCTGTTCACACCTGATTGGGTTGACGAGGCAGCACCGACTGCTGGACGTGAGTATCTAGAAGCTGCTGCCAAAGACCTGATGCACAGGATTGAAAGCTACGTTCTTGAGTACATGGAACTCCACGCCACACGCTGGACAGAAGACAGTGAAGAGGCCGCCCTTGCTCAAGCCAAGCAACACTACGCCGCGAAACACTACCTGCTGAAGTTGGCAGTCAAAGGTTATGGAATGGAACCGCTGGCCGTATTGTTGGAACGCTCGCTTGTCCTGACTGACTTGCTTGAAGGTACACCAGATGCATCCATGAGCAGTGTTGACGCGACTAGTGAGAAACTGGACTACTACCCAGAACCTAGATGCACAAACCCGTTCCTAGACTTCGTTGAGTCGCAAGGCTGGCTAAAGGAAGTGGAACACCGGCTCATCTGATGCCCAATCCCGAATGTCCGGGAATTCCCACCATGTCTAAGGGACCGGACATCGGGCACGTTGAGGGGTTGAGGAGCAGAATTTATTACGGCGGGATAAGAGCGAAGCGAACGACTGTTAAAGCGTAAGCTTTGAATAGAATATTCTGTGGTAGTAACCACAGGCAAGGTGTTAGAAAGACAGGAAAGAAGAGAGGGGACAAGATCCCCTCAAATAAAAAATCATGATCTTGAAGAATAACTCTTCTGTCGTTACGACAGGAAATAACTATTCTGTATTCACAGAAGAACATCAAAGGCGGGTGGACTTCGTTATCCCACCTCTTGAAGAGCATTCGCCTATCGGCTCACTTGCGGACATGTTCTGTATGTGAGAGTTACAAGCTCCAGAAGTCATTACTGATTGACGCAATCAGATGTCAGCAATCCTCTGTGTATGTTTACACAGAATACAGTTGGTGAACATTCGGAAAAGGAGTAACGAAGTTAATCAAATACAGGTATTCACTTCCCACCGTTGACGGTGAATCCAACAACTTCATCAAACCCTTGATACCTAACCAGTGTCGAGGGTTTTTATTGGCTGTAGTATTTACAACACTCGACAGTTATCAGGAATGGTATCAGGTTGCCGCTATCCACATTCAGTTCCAGATGAAAGACCAACATGGTCGCAAACACTGATTTTATATGGGCTCAGTACTCCATTGGTTTAAACACAGTCGCAGCTTTATCTGCAATTTCGTTTCGACTGAATGCAATCCGGTTGAATTTAAGAAGAATAATCCAAATGCAGCAGACGCTGGGTAACCACCCATCACAAACGCCGTACAGATTTCCTCACAGGGTGTTGGCGTTAACCATGACCTGAATGTCGATCTTGCGACAGGTGCCGATATACGTCATTCAGTAACGTCTGAGCTACGATCTTTGTTCACTCATCAAGGATGACCACTCATGTCAGACAACCACGCCGCAATCGCTACCGCCGACGTATTAACACTGTTGCTGCACAACCAGCACGCGCTTGCCGCAGCAATCGAAGAAGTTTCTTTGTGGGTTAAGTCAGCAGGTTCGCCCGGTGTGCACGACAATGCGATTGCCGCATTGGAAACCATCGACAGAAATGCATCTGCCATCACTACCGCTATCAACCAGTTACGTCAATGTTGATCGTGTTCAATTGGGTACACCCTATGACCACTGGTCTGGTGAATACAGAAAGGTGTATTCATAGGGTTGCTTTCAGTCTGATACACAGGCAAAGTGTAAACCTCTAGACCCTATGACTACAGAGGCACACCAAATGGTTGACGTTGCGTACATCCGAGTTTCATCCGCTGACCAGAACACCGACCGTCAACTTGACGGCCTGACCTTCACCAAGACATTCACAGACAAAGTGAGTGGTGCCACAACAGAACGTCCCCAGTTACAACAGATGATTGAGTTTGTGCGTGAAGGTGATGTTGTCCATGTGCATTCGATTGACCGTCTTGCTCGCAGCCTTCAAGACCTGCTGAAGCTGGTAGAACAGATCAACGCTAAAGGTGTGTCAGTCAAGTTTCACAAGGAGTCTCTTGAGTTCACTGGTGAAACGAATGCCAGTCAGAACCTAATGTTACAGGTGATGGGTGCTGTAGCTGAGTTTGAACGCTCCATGATCAAAGAGCGTCAACGTGAAGGCATCGCTAAGGCAAAGGCCAAAGGGGTTTACAAGGGACGCACCAAGGCGGTATCCAATGATGATATCCGTGCTTCCATTGCTAGTGGTAAGAGCTACAGAGTCGCTGCTGAGTCCCTTGGTGTATCACTGTCGTCTGTTCAACGTGCCATGAAGGAATAGCACTTGGTAATAGGTTTGCACCAATGACCGTAAAGCGCATTGTTGAACGTCTTGGTCTGACTTTTCCTGTAACGCCATCAGAGCAACGATAAACGCCAAGTGCGTGCCGTGCACTCACATCAAGCTAAAGCAGCCTATACGCGATCATGGGAAGACTCAGGGGGATTTCATGAACAACTTCGCCGGGCGGCATGTCTGAAAGTCCGTGGCATTAATTATGTCGGATCAATATCCAGAGATAACCACCACCGGATTCTGGTCAGTGAACATACGGATTCGACTTGGTTTTCCCGATTCTGAAAAATACATGGTTGGGTGTTCACAGTATTCAAGGTGTTCACAATGTTCACTCAAGGTCACCCAGTCCAACCAACTTCGGCGGTCAAATGCATGAGATGAATATCTGAGGGGGATACAGTACACCGCAAAGTCCTAATTGGAATTAATCCAAAAGCTACGAAAAACGATTGACCGCCGTTATTTTGATTAATCAACCTGCTGTGCGGGATTAATTTTATGATCGTACAATTCTTGATAATCCATAAACTTGTTCATTCTCAACGCCATCAACGGCGATTCATCATACATGCGTTTCAGTGCCTCAAATACTTTTAGAAACACAGTGTCATAGTGCTTTTCAGAACCGGGCAGTCGAGTTATAGAACCAAGAGCGAGCAACGATCGTGCATAGTTCACGAACTTGAGCGAGCCTAATGCCTTGAAATAAGCATAAAACTGGTCAACGGTGTAAGCACTGAGTAATTCGAGTTCTTCGTCCGGGATTCTCTTTCCATGAAAACTATCAACAAGCTCATCGAGACTCCAAACCTTGCTTGCATCTTGAAAATACTGTTCAAGCTTCTCAGTTACATACGGATTTTGAGGTAGTTTGTACATGTCATTTCGATGAGCAATAGAGCGGTTTGCACCAAGAACTTTAAAGTATTCGTCAACAATTGACCTGCCACGTTCTTCTAAACCAGCAGCAGTGAATATTTCAAGAATACCATCAATCTCATAAGGACTTGCGGCATCACCAGATTCAATAACGGCTTTTTCGAACAGGTCCAATAGGTCTGCATCAGGAAGCGACAGGTCATAATGAAATACGTTCCAAGCGTCACTGACTATTTTTCGTCTCTGGTTCTTTTCGACAGTGTCAACAATGGAGTCAATAAGTGGTATTAAAGAATTCGAATCGGCATAACCATTTTTGACAAGCTTTATGATCTCTTTCGTGAAGTCGTCGGCTTCACCATACCCGTACTCGCGAAAAAAATTATCCTTTGCAAATTTTTTGTCTGCAATAGCTTTCTGCTCAGCAGTCAGTTCTTTATTATCTGTCGGAAGTAGAGACCATCCGCCCTTATACTTTTCCAAGTCTTCAATATTAACTACTTTTTCAGAACCTGAGTATTTTGCATAGATTGCTAGTGGGATAAGTTTCGTTGAATCATCGAGGATTTCATCAGGCTTGCCATCTACATAAGGTTTGATTAGGTTGGCGAAATATCTAACTTTACGCAACAACCTAATGTTGTTCATTTCTAGCTTCTTAATGTTCTCCACGATTTTCTTTTCGTACAGTTCAGTGGTGCTGAAAACTACGCTCGCAGCTTCATCCAAGGTCGGTGCATATCTGACCTCGTAATCGAACACTTTTTCACTGAATGTGAAGAACTCATCGTCTTTCTGCAACGATCCTTCATTCAGGATCAGGATGACTGAGCAATCTTTTGACTCGATCAGATTAGAGATTAGACCAAGGACATCCCGAGCCGACAAGGCATTACCACGGCGTTCAAAGTCGTCAATGCAGATGATGGTATCTTTAACCAGTGCATATTGAATTGAATCAATTATCCCGCCAAAACCACCAACGAATGGAATTTTAGCTTCTTTTCCTTGACTGAATATTTTTCGCCACACACCAGTTGCGTCACTGAATTCAAGTTTTTTTATGTTTTCAATAACAGATTCTTTGGTGGTCACGCTTCCCGCCTTGTCGGTAGGAACGGAGTTTTCAAAAATAGACCGCTTTAGGTCAGATAAGGAATTAAGACCAAACAATGAGACATAAGAATACGTCTTACGAACAAATGACCCACGTTGATTCTTGATAACTTTATTCCAGAGATGGGTTTTTCCAGTACCCCACTCCCCTTTAAGAACTATTGCAGAACCTGTTTTGTGAACAGCAAAATCAGTAAGAGCCTTTTCAACTTGAGCAATAGACATGCAGAACCTCAGTACTTACCAATTTGTAGGGTGTCTCCTGAAGTCGGTCCCGATTAAATCCGTTAGACCAACATCCATTGTTGTCTTCACCGATTTCGCCACGCGTTTGAACAGTTATATCCAACTAAGATTCAGGCATACGGGAAAAACTACATGCGTGAACATTCACCAATAAAGTTACGGATTGAAATATTTGAATATGAACACTACTAGAGAACTAAACGCGAGCAAATAAGGTGAGACAAGATCAAGCGTCTCTCGATATTTAATCCAAGCCTCTATCCTATATCTCATCTCGGCACGCAACAGCTTGCGAAACTCCGCCTTACTCCAACCCTTACTATATACATTTAACTCAATATATTCAGTGCAACTGTATTCCCCATAGTAATCATGTGTTCTTGTTGATGGATATCCAATACTCCTCTTTAAAAATCCTGTCTTCTTATATATAGGGCATTCTATTCCAGGCTCATCGCCACCATAAACATTAATCTTCTTCCCTAGCAAGCCTCCTGCCGACTCGGCTTCCTGATCATAGTAGAAAACCTCTCTATCATTTAGCAATCTCCCCGACCAAAAATTAAATAGTTGAGTATGATACTTTTCCGAATAAGCATAGTACCTAAACATACAGGACAGCACGGCGAGCACCAATAAATATCTCAAGCCAACATGATTTGTAAATTCTATCTTAAATATAAAGGTATTAGCCTCCTTGATTTCCGCCCCGCTTACAACTAGAGCCAGCAACAATAGTGAGACAAACATTAAGGCTCTGCGCTTGGACTTGAACCCTGCATCATCGTCCATAGCACTTCTGAATTCATCTACAGTCATGTCAGCTTTTTCTGTCATGGCAATCCTTTAAACTTAGTCCCATGCGCAAATTTCATAAACCCATCATTGATCAACTGACAAAGCCAACTAATACTGCTGGACTCGAAAGGATCGAGTTTATTTTCTATCTAGCATGAGACTTATGCTCAGTTTCATGGCGCGGAATTTTGAATGGCATCTGGATCTATAAGCCTCGACTCACCTAAAAACAGCCTTCCAGTAATCAGATAAGGTCGTAACTTTCTTAGTCGTCTATAGTAGGCAAGTAGAACTCGAAGTTGGTGTAGGGGGTCCACATTCAGATATGCAAAAGACGCTCTATAGTCTTCCCATTGCATCAGTCGAAAAAAGAACTCAATTAGTTCATTGAGACGAGTTGTCACTTCTGGAGTTAGATTTGCAATAGCAGGGTTGCGCTCATCATCGAATCCAGAGATCCTATTATCCTTGAAGTATCTATAAACACCTGCATAATATTGTTCGAGAGCAATATAAGAATCATCGTTTTGGACCTGCAATGCGGATATTTCAATCCGTCTGGCGAGTTCTGGCAGCAGGTCGAGCTTTATATGTCCCGGCGAGTTAAAGCGCATTTCAGTAACTTGCGCTCGGTGTATCGAGGGAGTCACAGCATTGAGACCCGTGAACAGATGTACTGCGCTAAACCCCCCTGTCCAACTGCCGGCCAAGCGACTCAGAGCACCCCTTACAGCACTACGATCCAAGTGCTCTAAGCCGTAGTGAAATGAATACAACTGCTGGTAGGTTTTCGGGATGACTGATATGTCGTCAATATACATATCTCCATCAAGACCCAAAAAATACTCTTCGCTAACTTCTTCGGCCAGTTTTGCGGCAGCTTGAGTTGCAATCGCTGGGACCAAATATGAATCTTGGTCAGGCAAATATTCTTGAGGTAGGTTTTGCCACGTTGTTTGCTGTATTGAGTTTCTTCTATTGGGGATTGATCCGGTATGAAAAATAATTAGCCACTCGGACTCTTGATACACCGCAAGAAGAGTTTTTTCTTGCTCAAGATAATCCCTCAGCGACTTTCGTTGAATTGGAATTACACACCATCTATTTCGGGTTTCAGTGCAGTCCAACCATGCATACAATAAATCGTTACCAAACTCCCCTTTGTACAAACTTAGTAATGGCCCTTCGAACTCGATAAGGTCAGCATTCCAAGAGTGCTTAGAAAGAACTTTTGGTTCGATCTTTGGACCAACGATTCGAGGAAAGGTCATGGTATGGCTCTCAAGGCCGATATGCTGTTCTGCACAGCACCTGCCGCAAATGGGTGTAAATCGAAATGACCGTAGCGATCAACCGAGGTACATGCACCGTCCGCCGGGGTTATTGATACGTTTGCGGCATACCCGCCGAAGATTTTTCGGGCTTTAGGGAAGCTCTTTTGGACACCCTGAAATGCGCTAACGCTCTGATCGTAGGAGCAATGCATGGATAAACCCCAGCATGAGCACTTTTCAGCTGGATCGGTTGCCTTGAGCAGTCTTGGCGGATTGCGGATACCGACAGGAGCAAAGCACTGTGTGCTCACCGGGTTGGCGACCCACCTCCAAGCATCCCTTTGAGTTGGAACAGATCCTAGAGGCGGGCACTGGAAGCCATTTGTACATAACTCAGTTAATTGAGCACTATACGTATACGACATGAAAGTCCTTTTTACGCGTCAAAATTCTGCGTCAAATATCATCGCGCCATCATTTCACAAATAACACACGTTAGAAAGCTCGCTCAAACACCAGATCTATCGGACGAGTCGCAGTGAAAGAACCATACCAATCGACTATTGACTGAGCAGATGTGCTGGGTCGATTTAATGGCGGAACAAAACCTCTCACATGTTCATCTGGTCGAGCAATGTCGCCATACCGCTGGGGATTTTTACCATCGCCACCACGCGATTGGACATCAATTGCCACACAGTTTCAGGTAGGTGTGTGAGCGGTTTCTCTCCCCCTGACGATCAGTCACCCACCGAAGATAAAAGGCTCTTTTATCAGGGTAATGCCGTACTCACCGTGGGTGATCATTTGGTGCACATCGATTTCCGCTGCCGCAAGCCATTCCTTCCAGATGTTATCGATATCTTCCGAACATTGCCTCATGAAGTCGGGGTTGAGACAACCGTCCCACGCCCCGTATTGGGCTGAGCACACCGGGTGCGGTGGCTTTCGTAGAAAGCGGTCTTGATTACTCGTCCTCTTCCTCATCATCCTCTTCATCAGACACAGAGGCAGCGTTCTCATCGACGTAGGACTCACACCCTTGATTGAATGATGCTGACGGCGTGCTACATGACGATTCGTCGTCAACATCGTTTTGCTCAGCCCAGTCATACCCCGCCTGATGCCCTGAGCAGTCGTCGGTGCACTCGTAACCGTCAAACGTAGCGGCAGTCGCCGATGCGCTTCCCAGTAGCAGCACTATTGCAAATAGCATTTTCATTGTGGAGCTCCTTGTGCGCTTCGACCTTGCCCCTGACGAGGGATGACCCGACAACTACAATCCCAGCCGCTCACCCTGCGTGGACAATGCCCATCTTCGCTGGATGTCAGTGCGTCACGCAGAGTGAGCCCCGTCATTATTTTTCTGGCTGGCGTACAGATCCCCCCCACCCCATGCAAAGTCCGTCAGAAACGGGACATGGGGTTGTGTGGAGAGCGGTCTTTCTGAAGTCACCTAGCTAGTCTTCGTAACTGGTCTTGATACCAAGTTGCTGGTGTATCACCGTCAACGCGTCATACACGTATCGCACATGATCAGGTTTTGCACCATTGAACGCCGGGCTTGCCTCCCACTCTCTCGCGTTCACATTTAGTGAATAGGCGATGTGGTTCAGGCTTCGTGCTGCTACGGTGATTCCGGTTTTCTTGGGTAAGCGGAAGAGCAATCTCGCTGTACGGTAGAACATGATCGTGGCAGCAGCGGAGACTATCTCTGCCGAATGATCAGATATTTTTCCCGACAACTCATCATCGACGGCTGCATTGGTAATCTTGGCTTGATGCCTAAGAATTGTATTGGAAAGCCGAGCTAGTGCGGCTCTGAACGCTTGTACGGGCTCAATCACCATCTTGAGTACGTATTGTCCGAGCAGGAAAACAACAACTCCGATCAGGGTCGGGATTACAAAACTCATGGACATCCCTCAATAGAAGCTAGGCATTTTGCAAGGCATGTTACCGGCTGCTGTGGCTGCCTGCCATCACGTCACTGGTTTGCCTTGGAGGCGAATCCGTATGTATTTGAGTCCGGCTGAAGGGGCATGGATTCTGTGTAAAGCGATCTGGTCATTCGCAAGGGTAGGCTTCTTGGATGTCACTCAGTCCTATTCGAAGCGATGTACCTTACACAGCCTCTTTAGGCTGCCCACTTTGAGAATGTGCTGGGGGTGTCCGTCCAGCGTGGGCTGGCTGAAGTCTTCGCCTGTCTTAATCTGAGTGACCACGTTCTCGACCTGAAGCGCATTCCCACGAGCGAAGGCAAGTCGGTACTCTGCCTGATCGATGTAATTGGTCGTCTTCCGCATAACCATCCGTTCAGGCACCGCCCACTCAGCCAGAGGCTCTGTTTCCGGCGAGTAGTAGTCCACCGAGTCGTGCAACAAACGGCCTTGTTTCACCCATTTGCGAAGCCGCAGTGCTGACCGGATTTGAGCAATCAGGTATGCAGGCTCTGCAATCTCAACGCAGACATCAGATTTGAACTCCCTTGCCAGCTCAGGCGAGAACACCTTACTCATACAGAAGACGAAGATTTCACGGTCACGAACGGTTGATTCGAACGTCCCGTGGAATTGCGATGTTTTGCCAGTTGTTGTGTTCGTCAGTTCGAGGCCACCCACCGGCTTGAATACTCGCTTGCCTTCATGCGGATCACCGCGAACCTGCATTTCCTCGTAGTTGCTGTAATACGAAAGCGAGCGAAAAAGCACCTCGCCTCTGCCGACGAACCCGTCCAGATACTTGGAAGAAAGGTACTTGTATAGAGGTTTCAAGGTGCCACCTGATGGTGCTGAAATTGACGAGGGACCCTACTGAATCGCAGGGATGATGCCCAATCGTGCATTGACAGCCTGTTACTCACTTGAAAGGCAATCATACGCCGAATGCGGATGCGTTAAACTTAGCGAAGTCTATCAGCGTAGGAGAACGCTTTGTCCAGTGCGTGGAATATCAAAGAACTGAGAGATTACATCATCGCAGACTGTCCGAAGGATGCGGAGCTGATGGTTGAGATTGCCAACTCACTAGGCCGCTCTCGTCACATCTACGATTACCACAAATGCCTTGCTCGTGATGCGTTTGCGGCTTTCGACGTTAAAAATGACCCGAGCGGGGTGGAGTTCGCCAAGCATGCATTTGGCTGTGTCGAGGATGAAGACATTCTGTGGCGAGCAGGGATTGAGAGCGAAGCCAACCTAATAGCTTGTATCGGCATAACGCGCAATTCGTTTGATAGCTTTGGTCAACTAGTGAACGGTCTTGTAGTACCCACTCCCTGCAAGGGTAATTTCTACATCCACCAAGTAATCAACGCACTCCCAATCGGACAACTCAAAGACCAATTGAACTCTGCTGTCTCGTCGCACTGGTTTGAATATATAAACGCTTTTATGAACACTGTTAAGCATCGACAACTCATTACCCACAACGCATCCTTTTCGTTCATCGATGAAAACCGGGGTGGCAAGATTCGCGGGTTTGATCACAAAGGCAAACATCATCCGGCGTGCTGGGTTCGGGAAGTACTGGAGGGGACTGTAGAGCTACAGAATTCGCTTGTCTCCTGTGGCCGATCACTCAATCGCCTTTACCTTACGGATGCCGCCTGATAGCTCGTTTGGGTTTTAGATGCACACAAGATAATTGTCGCCAAGGCTGCACCACTTAGGTGTACCTAAACGCTGTCACACTTTGAGTTTTTTTGACTGATAAATCCTTGTAAAATCAAGGATTTAGAGATAGGTGGCGACCCCGCCAGCCACACCCCGGCACACAACGTCACCGCTGTGGCTAGCCGCCATCACATCACACGCTCACCAAGACCTCTCGACAACACAACACCCCACTCCCCTCCTGCGACATATAGAAGAATCACAGGTCAAAACAGGTCTTGTAGGCGTTCACATTGCCCAGTGTGAACGAACCCTATATTTTGTGAACGTTCTGCATGAAATCCAGACAACAAAAAAGGGCCCACCTTTCGGTGAGCCCTTCTAGACCGCCCAGCAGAGCGGATTTTGTTTGGTAGGCGCGATTGGACTCGAACCAACGACCCCCACCATGTCAAGGTGGTGCTCTAACCAACTGAGCTACGTGCCTGCTGTGAGGCGGCATTCTACGGAATTCCGGAGGGGTGTCAACACCTTTTTTCGCGCTAACCCTATGAATATGCAAAATATTTAATTTTGCCCGTACAAAGAAGATTTTCCGGGTGCTGGCGGGCGATTTTCAACTCGGGTAGGATCAACGCACTCGTAAAATATATTAAACAGAGGCTGTCGGATGGCTAACACTCCCTACCCAGAATCCTATTACGCCGCATCGGCCAATGCGGTTCCACCGCGCCCGGCGTTGCAGGATGACGTGGAGACCGATGTCTGTGTGATTGGCGCCGGTTATACGGGGCTGTCCTCTGCCCTGTTTCTGCTGGAGAACGGTTTCAAGGTCACGGTGCTCGAGGCGGCCAGGGTGGGTTTCGGGGCGTCCGGGCGTAATGGCGGCCAGATCGTTAACAGCTATAGCCGCGATATCGATGTCATCGAGCGCACGGTCGGTCCCAAGCAGGCTCAGTTGCTGGGGCAGATGGCGTTCGAGGGTGGGCGAATCATTCGTGATCGGGTCGCCAGGTACAACATTCAGTGTGACTTGAAGGACGGTGGCGTGTTCGCCGCGATGACCACCAAGCAGATGGGTCATCTCGAATCCCAGAAGCGCCTGTGGGAGCGTTTCGGGCACACTCAGCTTGAGTTGATGGATCAACGCCGCATCCGCGAAGTGGTGGCTTGCGATCAATACGTCGGCGGGATGCTCGACATGAGTGGCGGTCATATCCATCCGCTTAACCTGGCGCTGGGTGAAGCGGCGGCGGTCGAGTCCCTGGGCGGGACAATTTATGAGCAGTCGCCGGCCATACGCATCGAGCGCGGCGCCAGCCCGGTGGTGCATACACCGCAGGGTAAGGTCCGGGCCAAATTCATCATCGTCGCCGGCAACGCTTATCTGGGCAATCTGGTGCCGGAACTGGCCGCCAAGTCGATGCCTTGCGGCACGCAGGTGATTACTACCGAGCCACTGGGTGAAGAACTGGCCAAGACATTGCTGCCTCAGGATTACTGCGTCGAAGACTGCAATTACCTGCTCGACTACTACCGCCTCAGCGGCGACAAGCGTCTGATTTTCGGTGGTGGCGTGGTGTATGGCGCGCGGGATCCGGCGAACATCGAAGCGATCATCCGGCCGAAGATGCTCAAGGCCTTCCCGCAGCTCAAGGACGTGAAGATCGATTACGCGTGGACGGGCAACTTCCTGCTGACCCTGTCGCGCCTGCCCCAGGTCGGACGCCTGGGCGACAACATCTACTATTCCCAGGGCTGCAGCGGCCATGGCGTGACCTACACGCACCTGGCGGGCAAGGTGCTGGCCGAAGCCCTGCGCGGCCAGGCCGAGCGTTTTGACGCCTTTGCCGACCTGCCCCACTACCCGTTCCCCGGCGGCCAGTTGCTGCGCACACCGTTTGCGGCATTGGGTGCGTGGTATTACGGATTGCGGGACAAGTTCGGGTACTAAGCGACACGCAATACATTGTGGGAGCGAGCCTGCTCGCGATATCGGTCTGGCAGCCAACGAATGTGTTGGATGTTACGACCTCATCGCGAGCAAGCTCGCTCCCACAATGATTTTTTGAATACCCGCAGATGTTGCGTACACCCGCTCCCACAGGTTTTGGGGGTTAGAGACGATCTCGTGGGATACCGCTTCGAATCCGCAAGATATCGGCCAGTACCGCCAGCGCGATCTCTGCCGGCGTCTTGCTGCCCAGGTTCAGCCCGATGGGAGCATGAATCCGCCCCAACTCGACATCCCCCAGACCACCGATGCGCCGCAACCGCTCGAAGCGCTTTTGCGAGGTCTGCATGGAGCCCATCACACCGATGTAAAACGCGTCGGTGCGCACTGCCTCCATCATCGCCAAATCGTCGATACGTGGATCGTGGGTCAACGCCACCACCGCCGTGTCGCTGTGGCAACCGCCGTCAGCGATGAACACCGACGGCAGTTGACGGCGAATCTCCACATTTTCCAGCACGACGCCTTCGAGCACTTCGTCCCGCGGGTCACACAGAATCACCTCGAACCCAAGCCCCACGGCAAACTCCGCACAGGCCTGGGCGACACTGGAATACCCCGCCAGCAGCAAGCGCTGGGCCGCGCCGACGCGTACACGCACCCGGTCGATTTCACGCTCGATACGCACACCCTGCTCACGATCATCGAACAGGCTGCGCACACCACTTTGCAGATCCACTTCGCGGATCAACCGACGTCGGCCCAACAGCGCCGACTCCAGCTCCCGCAGATGCGCTTGTACCTCGCAATCGGCATCAAGCTTCTCGACCAGTACATCCAGCACCCCGCCACAGGGCAGGCTGACGCGTGAGCGTGGATCGTCGCCTTCGCCGTAACGAACAACGCAAACTGGCTCCAGAAACGCGCCCTCGGCGACTCGTTCGAGAAAGTCTTCCTCGACACAGCCACCGGACAGCGAGCCAATCCAGTGCCCATCAGCGTTCACCGCCAGCAGCGAACCCGGTGCGCGCGGTGCCGAGCCGTAAGTGGCCAGCACCGTACACAGCCAGATGCGCTGACCGGCCGCCGACCACTCCAGCGCCCGACGCACCACTTGCAGATCCAGATGCTGCATATCAGTGGGCCTTGTGCTCGAGCGGCGGCGCATCGGCCCGCAACTTCTGCACGTCGTTCACTGCCAGATCATTCGGCTGACCACCCCAGCCCTGACGCAGGTAGTTCAGCAGGTCCGTGAGTTGTTCGTCATTCAGCTTATCGACAAACCCTGGCATCGGTTGCATGTGTTCGAATCCGGAGAACTTCTGCTCACCGATACCGTCGTCGATCACCCGCACTAGGTTGCGCGGATCTTCCAGGCGCAGCGTGGTGTTGCCGCGCATGGCGACGGCGATGTGCGGTTTGCCCTCACCGCCCGGCGCATGGCAACCGGCGCAGACATTCAAATATTCCTGACGGCCACGCTGGGCACTCGGGCTCAGTTTGTCCAACGGCACTTCGACGAGCACTTTCGCCGCAGGCGGCTGATCGCCGAGCAGGAAAGTCGCCATCGCCGCCAGATCCGGATCGCTGAGGCCCTGGGTGCTGTTGTGGAACACCGGGAACATCTCGTTGAACATCGTGCCCTGGGCGCTCATGCCGTGTTTGAGGAACGAGCTCAGGTCCTGATGATTCCAGCCACGGGCCGCCAAGTCAGTGGCCAGCAGGCTCGGTGCCAGATAACCATTGAGAATGCCGCCGGTCATGCGTTTGTCCATCTGCATAGCACCGGGCAGGCCGCGCGGGGTGTGGCACTCGCCACAGTGCCCCAGCACGTCGACCATGTACTGACCGCGCTTCCAGGCTTCGCTTTTGCCTTCAGCCGGTTCCAGCTTCACGTCCTTGCCGTACATCATGTTCCAGCCCATCAGGCCCAGGCGCACGTTGAACGGGAAGCTCAGGCTGGTGACCGGTGCCGCGCGTTCGATCGGCTCGACGGTTTTCAGGTAGGCATGAATCGCGTCGGAATCTGCACGCGGGATCAGGTGATACGAGGTGTAGGGCATCGCCGGATACAGGTTCGCGCCATCACGGCGCTTGCCTTCGGTCAGCGCGGCGAAGAACTCGTCATCGTTGTACAGACCGATACCGTGCTCTTTGCTCGGGGTGATGTTGGTGCCGTAGATCGTGCCGAACGGCGACACGATCGGCAGGCCGCCCGCGTACGGCGCGCCACCCGGTGCGGTGTGGCACGCCATGCAGTCGGCGGCGCGGGCGAGGTACTCGCCTTGCTTGACCTGCGCATCATCGGCGTGAGCTGCCACCACAGGCGCAGCCAGACCAACCGCCAACGCCAGGCGGCTAAGTAGAAGCTTCATGCTTAACCCTCCTTGACCAGGCCGAGATCGGTCAGCACGTTGCGGGTGGCGCTGTAGTAGCGCACGTACCCGGTGCAACGGCAGATGTGATGACCGAGGCTGTCCTCGATGACTTTTTCCAGCTGGCTTTTGACGATGGGCTGACGCTGCAGCTTTTCCACCAGCACGGTCGCGGCATTCACGAAGCCCGGCGCGCAGTAGCTGCACTGGAAGGCGAACTCGTCGACGAAGCGCTGCTGGATCGGGTTCAGCTCGGTGACCTTGCCCTGCTCGTCGCAGGTCGCATGGCCTTCGATGGTCCGAACCTTCTTGCCTTCGAAATAGTGCGCGCCGGTGATGCAAGTGCGCACTTCTTCACTGGTGCCGTCCGGGTTGTCGACAATCACCACGCAGGCGTGGCAGATGCCCTGGCCGCAGCCCAGGCGCGAACCGGTGAGGTTCTTGTATTCGTGCAGGTAGTCGATCATCGGCAGGTCATCAGGGATGTCCACCGGGCCGACGGATTGACCGTTGAGGGTCAGTTGAAGCGGACGGTTAGCCATTGAGGGCCTCCTTGATGCGTGCAGAAGTGATAGGCAGGTCGCGGACACGTTTACCGATGGCATGGGCCACGGCGTTACCGATGGCACCGACCACCGGGATCATCACCACCTCGGCGATGCCCTTGGACGGGTCGCTCGGCGACAATGGCGGCAGGATTTCCGCGGTCTGTTTCCACACCGCGACGTGACGCGCCATCGGCAAGCGGTAACGGTTGAAGTTCCAGTCACCCTCCCCCGGCCCGCCTTCGTACAACGGCATCTCTTCCATCAGCGCATGGCCGATGCCCATGGCGATCCCGCCTTCGAGCTGGCCCCTGACCAGTTCTTCCACCAGCACCCGACCGCACTCGACCCACGAATGGTGGTTGAGCACCGACACCTCGTTCGAACCCTTGTTGACCTTCACTTCCACCAGCGTCGCGACCGGGCTGTAGTAAGTCACCGCCGCGTTGTTCAACTGGGTCGCCGGGTAGGCGATGCCCTGCCGATCCAGTAGATGGAAACCGGCGCTGTTCATCTGCGCCTTCTTCGCCTTCGGTGCACCGTCGCCGTACTTCACGGCCAGACCGTCGAGCGGCAAGCGCTCACGCACGCCGTCGATGCTGAACTCGGCCTCGGCCCAGCTCCAGCGGTTGAAACCGTGCACGGTGGCGCCGCTCACCAGGCCGCGCTCGTGAACGCGCTTGGCCAGCATGGCGAATGGCAGTGGCTCCATACCGTTGGCCGTGAGCTTGCCGTCGACCCAATGGGCGTCTTCGCGGCGCACCACGTAAGGGTTGGCCTGACCGCCGTAAGGGCCTTGTCGCCAGATTTCCAGCGCCGCCGGCCACAGGCCGTGGTTGAACAGCACGCGCGCCGCTTCACGGGTCGCGTGGCTGAAGTAGTACGCCGAGTTGGTGGCCGACGAAGCCGAAGCGACCTTGCCGACCCAGCGCGGATTGCGCAGGAAGTTGTCCTGCTCGGCCTGGCTCATGATGTACGGGTTGCCGCCACTGACCAGCTGCAACTCTTTCCATTCGGTTTCGCCGGTCTTCACTTCGTGCGCCGGAACACCGAGGAAATCGGCCACGACCATGGCCTGGGAGGTGGACATGCCGGTGCCGATTTCGATACCGATGTGGCGCAGGCTGATGCGACCTTCGGCAGTGAATTCAATGCTGGCCATCGGCGCTTCGGAACCGGTACCGAAGTCTTTCTGGCAGATGGCGAAACCCACCCCGTACCAGTTGTCCGGATCGGCGGCTTCGCGTTGTTTCTTGATCGCCTCGCGGTTTTTCCAGACTTCGTGAACCGCGGCCTTGTCGAGAATCTCGTGCAGGCGCAAGGCACCGGCCGGGATCGCGCCCTGGGTGTTTTTCATGCCCGAGCGCAGTGCGTTCTTGCGACGCAGCTCAATGGCATCGACACCGAGGCGACCGGCGATTTCGTCGACCATCATCTCGGTCGCCGCCATGCTTTGCAGGGTGCCGTAGCCACGCATCGACCCGGCTTCAACGGCGCGGGAGTGATAAGCCGTGACCTGCAGATCGTTCTGCGGCATGTAGTAGATCGACTGTGCCGCCGTGGCGCCCACCGCAGCCACCGACGGGCTGTAGTTGATCCGCCCGCCACCGTCGACGCTCATCTCGGAGCGGAAAATCTTGAAGCTGTGGTCGTTCTTGTCCACCGCCAATTGGTAGCGGATGTCGAACGGGTGACGCTTGATGCCGCTCTGGAACTGCTCGTAGCGGTCGTTGGCCAGGCGTACCGGCACTCCGGCGCCATACAACGCCGCCAGCGCTGCATAGTAGACGAAAATGTTGTGATCTTTCGAGCCGTAACCGACGGTGTAACCCGGGTGCATGTTCAGGTTGGCCAGGCCGAAACGCGACGGCGCGATCATCTTCGCGGTTTCGGTCGCGGTTTCCAGTGGGCACTGTGTCGCCACCACGAAATGCAGGGTCTTGGTGGCCGGGTCGTACCAGCCGTTGCCGTTGTCCGGCTCGAGGGCGGCCGGTTCGATCGACGGGGTCTTGTAGCGCTCGTCGAACACCAGCCAGTTGTCCGGCGGCGCATCGATCTGCTGCTTCATGCGCTCGGCGTAGAACAACCCGCGCTCGGTCAAGTTGCCGTGCAGATTCGGCTGGGAGTTCCACACCGGACGACGGTTTTTCAGCATCGGGAACAGAATCGAATCCTTGAGGCTGGCGAATTCGTCTTCGTCCGCCGAGGTCGCGCCGCCGACGCGCACGTAGCGGAAGCTGCCGTACGGATCGCCTTCGTAGAACGGCACCTGGGCACCGTAACGAATCGCCTTGTCATTGAATTTGAGTTGGTTCTTGGCCTGACGGAAGCGCTCGAAGTCGTTCCAGATCAGGATCGCCACCGGGTGGCCGATGAACATCGGCACCTTGCCGGCCGGCAACAGCGGATCCGGGGCGTGCTCCTCGGGGAACACGATACCGTCCTTGACCAGGTCTTCGGCGGTGACGATGCGGTCCGGTTGCAACTCGGCACCGAGCCACGACAGGTCGATGCCTGCAAAGATGTGGTCGGCCTTGATAGTTTTGAGCAGCATGGCGTGGCCTTGCTGCTGCGGCCAGCCCGGCATGTCCTTGGCGCGGATGTCGCGGGCAAAGACCTTGCTGCCGCAGACCTTGGACAAGGCATCGTTACGGGCGCGCGCCTTGCCATTGTTGCCGAGCCACTGCTCGGACGGCACGGTCACGCTGTTTTCCATCAAGGCGGCCAGCGCCTGGCTGCTCAATGGCGTGAGCGTCACGCTCACACCCGCTACCAGCCCGCCCTGAAGGAACGAGCGCCGGGATATATCACGGTTGGACATGGATCATCCTCTGGGCGGTTATGGGGTCCGCCCTTCTGGTTATGTTCTGGAAATCTCGAGTCTTGCAGAAGCCCTTTTCGACGATACAAAGGGCTGTTGTTGACAGTGCAAAGCTGACCGAAAGGTTAAGTTTATAGGCTTATGCCTTCGCGGAAAACTAAAAACTGACCAAGAAATCAAAAAACCGCGGCTTTTCGTCGCAGCAGATCGATGAACAACCCCAACTCCCGGCTGATGTGCTCGCCCTTGCGCAACAACAACCCGAAGGGCGCCATCTGCACATCCAGTTCCACCGGCAGCGCCACCACCAGGCCCATTTTAAGATAGTCGCGCAATGCGGTTTCCGACAGGACCATGATCGCGTCGGTCAGCTGAATCAGTTGCTGCATGGAGTACACCGAACTGCATTCGATGATGTCTGCCGGCAACGGCAACGCCAGGCGCTGCAACGCCTGATCCAGACCGATGCGCGCCGGACTGGTTTCCGGTTGCAGGATCCACGGCCAACCGCTGACCAGCTCCGCCATCTCCAGTTTTTTGCGTCGCGCCAGCGGGTGGCCGGCGTGCACCACCACCAGCAAGCGTTCGTTACCCAGTTGCTCGAAGACGTAATGCTCACTGTCGGTGGCGGCATTGCGCCGGGCGATGGCAAGGTCGATGCGACCCTGTTCCAGCAACTGGATCACCTGGTCGCTGGTGTCGCCCATGATGCGGATCCGCAGCTGCGGATTGAGCGACTTGATTTCAGCAATCGAATCCATCACCAGGCCCGGCGCCGCGCCCATGATGGTACCGATCGACAGATAGCCGTAGCCGCCCAGCTGCCGCGCCATCAGATCCTCGGCACAACGGTCGAGGCCACTGAGGGCCGACTCGGCAAAGCGAATCAGCTCCTGGCCCAACGCTGTCGGGCGCATCCCCCGCGGCAGGCGTTCGAACAGATCGCAGCCGAACATGTCTTCAATCTCATGGAGCATGCGGGTTGCCGCCGGTTGCGACATGTTCAGGCTTTGCGAAGCGCGGTGCAGGTTCTGGCTGCTGCTGAGCGTCACCAACATGTGCAGATGCTTGTAACGCAGGCGATTGATCAGGCTGCGGGAGATGATCGGCGTGGTCATGACGGGCCTTTTTTATCGATACCCTGAAGGTATCAGTTGTGAGCTAGATTCGATTTGTAACGCATCGATCAGCGGCCGTACAGTCTTCCCCATAAGAACAAATGCCCTACCAAAGGAAAACTGCGATGAAGACTCTACCCGCGCCTCTGCTCGCCAAAATTTCCTGGCGGCTACTCCCGTTTCTCCTGCTGATGTACATCATGGCCTTCCTCGACCGCGCCAACGTCGGGTTCGCCAAACAAGCCTTTCAAGCCGACACCAATATCAGCGATGCCGCCTTCGCCTTCGGTGCCGGGGTGTTTTTCGTGGGTTACGCGTTGCTTGAAGTGCCGAGCAACCTGATCCTGCACCGCGTCGGCGCCCGCCTGTGGATGTGCCGGATCATGGTCACCTGGGGGCTGGTCTCCGCCGCCATGGTCTTCGCCCACACAGAAACCAGCTTCTACATCCTGCGCTTCCTGCTGGGCGTGGCCGAAGCCGGCTTCTTCCCCGGCGTGATCCTCTACCTCACCTACTGGTTCCCCAGCGCCGTGCGCGGCAAGGCCATGGGTTTCTTCTATTTCGGTGCACCGCTGGCCTTCATCTTCGGCAGCCCGCTGTCCGGCCTGCTGCTGGAGCTGGACGGCTTCGCCGGCTTCCACGGCTGGCAATGGCTGTTTGCCGTTGAAGGCCTGATGGCGACGGCTGTGGGCATCTGGGCCTACTGGTATCTGGACAACCGCCCGGCCGACGCCAAGTGGCTGACCGTCGAGGAACGCCAACAAGTGCAAAGCCTGCTCGATCAGGAAGACAGCCATAAACAGAACCACGGCCGCAGCCTGCTCAACGTGATCTGCCAACCCTCGGTGCTGTACCTGTGCCTGATTTACCTGCTGATCCAGGCCAGCGTCTATGGCGTGGTGTTTTATCTACCGAGCCAGGTCGGAGGACTGCTGGGGACCAAGGTCGGGCTGATGGTCGGCCTGGTGACAGCGATCCCCTGGATCTGCGCATTGATCGCCGCCTACCTGATTCCCGGTTACAGCGACCGCACCGGCGAACGCCGCCGCACCGCGTGCCTGACCTTGCTCATGGCCGCCGCCGGGATCGCCTGCTCGGTGACCTTCAGCAACCCGCTGCTGGGGATCATCGCCCTGTGCTTCGCCGCCTCCGGCTTCATCGCCGTGCAACCGGTGTTCTGGACCTTCCCCTCCAGCTACCTCGCCGGTAGCGCCGCTGCGGCCGGGATCGCCCTGATCAACTCGTTCGGCGCTCTCGGTGGCTTCATCGCCCCGGTGCTGAAGAACTGGGCCGAGGGCGCCTTCCACTCACCGGCAGCAGGCTTGTACGTGCTGGCCGCTACCACCGTCATCGCCGCGTTGCTGGTGCTGGGCATACGCGCGCCCGGCCATAAAGCCTCGAACAAACCGGCCACCGTTTAAACCTGAGGAGTCACACCATGGGCATTCCAACCATCAAACACGTCCGCGCTTTCACTCTGCGAGGCGGCGGCGCGGATTATCACGACCAGGCCGACGGCCACTGGATCGACGATCACATCGCCACGCCGATGAGCAAATACCCGGAGTACCGCCAGAGCCGCCGCACCTTCGGCATCAACGTACTCGGCACCCTGGTGGTGGAAATCGAAGCCAGCGACGGCACCGTCGGTTTTGCCGTGACCACCGGTGGCGAACCTGCCGCGTACATCGTCGAGAAACACCTGGCGCGCTTCCTTGAAGGCGCCCGGGTCACCGACATCGAAAAAATCTGGGATCAGATGTACCAGTCGACCCTGTATTACGGGCGCAAGGGCATCGTCATCAACACTATCTCCGGCGTCGACCTGGCGCTGTGGGACTTGCTCGGCAAGATCCGCCAGGAGCCCGTGCATCAGTTGCTCGGCGGTGCGGTGCGCGACGAGTTGCAGTTCTACGCCACCGGCGCCCGTCCGGACCTGGCGCAGAAAATGGGCTTCATCGGCGGCAAGATGCCGCTGCACCACGGCCCCGCCGAAGGTGAGGAAGGCCTGCGCAAGAACCTCGAAGAACTGGCGACCATGCGCGAGCGTGTCGGCCCGGACTTCTGGCTGATGCTCGATTGCTGGATGAGCCTGGACCTCAACTACGCCACCAAACTGGCGGTTGGCGCCCACGAATACGGCTTGAAATGGATCGAAGAAGCCCTGCCGCCGGACGACTACTGGGGCTACGCGGCCCTGCGCAACAACGTGCCCAAGGGCATGCTGGTGACCACCGGCGAACACGAAGCCACCCGCTGGGGCTTCCGTATGCTGCTGGAGATGGGCTGCTGCGACATCATCCAGCCGGATGTCGGCTGGTGCGGCGGGATCACTGAACTGGTGAAGATCTCGGCCCTGGCCGATGCCCACAACGCGCTGGTCATCCCTCACGGCTCTTCGGTGTACAGCTACCACTTCGTCGCCACCCGGCATAACAGCCCGTTCGCCGAGTTCCTGATGATGGCGCCGAAGGCCGACGAAGTGGTGCCGATGTTCCACCCGCAATTGCTCGGCGAACCGGTGCCGGTCAATGGCCGCATGCGCCTGTCCGCGCTCGACCAGCCAGGTTTCGGCGTGACCCTCAACCCCGAATGCCAACTGCATCGGCCGTATAACCGCTGAGAAAGGAGTTCGACATGAACATGCCGCACAACGCGTTCAAGGCCGCGCTGAACAGCTCAGCGACCCAATATGGCATCTGGGCCGGGTTCGCCACCGGCTACGCCGCCGAGATCGTCGCCACCACCGGTTACGACTGGATGCTGATCGATGGCGAGCACGCGCCCAACACCGTGCCCGGGGTACTCGCTCAGTTGCAGGCCGTGGCGCCTTACTCGACCGCGCCAGTGGTGCGCGCAGTGAATGGCGATGCCAACCTGATCAAGCAACTGCTGGACATCGGCGCACAGACGCTGATGATCCCGATGGTCGAAACCGCCGCGCAGGCACAGGCACTGGTGCGCGCCATGCGCTACCCGCCCCACGGTATTCGCGGAGTCGGCGGCGGCCTGACCCGCGCCACCCGCTGGGACGGCGTGCCGGACTACCTGAATACCGCCCATGAACAACTGTGCCTGATCGTGCAGGTGGAATCGCGCACCGGTGTGGAAAACGTCGCAGCGATTGCCGCCATCGAGGGTGTGGATGCGGTGTTTATCGGCCCGGCGGATTTGTCGATCGGCCTGGGCCACGCCGGCAACCCCGGCCATCCGGAAGTCCAGGAGCGGATTCAATACGCCGTGAACGCCACACTGGCAGCCGGCAAGGCCTGCGGCATCCTCGCCCCCAACGAAGAAGACGCCCGCCGCTACCAGCGCTGGGGCTGCCAGTTCATTGCAGTGGCCATCGACATCAGCCTGCTGCGCCAAGGTGCCATGGCCACCCTCGCCCGCTACCGCGAACCCGCTGCCACTCAAGCGCCGTCACGCACTTACTGATCTGCCAAGGAGTCGCACCATGTCATCCGTGCCTGTTTACGAAAACTTCATCGACGGCCAGTTCGTGGCCAGCGCTGCCCATCTCGATGTTATCAACCCGGCCACCGGCGCCGTGCTGTCGAAAGTCCCGGCCTCGACCGCCGAGGACGTCGAGCGCGCCCTCGCCGCCGCCCGTGCCGCCCAGAAAGGCTGGGCGCGCAAACCGGCCAATGATCGCGCCGGTTACTTGCGCCGGATCGCTGCCAAACTGCGGGAAAACGTCGCGCACCTGGCGCGCACCATCACTCTGGAACAAGGCAAGATCAGCGGGCTGGCGGAAGTCGAAGTCAATTTCACCGCCGACTACCTCGACTACATGGCCGAATGGGCCCGGCGCATCGAAGGTGAAATCATCACCAGCGACCGCCAGAACGAAAACATCTTCCTGTTCCGCAAACCACTGGGCGTGGTGGCCGGGATCCTGCCGTGGAATTTTCCCTTCTTCCTGATTGCCCGCAAGATGGCCCCGGCCCTGCTGACCGGCAACACCATCGTCATCAAGCCCAGTGAAGAAACCCCGAACAACTGCTTCGAATTCGCCCGACTGGTGGCCGAAACCGACCTGCCGCCCGGCGTATTCAACGTGGTCTGTGGCGACGGGAAGGTCGGCGCCGCCCTGAGTTCGCACAAGGGCGTGGACATGATCAGCTTCACCGGCAGCGTCGACACCGGCTCGCGGATCATGGCTGCCGCCGCACCGAACATCACCAAGCTCAACCTGGAACTGGGCGGCAAGGCACCGGCCATTGTGCTGGCGGATGCGGACCTCGACCTGGCGGTCAGGGCGATCCGCGATTCGCGCATCATAAACAGCGGGCAGGTGTGCAACTGTGCCGAGCGGGTGTACGTCGAACGCAAGGTGGCGGATCAATTTATCGAACGCATCGCAGCGGCCATGAGCGCGACCCGTTATGGCGACCCGATTGCCCAGCCCGACGTGGAGATGGGTCCGCTGATCAACCGCCAGGGGCTGGACAGCGTCAATCGCAAAGTCCGCACCGCGTTGAGCCAGGGCGCAAGCCTGATCAGCGGCGGGCGGATGGCCGACCTGCCCAATGGCTTCCACTTCCAGCCCACGGTACTTGCCGGTTGCCGCGCCGACATGGAGATCATGCGCGAAGAGATTTTCGGCCCAGTGCTGCCGATCCAGATAATCGACGACCTGGACGAAGCCATCGCCCTGGCCAACGACTGCGACTATGGCCTGACTTCATCTATCTACACCCGCGACCTGAGCAAAACCCTGCAGGCCATGCGTGAACTGGATTTTGGCGAAACCTACGTCAATCGCGAGAACTTCGAAGCGATGCAGGGCTTCCACGCCGGCGTGCGTAAATCGGGTATTGGTGGCGCGGATGGCAAGCATGGGCTGTATGAGTACACCCATACTCATGCGGTGTATTTGCAAGGCTGATTGCCGAAAACCAACAACCGAGCAGGAGCGTGCTTGCTCGCTCCTGCAGAATGGGTCGCAAAAACTTAAATCGCAGAAACAAAAAACCCCGGTCTTTCGACCAGGGTCTTTGCTATCGACTCGAAGTAACCAGTGGTTTCTTCGTAGCTCCAAGGCGTTCAGTGGGCCTCGGGGCAGATATGGCGCAGCGGACGGGACTCGAACCCGCGACCCCCGGCGTGACAGGCCGGTATTCTAACCGACTGAACTACCGCTGCGTATCGCTTTGAGCTGACGCTCAAGTAACTTGTCTGATTGAAAGCTCCGAGATTTTTCAATCTCTCTTTCAATCTCGAATCAAGGCATGCCTGACTCGGAAAATATGGCGCAGCGGACGGGACTCGAACCCGCGACCCCCGGCGTGACAGGCCGGTATTCTAACCGACTGAACTACCGCTGCGCGTCGGTGGAGGCATTTCAGCCTACCTCTTGCTTTCGCAAGTATCTCGGAAGTGGTGGGTGATGACGGGATCGAACCGCCGACATTCTGCTTGTAAGGCAGACGCTCTCCCAGCTGAGCTAATCACCCGTTTGCATCTCCGAGGCCGCGAAATTTACGCAGGTAGCGAACCTAAGTCAATAGCAGGATTGAAGTTTTTCTGAAAAAGACAAAATTATGTATGTGCAGCAAGTGCGCTTTCGCGAGCAAGCCCGCTCCCACAGGGGAATGCATTCCAAATGTGGGAGCGGCGGTGCGACGATTCGACTTGCTCGCGAAAGCAGCACATTCAACAACAATCCCGGAGCTTACTCGCTGTAAATCATCTTCTTGGTCATGCCGCCATCGACCACGAATTCCTGGCCGGTGACAAACCCGGCGTTTCTCGACAGCAGCCAGGCCACCATCGCCGCGACATCCTCGACCTTCCCCACCCTGCCCGCCGGATGCTGGGCATGATCGGCCTCGGTCAAGGGTTCGGCACGTTGCACCGAGGGGTCGCGCGCATCGATCCAGCCAGGACTGACGGCATTGACCCGGATCTCCGGGCCAAGGCTGATGGCCAACGCATGCGTCAGGGCCAACAAACCGCCCTTGCTCGCCGCATAGGCCTCTGTGTCGGGCTCCGACTGCCCGGCGCGGGTCGAGGCCAGATTGACGATGGCGCCGCTGTGAGCGCGCAGGTACGGTGCACAGTGCTTGGCCAGCAACATCGGCCCACTGAGGTTCACCGCCAACACCCGATTCCAGTGAGCCAGGTCGAGGCTTTCCAGGGTGATGTTGTGCGGATCGGCAACCGCTGCATTGCATACCAGCGCATCCAGGCGCCCGAACTGACCGAGCACCTCGGCTACGCCCAGCGCGACTTGCCCCTCGTTGGAGACATCCATGGCGATGAACCAGGCGTTGTCGCCCAGCACTTTCGCCACTTTCGAACCGCGCTCACGGTCCAGATCCGTCAGCACGACTTGCCAGCCTTCGCTGATCAGCCAGGCCGAAATCCCCAGGCCAATGCCCCGCGCAGCACCGGTCACCAGCGCTACGCGGCCATTTGAGCCGGTGGTCGGCGCAGACAACTCGATCACAACGCAGCCAGGCCGCGTGCCAGATCGGCTTGCAGGTCCGCCACGTCTTCCAGGCCGACCGCAACGCGGATCAGGCTGTCACGAATACCCGCCGCTTCACGCTCTTGAGGCGCCAGGCGACCATGGGAGGTGGTGCTCGGATGGGTGATGGTGGTTTTGCTGTCGCCCAGGTTGGCGGTGATCGAAATCAGGCGCGTGGCGTCGATAAAGCGCCAGGCGCCCTCTTTGCCGCCCTTGACCTCAAAACTGACGACCGCACCGAAGCCCTTCTGCTGGCGCAGCGCCAGTTCGTGCTGCGGATGGCTCTTGAGGCCGGCGTAATGGACTTTCTCGATACCGTCCTGCTGCTCCAGCCACTCGGCCAGTTGTTGGGCGTTGGCGCAATGGGCCTTCATCCGCAGGTTCAAAGTTTCCAGGCCCTTGAGGAAGATCCAGGCGTTGAACGGGCTCAGGGTCGGCCCGGCGGTGCGCAAGAAACCAACCACCTCTTTCATCTGCTCGCCGCGACCGGCCACGACGCCGCCCATGCAACGACCCTGACCGTCGATGAATTTGGTGGCCGAGTGCACGACGATGTCCGCGCCCATTTTCAGCGGCTGTTGCAGCGCCGGGGTGCAGAAGCAGTTATCGACCACCAGCATCGCACCTTTGGCGTGAGCGATTTTCGCCAGTTCGGCAATGTCCACCAGTTCGGCCAGCGGGTTAGACGGCGATTCGACGAACAGCAACTTGGTGTTGGCCTTGATTGCCGCGTCCCAGCCGGACAAGTCCGCCAAGGGCACGTAATCGACTTCGATACCGAAACGCTTGAAGTACTTCTCGAACAGGCTGATGGTCGAGCCAAACACGCTGCGCGACACCAGCACGTGATCGCCGGCGCTGCACAGGCTCATCACCACCGCCATGATCGCGGCCATGCCGGTCGCGGTGGCCACGGCCTGCTCGGCGCTTTCCAGCGCGGCAATGCGCTCTTCAAAGGCACGCACAGTCGGGTTGGTGTAGCGCGAGTAGACGTTGCCCGGCACTTCGCCGGCAAAACGCGCGGCGGCATCGGCGGCGGTACGGAATACATAGCTGGAAGTGAAGAACATCGGATCACCGTGCTCACCTTCCGGCGTACGGTGCTGACCGGCACGTACGGCCAGGGTATCGAACGCTACGCCTTCGAGGTCGCTGTCCAGCCGACCGGCATCCCAATCCTGACTCATGCTGTCACTCCTTGCCTTGCTCTTGATAGATAAAAGTCTTTTTGCCAGATACAAAACCGGCCCCTCAGGGCCGGTAGTTACTCAGTTGTTGTACAGATCGATGATCGCACTGACTGCCTGCGTCTTGACCTTGGAGGCATCGTTGCGTGCCTGCTCGATCTTGTTCAGATAAGCCTCGTCGACGTCGCCGGTGACGTACTGGCCGTCGAACACCGCGCAATCGAACTTGTCGATCTTGATCTTGCCGCCCCCGACCGCTTCGATCAAGTCAGGCAAGTCCTGATAGATCAGCCAGTCGGCACCGATCAGGTCTGCCACGTCCTGGGTCGAACGGTTGTGGGCGATCAGCTCGTGAGCGCTCGGCATGTCGATGCCGTAGACGTTCGGGTAGCGAACCGCTGGCGCCGCGGAGCAGAAGTAAACGTTCTTGGCACCGGCTTCGCGGGCCATCTGGATGATCTGCTTGCAAGTGGTACCGCGAACGATGGAATCGTCCACCAGCATCACGTTCTTGCCGCGGAATTCCAGCTCGATGGCGTTGAGCTTCTGGCGTACGGATTTTTTCCGCGCGGCCTGGCCCGGCATGATGAAGGTCCGGCCGATGTAGCGGTTCTTCACGAAGCCTTCGCGGAACTTCACGCCCAGGTGGTTCGCCAGCTCCAGGGCCGCGGTGCGGCTGGTGTCCGGAATCGGGATGACCACGTCGATGTCGTGATCCGGACGCTCGCGCAGGATCTTCTCGGCGAGTTTCTCGCCCATGCGCAGACGGGCCTTGTAGACCGAAACGCCGTCGATGATCGAGTCCGGACGCGCCAGGTAGACGTGTTCGAAGATGCACGGGGTCAGGGACGGGTTGGTCGCGCACTGACGGGTGTACAGCTTGCCCTCTTCAGTGATGTAGACCGCTTCGCCCGGTGCCAGGTCGCGAATCAGGGTGAAGCCGAGCACGTCCAGGGAAACGCTTTCCGAGGCGATCATGTACTCGACGCCTTCGTCGGTGTGACGCTGGCCGAAAACGATCGGGCGGATGCCGTGCGGGTCGCGAAAGCCCACGATGCCGTAACCGGTGATCATTGCTACGACGGCATAACCACCGACGCAACGGTTGTGCACGTCGGTGACGGCGGCGAAAACGTCTTCTTCGGTCGGCTGCAACTTGCCGCGCTGGGCCAGTTCGTGCGCGAACACGTTGAGCAGTACTTCCGAATCGGAACTGGTGTTGACGTGGCGCAGGTCAGATTCGTAAATCTCCTTGGCCAGTTGTTCAACATTGGTCAGGTTACCGTTGTGCGCCAGGGTGATGCCGTAAGGCGAGTTGACGTAAAACGGTTGAGCTTCAGCCGACGTCGAGCTGCCCGCGGTTGGATAACGCACATGGCCAATACCCATGTGACCGACCAGGCGCTGCATGTGACGTTGCTGGAACACGTCACGCACCAGGCCGTTGTCCTTGCGCAGGAATAACCGGCCATCATGGCTGGTCACGATACCGGCAGCGTCCTGGCCGCGGTGCTGGAGGACGGTTAGCGCGTCATACAGCGCCTGATTGACGTTCGACTTACCGACGATACCGACGATGCCACACATGCGACGCAACCCCTACTTAATGGATCTGAACTGAGCACTACTCACTGAGGCGTTTTGGCCATCGGCAAGAGTTGCTCCTTGAACGGAATATCAGCGGGTACGCTGATTCCGCTGGCAAGCCACTGACTGCTCCACCCGAGGATCAGGTTTTTGGACCAGTCTGCAACCAATAGAAATTTTGGCACGAGCTGTGACTCTTTCCACCACCCGTCCTGCTGTACCGGCCCCAGGCTCAACAGCCCGACGGCGATAACCACCAGCAACCCGCCACGGGCGGCGCCGAAGGCCATGCCTAGGAATCGGTCGGTCCCGGAGAGCCCGGTGACGCGAACCAGTTCGCCGATAAGATAATTGATCATTGCGCCTACGATTAAAGTGGCGACAAACATGATGGCACAGCCCGTTATTATACGTGCCGATGGCGTTTGAATGTACCCGCCGAGGTACTCGGACAGTGAGCCACCGAACATCCAGGCTACGACTCCTGCGATGATCCAGGTCAGCAGCGATAGTGCTTCCTTGACGAAGCCGCGGCTCAGACTGATCAATGCGGAGATGGCGACGATTGCAACGATCGCCCAGTCAACCCAGGTAAATGGCACAGTGCAGCCTACAGACGGATAAGGCGGCGCATTTTAGCAGAGCCCATGCTTATCGGTAAGCTGCGATTGTCAGTGCATTTCATATCGGGGCGATAGTTTTAACCACGTTCCGGTTGAAAGCGCACCACAAACCCCTTGAGGTTCTGCTGGCGGTTGAGCAAGTCACGCAGCCGGTCGGCTTCGGCACGCTCGATCAGCGGCCCGACAAACACCCGATTTTTGCCGTCGGCGGTACGGATGTAGGCGTTGTAACCCTGGCTGCGCAGGGTTTTCTGCAGTTTTTCCGCGCTTTCACGGTTCGACAGGCTGGCCAGTTGCACCGACCAGCTGACAGACAAACCATTGGCATCGACACGGCTTTGCGTGGTGTCCGGCTTGCCCGGTGCCGCGGTGATCGGCTGGGCAGGCGCCGTTGCAGGCTTAGCCGCCAAAGCCGGGACCGGCGCGGGTGCAGCCGGCTTGACTGCTGGCGCTGGAACCGCAGGCGCTGGAGTCACCGGAACAGCTGGCACCGCCGATTCCTGCTGGGCGATTTCGTCATCGCTCGGCACGGGTTCCTGAGGCAGGGCTTGCGGCTCAGGCACCGCCACGGGCTCGACCTGTACCTGGGGCATCGCCGGCGCCTGCGGAGCCGCGGGCGCTTCGACCGTCACCTGGCGTTGTTCGTCCTGGCGGGAAAACAGCATCGGCAGAAAAATCACCGCCAGCGCGACCAACACCAGGGCGCCAACCATGCGCTGTTTGTATGCCTTATCCAGCAATGCCATTTGCCGCTTCCTCCGTGGAGCGCCGGGCCAGCCACTCAAGGGCCTCGGCGACACAATAAAATGATCCGAACAACAGGATTTCGTCGTCGCTCGTGGCCTGCGCGCACTGCCCTTCCAGGGCGGCCGCGACACTGTCGTATGACGTGACCGACGCACCAAGACCTTGCAACGCGGCGTGCAAATCCGCAACCGAACGTGCCCGAGGCGAATCCAGAGGTGCGACAGCCCAGTGCTGGACACTAGCATTCAATTCGCCGACAACACCACCCAGGTCTTTGTCCGCCAGCAACCCGAACACCGCCAGACGCTTGCCGACCGGCGGGCGGCTGGCCAGGCGACGAGCCAGATACTCCGCCGCATGGGGGTTATGCCCCACATCCAGCAATAGATTCAAGCGCTTGCCTTGCCACTCGAACTCACGGCGATCCAGGCGACCGACCACCCGGGTGGCCCGTAGCGCCTCGGTAATCTGCGCATCCGCCCAAGGCAAGCCGAGCAGCAGGTAAGCCTGCAACGCCAGCGCGGCATTTTCCATCGGTAGATCGAGCAGTGGCAGGTCGCGCAGCTCCACCGCGCGCCCTTGCCCATCGACACCGCGCCATTGCCAGTTGTGATCGGTCACACCGAGGTCAAAATCGCGCCCACGCAGGAAAAACGGGCAATTAAGCTCGCGCGCCTTGTCCAGCAGAGGTTGTGGAGGATTCAGATCGCCGCAGAGCGCAGGCGCGCCCTGACGGAAAATACCGGCCTTCTCGAAGGCCACGGACTCCCGGGTATCACCGAGGTAATCCGCATGATCGACACCGATACTGGTGACCAGCGCCATGTCGGCGTCCACCACGTTGACCGTGTCCAGGCGACCGCCCAGACCGACTTCCAGCACCACTGCATCGAGCCCGGAGCGCTGGAACAGCCAGAATGCCGCCAGGGTGCCCATTTCGAAGTAAGTCAGGGAAGTGTCGCCGCGCCCGGCCTCTACCGCGGCAAAGGCCTCGCACAGCTCGGCATCCGTGGCTTCGACGCCATTGACTGTTACCCGCTCGTTGTAACGCAGCAGGTGTGGGGAGTTGTAGACCCCCACTTTCAAGCCCTGGGCCCGCAGCAAGGACGCCACGAACGCACAGGTGGAACCCTTGCCGTTGGTCCCGGTGACCGTGATCACCCGAGGTGCCGGCTTGCCCAGTCCCATACGGGACGCTACCTGCTGCGACCGCTCCAGGCCCATGTCGATGGCTGAAGGGTGCAACTGTTCAAGGTAGGCGAGCCATTCGCCAAGGGTACGTTGGGTCATAGGCTGGCGGGTACCGGTGGAACCACGATCGGCTCGATAGGGGCAGCAACGAACTTCGGCGTCGGCAGGCCCATCATTTGCGCCAGCAGGTTGCCCAGACGCGGACGCAGCTCCTGACGGTCGATGATCATGTCGATGGCACCGTGCTCCAGCAGGAACTCGCTGCGCTGGAAGCCTTCCGGCAGTTTCTCGCGCACGGTTTGCTCGATCACACGCGGACCGGCAAAACCGATCAACGCCTTCGGCTCGCCGACAATCACGTCGCCGAGCATCGCCAGACTCGCGGAAACGCCGCCGTAGACCGGATCGGTCAACACGGAGATGAACGGGATGCCTTCTTCACGCAGACGGGCCAGCACCGCGGAGGTCTTGGCCATTTGCATCAGGGAAATCAGCGCTTCCTGCATCCGCGCACCGCCGGAAGCGGCGAAGCAGATCATCGGGCAACGTTTTTCCAGGGCGTAGTTGGCGGCGCGAACGAAACGCTCACCGACGATGGCGCCCATCGAACCGCCCATGAAGGAAAATTCGAACGCCGAAACCACGACCGGCATGCCCAGCAAAGTGCCGCTCATGGAAACCAGTGCGTCTTTTTCGCCAGTCTGCTTTTGTGCAGCGGTCAGGCGGTCCTTGTACTTCTTGCCGTCGCGGAATTTCAGACGGTCAACCGGTTCCAGGTCTGCACCCAGCTCGGCACGGCCTTCAACATCGAGGAAGATGTCGATACGGGCGCGGGCGCCGATACGCATGTGATGGTTGCACTTGGGGCAAACGTCCAGGGTCTTTTCCAGCTCCGGACGATACAGCACAGCCTCGCAAGACGGGCATTTGTGCCAAAGACCTTCAGGCACCGAGCTCTTCTTGACCTCGGAACGCATGATCGAAGGGATCAGTTTGTCTACTAACCAGTTGCTCATGCTTTCTTTCTCCAGTACCGGCGGCCCGAACGCTCTGGTTCGCGGCCCCGTGTATGCCCTAGCGCTAAATTCATGTGTGCGGCGATGATCAGTGAATGGCCGGGTCAGCGAAACGTGACCTGCGTACCACCCCATGACCCTCAGCCGTTTTGTACAGTGCAGTGGACGGCGGCAGACTGCCAGCCGTCACATCAACGGGTGCTACCGCGTACCGCTTTGATAAATGCCTGAATCTTTGCGTGATCCTTGATGCCCTTGCTCGCCTCAACCCCGCCGCTGACATCCACGGCATAAGGCCGAACGCGGGCAATCGCTTCGGCGACGTTATCCGGCGTCAGACCGCCCGCCAGAATGACCGGCTTGCTCAAGCCTTGCGGTATCAGTGACCAGTCAAACGCCTCCCCGGTTCCTCCGGGAACGCCTTCGACATAGGTATCGAGCAAGATTCCGCTGGCACTGGCATAAGCATCACAGGCCGCGGCGATGTCATCTCCCGCCTTGACCCGCAGCGCCTTGATGTACGGCCGGTGCCAACCCTCACACTCCGCCGCGCTTTCATCGCCGTGAAACTGCAGCAGGTCCAGGGGCACCGCGTCGAGGATTTCCCCCAGCTCGCAACGGCTGGCATTGACGAACAAGCCCACGGTGGTCACGAACGGCGGCAGCGCCTTGATGATCGAGCGCGCCTGCTGGACCGTCACCGCACGGGGGCTTTTGGCGTAGAACACGAATCCGATGGCATCCGCCCCGGCCTCGACGGCTGCCAACGCATCCTCTATGCGGGTAATCCCACAGATCTTGCTGCGAACGGCTGACATGTCGATACAACTCCAAGACAAATCCGGGAAAGTCCCGGATGGTAACAAAAGCGTTCGAGGGCGTCAGCCGCCAAGTTCCGAGAAGCCGGTCAGGAAGTGCGGACCGATGTAGCGCTCGGGCAACTCGAACTCGTCACGGTACTCGACCTGAACCAGATACAAGCCGAATGGATGCGCGGTCACGCCACCGGTCCGTCGAATCCGGCTCTCCAGCACCTCTTTCATCCACTCCACCGGACGCTCTCCGGCGCCAATGGTCATCAGCACACCGGCAATGTTGCGCACCATATGATGCAGGAAGGCGCTGGCGCGAATATCCAGCACGATCATCTTGCCGTGACGGGTAACGCGCAGGTGATGCAATTCCTTGATCGGCGACTTGGCCTGGCACTGACCGGCGCGAAAAGCACTGAAATCATGGGTGCCGAGCAGGTACTGGGCGGCCTCGGCCATGCGCTCGACGTCCAGCGGACGGTGGTTCCAGGTCACCTCTTCGTTCAAGTGCGCCGGGCGGATCTGATCGTTGTAGATCACGTAGCGATAACGCCGGGCAATGGCCTTGAACCGCGCATGGAAATGCGCCGGCATGACCTTGGCCCAACTGACACTGACGTCATGGGGCAAGTTGATGTTGGCGCCCATGGTCCAGGCCTTCATCGAGCGCTCGACCTGAGTGTCGAAATGCACCACCTGTCCGCAGGCATGCACCCCGGCGTCGGTACGCCCGGCGCACATCAGCGAAACGGGCGAGTCGGCGACTTTGGACAAGGCGTTTTCGAGGGTTTCCTGCACGGTGAGCACCCCGGACGCCTGGCGCTGCCAGCCGCGGTAGCGCGAGCCTTTGTATTCGACGCCCAGCGCGATCCGGAAAAAGCCGTCGGCTGCCATTTCGGCGGCCGGGTTATCTATATTTGCCAAGGAGGGACAGCCTGATGATGTACCAAAGGCGGGCATTATAAGGCCGCCGGGCGGGGATGCCAGAGAGTTCTCCATTGACTGTCCCGGCCTCATCGCGGGCAAGCCCGCTCCCACAGGTTTTGTGAACGACATAAATCTCTGTGGGAGCAGGCTTGCCCGCGATGAGGCCCAAGCAAACAACATCCATTAATGAGCCAAACAAAAACGGCAGCCTCAATGGGCTGCCGCTTTTTTTTCAACCTGCCGATCAATCAAGCCAGGCGCGAAAGCATCTCCTCGGCTTCACTCTTCTGCTCGGCACTGCCTTCGCTTACCACCTCATTGAGGATGTCGCGAGCACCGTCGCTGTCGCCCATGTCGATATAGGCCTGAGCCAGATCGAGCTTGGTAGCGGCTTCGTCAGTGCCCGAGAGGAAGTCGAAGTCATCATCGCTATCCAGCGCGGCATCAGCTTCGGTAAAGGTCGGCTCGCCGATGCTGTTGGACAAGCTCTCCAGTTCGGCGTTGACATCATCCAGCTCTGCCGCGAACGCATCCGGCGCGTCCAGTTCCTCGGCCAGCGACAGATCGAAATCGGCCGGCAACTCCAGATCATCCAGCGCGACCTCAGGAACAGCCGGGGTTTCGGCAACCGGAAAATCCTTCACGCCCTCATCCAGATCCAGCAGGAAATCGTCTTCAGCCAGCATCGCCGGCGACGGTTGCGCACCGAGATCCAGGTCGAGGTCGAAGTCCGACAGATCGTCGAGGTTTTCCTTGATTTCAGTCTGCTGCTGCAACACCGACTCAAAGCTCAGATCGTCGTCCAGCGGGAACTCACCAAGATCCGGCAACGCCGCCACTTCAGGCTCCGGTGCAGGTGCAGGTGCAGGCGCCAAAGGCGTAATCGCGTCCAGATCATCCAGGCTCAGGTCGAAGGCGCTGTCGAGGTCATCCTCGAACGGTGCTGGTTCTGGTTCTGGTTCTGGTTCTGGCGCCGGTGCTTGCGGCTCATCGAGCAACAGCTCCTTGACGTATTGCGCATCCAGTTCGGCAGCAACGGCGGCCGCGGCGATGCCACCGGCAGCCACCAGCGCCATGGCCGGGAAGCGACTTTTGAGTTTTTCAACCTGGGCGAAGTTGTCGCCATTAGCCACCAACTGACGCTCCTGGCCGACGAACGCATCGCGGTCGCCTTGCTGGCCGTAGACTTCCATCAGTTTCAAGCGCAGATCGCTGCGCTTGGGCTCTTGCTTGACGCCGTCCTCCAGCAACGCGGCGGCCTGGTTCAGGCGACCGGCATTGATGTGCGACTGAGCCTGACCCAGCACGTCGTCGGAACGCTCGGCAGCCGGCGCCACCAATGGCGCGGCGATCGGCGTGGTCATCACCACCGGAGCAACCACCGGCGCTGGCGCGGGAGCAGGCGTCGGGGCGGTCGCCAGTTTCACGCTCGGCGGCGGAACTTCCAGGCCTTCGAAGCTGCTTTCCGGCAAGTCGAAATCGGCCGAGAACGGCTGATCTTCGGCCAAGGCACGGGCCATGCGCAGATGTTTCTCGGCTGCTTGCTGGGCTTTGCGTCGACGCGCCAGCAACAGCAGCAGGAGCAGGAGAATCACCGCACCGCCGCCCACCAGGCCCAGCAGCAGCGGATTGGTCAGCAATTCATTGAACTTCTGATCGTCGGATGCCGCCGGTGTCGCCTCAGCGGGCTTCTCGGCTGGCGCGGGCGTTGCCTCAGGGGCAGGCGCAGCGGCAACCGGTGCAGGCGCTGCCGCCGGGTTGGCAGCCAGCTCGGCCGACATTGCCGGCGCTGTCGCAGCCGCCGGTGCAGCTACAGCGCCCTCGGTTTGCAACTTGGCCAGTTGGTTGTTCTTCAACTCGAGCAGGCGCTGCAGCTTGTCCACCTGGCTTTGCAGATCGGCCATGCGGCTTTTCAGTTCGGCGTTATCACGACGACTGGTGTCGAGGCTTTCCTGGGTCACCGCCAGCTTGTTGCTGAGGGCCTTGGCATCTCCGGCAGCCCCTTTGCCAGGGTTCTTGCCGGACTCGGCAGACACCAGGCTCAACTTGTCGGTGGCTGCTTGCGCCGGAGCACCCTCGGTACGAGCGCGATTGGTGGCGTCGAGCTGTTGCTGCCCTGCCCCGGGTTTCGCCACATAGCGCCGACCCTGGCGCCAGGCCTTGTTCTGTGCGGCCACTTCGGCAATGGCCTTGGCTTGCGGCAGGCCAGTGCTCTGCGCCTGGTCCGGCATGCGCAGCACCTGGCCGGTTTTCAGGCGATTGATGTTGCCGTCGATAAAGGCATCCGGGTTCAACGCCTGGATGGCCAGCATGGTTTGCTGGATCGAGCCGCCATTACGCGCCTTTGCGGCGATTTCCCACAAGGTATCGCGCGGCGTGGTGGTGTATTGGGACGGTTTGGTCGCACCGGTGACGGGCGCAGCAACCGTCGACGTCGGCTGTGCAGCCGCTTCAGCGGTTTGCGGCGAGAATTTGGACGGATCGAGCAGCACACTGTAGTCACGCAGCAAGCGGCCGTTCGGCCACATGACCTGAACCAGGAACTTCACCATGGGTTCGGAAAGTGGCTTGCTGGAGGTCACGCGCAGGATGCTTTTGCCGCTGGCGTTGAGCACCGGGGTGAAGGTCAAGTCGTTGAGAAACGCCTGGCGGTCGACACCGGCCTTGGCGAAATCGTCTGGTGAGGCCAGGCTTGGTACCACTTCGGCGGCGGTGAGATCCTTGACATCGAGCAGCTCGATTTCCGCTACCAGCGGCTGGTTGAGCGTCGATTTCAGGGTCAACTCCCCGAGCCCGAGGGCATGCGCCATACCGGAGGACAGCGCCGAGGCGGCCGCTATTGCTAACACCAGTTTGCGAACTTGAACCATTAGCTCATCCTTAGTTTGAACATTCCTCGGCCAGCGAGAAGGTATTGATAGTCGCTGCCGTAAGGCATTGCACGCAACGGCGAGGGTCGTCGCGCGCGATCATTTCATTGATGCCCGGCAAAGCCCCGCAGAGTGGCTCTGCCTTCAGCACTCCGGCAAGCATAGGCTCGCGCGGAATCATTCGACAATTTGTTGCAAAGTATCTTTTACAGCAGGTCTTTTATCAACAACTCGGCCAGCTGCACAGCGTTGAGCGCCGCGCCTTTGCGTACGTTATCTGACGTCAGCCACAGATTAAGTTCCGACGTGTCGTCAATACCATGGCGAACCCGACCAACGTAGACCACATCCTGGCCTACCGCATCGCCCACCGGGGTCGGGTAGTCGCCGGCTTCCACCAGTTCGATGCCGGGAGCGTCTTCCAGGGCCGCATTGACTTTCCCCAGGTCGATTTCACTCGCGGACTGCAGGGTCACGCTATAGCTATCGCCAAAAAACACCGGGGCTTGAATGCAAGTGACGGAAATCTTCAATGAAGGCCGCGCCATGACCTGGCGCAGCTCACGCACCAGGCGTTTTTCCAGCAGCGTATGACCTTGCTCATCCGGTTTACCGACCTGGGCCAACAGGTTGAAGGCCATCTGCCGATCAAAGAATTTCGGCTCCAGCGGCCGCACATTCAGCAGTTCGGCGGTTTGCCGGGCGAGCTCGCTCACGGCTTCGCGGCCCTGGGCCGATACCGCCAGGCTGGCGGTCAGGCTGATGCGCTGCAAATCAAGCAAATCCATCAGTGGCGCGAGTACCACCGCCAGCGTGGTGGCCGACGGGCTTGGACTGCTGACCTGAAAGGGTTTGTTCAAGCCGGCCAACACCTGGGCATTGGCTTCAGGCACAACCTGTGGCGCCTTTTCGGCCGGCAGGGCACCGGAGAGATCGATAACCGAGCAACCGGCATCGGTCGCGCGGGAAGCGAAACTCAACGAAACCGCCGGGCCGGCGGCAAAGAATGCCAACTGCACCTTGCTGAAGTCGAACTGATCGACTTCCCGCACCCGCACGTTCTTGCCGCGAAACGGCACCGAACTGCCGGCCGACTCGCTGCTGGCCAACAAGTGCAGGTTGCCGATCGGGAAATCGCGCTCTTCAAGAATCTGCACAAGTGTTTCGCCGACAGTACCGGTGGCGCCGATCACGGCAATATCAATGGTCTGGCTCATGGGTTTTACCTCTGGCGAAACGGGGGGAGCGGCACTTTACCGGGTGGGTGGGATACAGGCAATTTCTGCCGGGGATTTGTAGTGTCTGTACCGGCCTCATCGCGAGCAAGCTCGCTCCCACAGGGGGTACGCATTCCAATGTGGGAGCAAGCTTGCTCGCGATGACGGAATATCAGGCAACCCATAAACATCAGGTTGCCGGGAATAAAAAACCCGCGCCTCGTTCAAGGCGCGGGTTCTTTCATTGCATCAACCGATCAACGCTCGAGCAGGATCCGCAGCATGCGACGCAGCGGTTCGGCCGCGCCCCACAGCAGCTGGTCGCCGACGGTGAACGCACCGACGAATTGCGAACCCATGTTCAGCTTGCGCAGACGACCAACCGGGATGTTCAGGGTGCCGGTGACCTTGTTCGGGCTCAGCTCCTGAATGCTGGTTTCGCGGTTGTTCGGCACCAGCTTGACCCAAGGGTTGTGCTGGCTGATCAACCCTTCGATATCAGCGATCGGTACGTCTTTGTTCAGCTTGATGGTCAGTGCCTGGCTGTGGCAGCGCATGGCGCCGATGCGCACGCAGATGCCATCGACCGGGATCGGGCTCTTGAAGCGACCGAGGATCTTGTTGGTCTCGGCCTGGGCCTTCCACTCTTCGCGGCTCTGACCGTTCGGCAGTTCCTTGTCGATCCACGGGATCAGGCTGCCGGCCAACGGTACGCCGAAGTTTTCAGTCGGGTAAGCGTCGCTGCGCATGGCTTCAGCCACACGGCGGTCGATGTCGAGGATCGCGCTGGCCGGATCGGCCAGTTGATCGGCAACAGCGGCGTGGGTCGCGCCCATTTGCTTGATCAGTTCACGCATGTTCTGCGCGCCGGCACCGGAGGCCGCCTGATAAGTCATGGCGCTCATCCACTCCACCAGGCCAGCCTCGAACAGGCCACCGAGGCCCATCAGCATCAGGCTGACGGTGCAGTTGCCGCCGATGTAGTTTTTGGTGCCCGCGTCCAGTTGCTGGTCGATGACCTTGCGGTTGACCGGATCCAGAACGATCACCGCGTCATCCTGCATACGCAGGCTGGAAGCGGCGTCGATCCAGTAACCCTGCCAGCCGGCTTCACGCAGCTTGGGGAAGACTTCGCTGGTGTAGTCGCCACCCTGGCAGGTCAGAATCACGTCGAGGGTTTTCAGCTCTTCAATGCTGTAAGCGTCCTTGAGCGGAGCAATGTCCTTGCCCACGGACGGGCCTTGGCCACCGACATTGGAAGTGGTGAAAAACACCGGCTCGATAAGATCGAAATCCTGCTCTTCCAGCATCCGCTGCATGAGCACGGAACCGACCATGCCGCGCCAACCGATCAGACCTACACGTTTCATCGCAACTACACCTTCTTGAAATGTGGGCCGCTGCCTTGTCTTGAATTTGGCAGCGGGCCCGAGAGATTACAGATTCCGCAGCGCGGCGACTACTGCGTCACCCATTTCCTGCGTACCGACTTTAGTGCAACCGGCCGACCAGATGTCACCGGTGCGCAAGCCCTGATCCAGCACCAGGCTGACGGCTTTCTCGATGGCATCGGCCGCGGCCTGCTGGTTGAAGCTGTAACGCAACATCATCGACACCGACAAAATGGTCGCCAGCGGGTTGGCGATGCCCTTGCCCGCGATGTCCGGGGCCGAACCGTGGCACGGCTCGTACATGCCCTTGTTGTTGGTGTCCAGGGACGCCGACGGCAGCATGCCGATGGAACCGGTGAGCATCGAGGCCTGGTCGGACAGGATGTCGCCGAACATGTTGTCGGTAACGATCACGTCGAACTGCTTCGGTGCGCGCACCAGCTGCATCGCGGCGTTGTCGACGTACATGTGGCTCAGTTCGACTTCAGGATAATCCTTGGCCACTTGTTCGACCACTTCACGCCACAGTTGGCTGGAGGCCAGTACGTTGGCCTTGTCCACCGAGCACAGCTTCTTGCCACGGACCATGGCCATGTCGAAACCGACACGGGCGATGCGGCGGATTTCGCTTTCGCTGTACGGCAGGGTGTCATAGGACTGACGCTCGCCGTTTTCCAGGGTACGGGTACCACGAGGCGCGCCGAAGTAGATGCCACCGGTCAGCTCGCGAACGATCAGGATGTCCAGGCCGGCCACGATTTCCGGCTTCAGGCTGGAAGCCTCGGCCAGTTGCGGGTACAGGATCGCCGGACGCAGGTTGCCGAACAGGCCCAGTTGCGCACGGATTTTCAGCAGACCGCGTTCAGGGCGGATGTCACGTTCGATGGCATCCCATTTCGGGCCGCCAACGGCGCCCAGCAACACGGCGTCGGCCGCGCGGGCACGCTCCAGAGTCTCGTCGGCCAACGGCACGCCGTGCTTGTCGATGGCAGCGCCACCGATCACGTCGTGGCTCAGTTCGAAACCCAGGGCGAACTTGTCGCTGGCCAATTCCAGCACCTTGACCGCTTCGGCCATGATTTCCGGGCCAATACCGTCACCTGGGAGAATCAGAATCTGCTTGCTCATGCTTTCCTCATGTCATCAGTCGGTGCGCCTTGGGCGCACCCGGAAAAATTCTATCGCTCGGCCATCAGTACCAGCACATCCGTACTGAACGAACCATCGGCCTCAATCTCAAAATATTCGCGCACTTCATTGCCCATCGACTGCTGCAACTCGCAGATCGCCGCGCGCATCACTTGCGGTGTGCGCATGCGCTCGACCCAGCTGTTGTATTCCAGGCGCAAGCGCTGACGGGTGGTACTGCGGGTGTGCAGCCCCGCCTCGCTGACCTGGCGCAACCACTCGCCAGCGGAATAATCGCGCACATGGCTGGTATCGCGCAGCACTTCGACGCTTTGCAGGTAAGTGTCGAACAGCGGGCTACCCGGTGACAACACGTCGACGAACGCCGCCACACCGCCCGGCTTCAGGACTCGACGCACCTCCCGCAGGGCCACGCCCAGGTCGCTCCAATGGTGCGCCGAATAGCGGCTGAAGACGAAATCGAATTCGCCATCGGCGAACGGCAGGCGCTCGGCGGCACCGTTGACCGTGGTTACGTTGCTCAAGCCACGGTCGACAGCAGCGGCAGCGACCACGTCGAGCATTTGCTGCGACAGGTCGTAGGCCACCACCTCTTTCACCAATGAGGCTACGTGAAAACTCACGTGACCTGCGCCGCACCCCAGATCCAGGACCCTGGCCTCGCCCTGCCCCGCCAGTTCGGCCTGTAGCAGTGCGAATTCGGTGCCCTGAGCGTGTACGGCGCTGCTCAGGTAGGCCGAGGCCTGTTCACCGAATTGCTTCTGGACTACCTGGCTGTGCTGGGCGGTGCTGGTCATGAGGGACTTCCTTTTTCAGGTTTTAGCCTTGTGGTATCTGGGCTGCCGTCTTCGCGAGCAAGCCCGCTCCCACAGGTTTTGTGAACGCCGCAAATCCAATGTGGGAGCGAGCTTGCTCGCGATGGCGTCATTACGTCTTACGCAAATTCAAGCGTCGCGAAACAACCAAGGCTGGCTCGCACGATGTTTGGCCTCAAATGCCGCAATCGCATCGCTGTCCTGCAAGGTCAGGCCGATATCGTCCAGGCCGTTCAACAGGCAATGCTTGCGAAACGCATCAATCTCAAAGCTCAACACCTTGCCATCCGGACGGGTCACGGTCTGGGCCTGCAGGTCAACCTGCAACTGATAGCCCGGATTGGCCTCGACCTGCTGGAACAGTTCGTCGACTTCGGCGTCGCTCAGGATGATCGGCAGCAAGCCGTTCTTGAAGCTGTTGTTGAAGAAGATGTCGGCATAGCTCGGCGCGATGATGCTGCGGAAACCGTACTCTTCCAGCGCCCACGGCGCGTGTTCACGGCTGGAGCCGCAACCGAAGTTCTCGCGGGCCAGCAACACGCTGGCGCCCTGGTAACGTTCGGCGTTGAGGACGAAGTCCTTGTTCAGCGGACGCTTGGAGTTGTCCTGGTAAGGCTGGCCCACATCCAGGTAGCGCCATTCATCGAACAGGTTCGGGCCAAAGCCCGTGCGCTTGATCGACTTCAAGAACTGCTTCGGGATGATCTGGTCGGTGTCGACGTTGGCACGATCCAAAGGCGCGACAAGACCAGTGTGCTGGGTAAAAGCTTTCATGCTGCGCTCCTTCAGATCAATTCACGGACGTCGACGAAACGACCGTTTATAGCAGCGGCTGCGGCCATGGCCGGGCTGACGAGGTGAGTACGACCACCGGCACCCTGACGGCCTTCAAAGTTACGATTGGAGGTCGAGGCGCAATGCTCACCGGACTCCAGGCGGTCCGGGTTCATCGCCAGGCACATCGAGCAACCCGGCTCACGCCATTCGAAACCGGCTTCGAGGAAAATCTTGTCCAGGCCTTCCGATTCAGCCTGGGCTTTAACCAAGCCCGAGCCCGGCACCACGATGGCCTGCTTGATGGTCGAGGCCACTTTACGGCCCTTGGCGATCACGGCCGCCGCACGCAGGTCTTCGATCCGCGAGTTGGTGCAGGAACCGATGAACACGCGGTCGAGCTGAATGTCGGTGATCGCCTGATTGGCGGTCAAACCCATGTACTTCAAGGCACGGACGATGGAGTCGCGCTTGACCAGGTCCATTTCCTTCGCAGGATCCGGCACGTTCTGGTCTACCGCCAGCACCATCTCAGGCGAAGTACCCCAGCTGACTTGCGGCTTGATCTGGGTCGCATCGAGCTCGACAACCGTATCAAACGTGGCATCGGCGTCAGACACCAGGTCTTTCCAGGCTTCAACGGCCAGGTCCCATTCCGCGCCTTTCGGGGCAAATGGACGGCCCTTGACGTAAGCCACAGTTTTTTCGTCCGCAGCCACCAGGCCTACGCGAGCGCCGGCCTCGATGGACATGTTGCAGATGGTCATGCGGCCTTCGACGGACAGGTCGCGAATCGCGCTGCCGGCGAACTCGATGGCGTGGCCGTTACCGCCGGCGGTGCCAATCTTGCCGATCACCGCGAGCACGATGTCCTTGGCGGTCACGCCGAACGGCAATTGGCCTTCGACGCGCACCAGCATGTTTTTCATTTTCTTGGCGACCAGGCACTGGGTGGCGAGCACATGCTCGACCTCGGAAGTGCCGATACCGTGAGCCAATGCGCCGAATGCGCCATGGGTCGAGGTATGGGAGTCGCCGCAGACCACGGTCATGCCGGGCAAGGTTGCGCCTTGCTCCGGGCCGATGACATGGACGATGCCCTGGCGAACGTCGTTCATCTTGAACTCGACAATGCCGTATTCATCGCAGTTGTCATCGAGGGTCTGGACTTGCAGGCGCGAAACCTGGTCAACGATGGCGTCGATGCCGCCCTTGCGCTCCGGCGTGGTCGGTACGTTGTGGTCCGGGGTCGCGATGTTGGCATCGATGCGCCATGGCTTGCGCCCGGCCAGACGCAGGCCTTCGAAGGCTTGCGGAGAGGTCACTTCGTGGATGATGTGACGATCGATGTAGATCAGCGCAGAGCCATCGTCGCGCTGCTTGACCAAATGCGAATCCCAGAGCTTGTCGTAGAGCGTTTTGCCGGCCATCAGACGGTTTCCTCATCAGCTTGTTTCTATGCCCTGGGTCTTGAGCGACTCAATAACCCCTTGGCTTGTGAGGCTGATCCTATGGGGTTACATTAAATAACTCAAATTCATATTTTTTATGCTTTGGATAACCAACTGGAATGCAACTATGGACCTGGCCAACCTCAATGCCTTTATTGCCATCGCCGAGACCGGAAGCTTCTCCGGCGCCGGGGAACGGCTGCACCTGACCCAGCCGGCCATCAGCAAGCGCATCGCCGGGCTGGAGCAGCAATTGAAGGTGCGGTTGTTCGACCGTCTGGGTCGTGAAGTGGGCCTGACCGAGGCCGGGCGCGCCCTGCTGCCGCGGGCTTATCAGATTCTCAATGTCCTCGATGATACGCGCAGAGCCCTGACCAACCTCACCGGCGAGGTGACCGGCCGTCTGACCCTGGCCACCAGTCACCACATCGGCTTGCACCGTTTGCCGCCCTTGCTGAGGGAGTTCACCCGACTCTACCCACAAGTGGCGCTGGATATTCAGTTCCTCGATTCGGAAGTGGCCTACGAGGAAATTCTCCATGGCCGCGCCGAACTGGCGGTCATTACCCTGGCGCCAGAACCCCATGCGCTGGTCAAGGCCACCCCGGTATGGGACGACCCGCTGGATTTCGTGGTTGCCCCGGAGCATTCGTTGCTCAATAACGGCAAGGTCAGCCTGGCGGACATCGCCCGACACCCGGCGGTCTTCCCCGGTGGCAATACCTTTACCCACCACATTGTGCAGCGGCTGTTTGAAGCCCAGGGCCTGACGCCAAACATCGCCATGAGCACCAACTACCTGGAAACCATCAAGATGATGGTCTCGATCGGCCTGGCCTGGAGCGTTTTGCCGCGCACCATGCTCGATGACCAGGTGGCGCGCATACCTTTGCCGGGCATACAGCTCACTCGCCAGCTAGGCTATATCTTGCACACAGAAAGGACGCTGTCGAATGCTGCGCGGGCCTTCATGGCCTTGCTGGACGCTCAACTCGATCAGCCAGGGACTCAAGGCTAAGCTGTGCTAATCCTGTAGAGCCGCGAATTCCTGCCCCAAACGCCCATTCAGCCCAAGGCTTGCCAATGCCCAAATCTGTTGACCGTATTCCGCCAATGCCGCGTATACAGGCACTTGACCCGAAAAGCTCCGAACAGAGCTGGGAAAGTGCCCCGCAATTGTTGGCCGCGCTCAACGGCGCGCGCTTGGGTGCGTGGTATTGGGACATCGAGCGCGGAAAGATCAGTTGGTCCCGGGGCACGCAGGCGCTGTTCGGCTTCGATCCCCGCAAACCGTTGCCATCGGATCTGGAATACCTCGACTTGCTGCCTCCGGAGGATCGCGCGAAAACCGTTCGCGCGTTCCACGCAGTCATCGCTGGCGCACCGCTGGAGCAAGCGATGCATCACCGCATCCGCTGGCCCGATGGCAGCCTGCACTGGCTGGAAATCAGCGGCAGCCTGTTACCGGACAAGCACGGCCGGCCACGGATGATCGGTGTAATCCGCGAGATTACCCACCAGCGCCAGCGCGAACAGGCGTTGAGCAGCTCGGAAAAACGCTTCGCCACCCTGTTCCACCTGTGCCCCAACATGGTCCTGCTGACCCGCCAGGAAGACGGCCTGATCACCGAAGCCAACCAGTATTTCGAAAGCCTGTTCGGCTGGCCGGTGCAAAACGCGATCGGCCGCACCACCCTGGAACTGGGCCTGTGGGTGCATCCCGAACAACGGGCCGAACTGGTCAAGGCCACCAAAGCCAAAGGCGACCTGGTCAGCATGGAAGTGCAGTTTCGCGCCAGCAATGGCCAGGTCCACGACGGCATCCTCAGTGCGCAAAAGGTCGAGCTCGAAGGCCAGCCCTATCTACTGAGCACGTTCCTTGACACCACCGAGCGCAAAGTCGCCGAACAGGCCCTCAAGGACAGCCAGGAACGCCTCGACCTGGCACTGGACTCGGCGCAACTCGGCACCTGGGACTGGCACATTCCCAGCGGCATGCTCTACGGATCGGCACGGGCCGCCCAACTGCACGGTCTGGACGCCAAGCCCTTCCACGAGTCCTTCGACGAGTTCTTCGAAGGCGTGCCCGGCGAAGAACGCGACACCATGCGCGACGCTTACCGCAGTCTGCGTGAAGGCCCGGCCGGCAACTATCAATTGACCTACCGCGTGCAATTGCCCGACGGCACCTCGCGCTATCTGGAAAGCCGTGCCCGCCTCTACCGCGATGACAACGGTGTGCCGGTGCGTATGGCCGGCACCTTGCTCGACATCACTGATCAGGTGGAGCGCGAACAACGGCTGGTGGCCTCCGAAGAGAAATTCGCCACGCTGTTCCAGGTCAGCCCCGATCCGATCTGCGTCACCCGCCAGGACTCCGGCCAGTTCATTGAAATCAACTCCAGCTTCACCCAGACCTTCGGCTGGAGCACCGCCGATGTGATCGGCCGCAGCGCCGACGAAATCGGCCTGTGGGACGCTTCGGCGAAAAGCCTGCGACGAATCGAACAAGTGATCCGCGAACAAGGCCTGAACAACGTGGCCATTCTGGTCCAGCACAAGGAAGGACAGACCCTGACTTGTGTGATTTCCAGCCGCCAGATCAGCGTCGGCGACCAGCCCTGCATCGTCACCACCCTGCGCGATATCACCCAGCAACAGCGCTCGGAAGCGGCGCTCAAGGCCAGTGAAGAGAAATTCGCCAAGGCCTTCCACTCCAGCCCCGACGCCATCACCATCACGGAGCGCGACACCGGACGCTATCTGGAGGTCAACGACGGCTTCTGCCGCCTGACCGGCTACCGCGCCGAGGAGGTGGTGGGCCGCACGGTGTACCAGGTCGGGATTTGGGCCGAAGAAAAACAACGCTCGGCGCTGCTGGCCGAATTGCAGATCAAGGGACGGGTTCATCACCAGGAAATGCTCGGGCGCAACAAGCGCGGCGAACTGCTCACCGTCGAAGTCTCGGTGGAACCGATCACCCTCAATGAAACCGCCTGCCTGCTGCTGACCGCGCGCGACGTCAGCCTGCTGAAAAACGCCGAAGCGCAGATTCGCCACCTGGCCTACCACGACCCACTGACCAATCTGCCCAATCGCGCCCTGCTGATGGACCGCCTGAGTCAGCAGATCGCTCTGCTCAAACGGCATAACCTGCGTGGCGCGCTGATGTTCCTCGACCTCGACCACTTCAAGCACATCAACGACTCCCTCGGGCACCCGGTGGGCGATACCGTGCTGAAAATCATCACCGCACGCCTGGAGGCCAGCGTGCGCATGGAAGATACCGTTGCGCGCCTGGGCGGTGACGAATTCGTGGTGCTGCTCAGCGGTCTCGAAGGCTCGCGCAGCGAGGTCAGCGATCAGGTTCGCCAACTGGCCGACACCATCCGCGAGCTGCTGTCCGAACCGATGTTCCTCGACGGCCAGCGACTGCAAGTGACACCCAGCATCGGCATTGCGCTGATCCCCGATCACGGCTCGACCCCGACCGACCTGCTCAAGCGCGCCGACATCGCGCTCTATCGCGCCAAGGACTCGGGTCGCAATACCACGCAGATGTACCACAACACCATGCAGAAGGCCGCGAGCGAACGCCTGCGCATGGAAACCGACCTGCGCCTGGCCCTTTCCCGGGGCGAGTTTCGCGTGCATTACCAACCCCAGGTCGACGCCCGGGGCGACCGCATCGTCGGTGCCGAGGCCCTGGTGCGCTGGAATCATCCGGAACTCGGCCCGCAGTCACCCGCCGAGTTCATCAAGGTGCTGGAAGACAGCGGACTGATTCTGGAGGTCGGTACCTGGATCCTCGACGAAGCCTGCCAGGCCTTCAAACGGTTGATCGACGACGGCCTGGTGAATCCGTACAAATTCAGCCTGTGCGTGAACATCAGCCCGCGCCAGTTCCGCCAGAACGATTTCGTCGAACGTGTCGAAAACAGCCTGAACACCTATGGCCTGCCCTGCTCCCTGTTGAAACTGGAAATCACCGAAGGCATCGTGATCCAGAACCTGGAAGACACCATCAGCAAAATGCGCCGCCTGAAAAAACTCGGTGTGAGCTTCGCCATGGACGACTTCGGCACTGGCTACTCCTCGCTGACCTACCTCAAGCGCTTGCCGGTCGACACCCTGAAAATCGACAAGTCTTTCATCCGCGACGCCACCAGCGACCCGAACGACGCCGAGATCATCCGCGCCATCGTCGCCATGGCCCACAGCCTGGATTTGAAAGTGATAGCCGAAGGGGTGGAAACGGCGGAGCAGCTTGAGTTCCTGCAGGGGCTAGAGTGTCACTTCTACCAAGGGTATTTGCACAGCCTGCCGTTGCCGGTGGAGGAGTTTCAAAAACTGCTGAAGTGACAGGCACAAAAAAGGGCGCCAATGGCGCCCTTCTTCTTGCTCCGACTCAGTGTTGCAGAGCCGGCTTTTGCGTCCCGTTGATCGGGATGCGCTTGGCTTTCGCCTCTTCCGGAATCACCCGCAGCAGGTCGATGCTCAACAGACCGTTGCTCAGGCCGGCAGCCTTGATCTCGATGTGGTCCGCCAGACGGAAGGACAGCTTGAACGCACGCTGGGCAATGCCCTGATACAGATAAGTGACGTCTTCGTTCGCGTCGCGTTTACCGCCACTGATGGTCAGCACACCTTTCTCGACTTCGAGCTCCAGATCTTCTTCCTGGAAACCGGCCGCGGCAATTACGATGCGGTATTGATCGTCGCCGTGTTTCTCCACGTTATAGGGTGGATAGCTGCTGCCTGGCTCGTTGCGCAGGGCGGTCTCGAACAGGTCGTTGAAACGGTCGAAACCTACCGAGGAACGGAACAGTGGGGCCAAGGATAATGTAGTAGCCATGATGCAAATCTCCTGAAAACAATCAGCAAGGTTTTTTGTCTCCGCGACCCGAATTCGGCATCGCGTAATCCTTAAATAGGGACCGCTGATTGCATTTCAAGAGATTGTTTTCTGCTTTTTTTACAAAAAGTTTCAGGCCGCTTCCGCCACCGGCAGCCCCAGCAAACGCGAGACGTTATCCAGCTCGGTCTCACGACGCAGCACGGTAAAGAGCTCTACCGCCTCGGGATAATTGCGGGTCAGCATCGCCAGCCATTGCTTCAGACGGCCCGGCGACTGGCGTGGCGTCATTTGTGCCTTGGCTTGCAGCCAGAAGTCCTGGATCAGCGGCAACAACTCGGCCCAGGTCATCTCGACCACCTCTTCACCGGCCCGCGCCGCGGCGATCTGCCGGGCGAGATCCGGGCGCGAAACCAGGCCGCGACCGAGCATGATGTCTTCCACGCCGCTGATCTCGCGGCAACGACGCCAGTCTTCGACGCTCCAGATGTCGCCATTGGCGAACACCGGCACCTTGACCACGTCCTGCACTCGCGGAATCCACTCCCAGTGTGCCGGCGGCTTGTAGCCGTCGACCTTGGTCCGCGCATGCACCACGATATGTTCGGCACCGCCTTCGGCCAGGGCCGTGGCACACACCAGCGAGACGTCCGGGCTGTCGAAGCCCAGGCGCATCTTGGCGGTGACTGGAATGTGCGCGGGGACGGCACGACGGACGTGCTCGACGATCTGGTTGAGCAGCTCGGGTTCCTTGAGCAATACCGCACCACCACGGGATTTATTGACGGTCTTGGCCGGACAGCCGAAGTTCAGGTCGATCACTTCGGAACCCAGCTCGCAGGCCAGCGCGGCATTTTCCGCCAGGCACACAGGATCGGAACCGAGCAGTTGCACACGCAGCGGCACACCGGAGGCCGTCCGGGCACCGTTGAGCAACTCCGGACCGAACTTGTGGAAATAGGCAGGTGTGAGCAACTGGTCGTTGACCCGGATGAACTCGGTCACGCACCAGTCAATACCACCCACACGGGTCAGCACGTCGCGCAGGATGTCGTCGACCAACCCCTCCATGGGCGCCAAAGCAATTTGCATGAAAAACACACTCGAGGAAAAACGTGCGGCAGTTTACTGGATAATCGAGCGAAAGACTTGCGCATACCCTTGTGGCGAGGGGGCTTGCCCCCGCTGGGTCGCGAAGCGGCCCCGGCATTTCGTCAGATAAAATGCATCGACAGGTTTTGCGACTGCTTCGCAGCCGAACGGGGGCAAGCCCCCTCGCCACAGGAACCAGTGTCAGGCCGGAGTTTGCAACGCCGGGCCATAACCCTCGATGAACTCCGCCGGCATGCGCTTGGGCTTGCCCGTGGACAGTTCGATGCAGACGAAGGTGGTCTGCGCGCGCAATAGCGTGGTGTTGTCGCTGGGACGGACCAACTGGAAGTGCCGGGTCATTTTAAGGCGCTGATCCCAATCGACGATCCAGGTCGCCAATTGCAACTCATCGTCCTCATAGGCTGCCGCCAGGTAATCGATCTCGTGCCGCACCACCGCCATCGCCCGGTCCAGCCGCCGATACTCGACCAGGTCCAGGCCAAGACGCTGGGAGTGGCGCCAGGCACAGCGTTCGAGCCAGGTCACGTAGACCGCGTTGTTCGCGTGCCCCAACCCGTCAATGTCCTCGGCGCTCACTTGCAGATCAATGATGAACGGCGTTTCCCGATCCCAGCCCATGCCCGACTCCCTGGTCAGATAATTTCGACCGGGGCAGTGTAACGGAAGCTCAGGCGGATTGGCGTGATTGCAGACTGCGCCCGGCCAGCAGTGATAACACGCCATCAATCACCCGAGGGTCGGCCAACACTCGCTGATGACCACCGTCTTTCAAACGCAACAAGCGGCTGTCGAACCAGGCTTCATGGATCAGCTGGGATTCCTTCACAGAGACAAAGTTGTCGTCTTCGGCGTGGACAATCAGGCCGGGCATGTCGAGTTGATAGTGCGCGACATCCAGCGTCGCGGCTCGCATGCCGACGTCTTGCTCGACCTGGCGAATGAACGCCGAGCGGGCCTTCGGTGGCAGCCCGACATAGCGGGCAAAACCACGCAACACACCAAGAATCCGCGCCGGGGCCGCAATGCTGACCAGGGTTTCGGTGCGCAGGCCCAACTGGACCGCGAGCATCGCACTGGCGCCGCCCATGGAGTGGCCGATGACCGCTTGCAGGGGTGGCAGTTCGGCGGCCGCTTCCAGCATGGCGCGGGCGAACAGCACCACATTCGCTTCACTGCCCGGTGAGCGACCGTGGGCCGGACCATCCAGGGCCACGACCGAGTAACCGGCATCGACCAGCGCGGTGATGAGGCTGGCAAACTGCGTCGGCCGCCCTTCCCAGCCATGCATCAGCAATACTGCCGGGCCCTGACCCCAACGCAAGGCCGAGAGACCGAAACGCAGGGTGACCCGCTCGGACTTGGCCAACAGTGGCAGCTCCCAGTCACGCAGCGGCAGGTCCCGTGGCGTCATGAACGCCTGTCGCATTTTGCTTGCGACCAGTTTCGGGGCAACCCAGCCCAAGGTGCCATTAACGCCACGAACCCACTTTAACGTGCTCATCGCATTCTCCTCAGGCCGCAGCCTTCAGGTCAACGCACTGCCGATTTGGCCGCGCGCAGTAATCGATCGGACAACTCTCCTGGCCCCAGCGCCCGCGCCAGAGCCAGCCCACCCACCATCAAGGCCATGTCGGCCAGGGCTTTTTCGGTTTCTTCAGGGCTGGCCGCCAACTGCGCGACCATCAATTCCACATGCTCATTGAGCGCGACACGAAACGCTTCCGGCAGCCGCCCCAGTTCGCCGACCGATGCCGGGATCGGACAGGCCGATTCGGAGGAATCACGGTGCTTGCGCGACAGATAGAACGCCGCCACCAGCGCGCGGCGCTCTTCGCCGGTCAACTCCGCGTCCATGTCGGCAATCAAGTCACGGCGGTGACCGAGCAATTGCCTGAACGCCTCCAGCATCATCGCGTCCTTGCTTTCGAAGTGGGCGTAGAAGCCGCCGACCGTCAGGCCCGCCGCGCCCATCACTTCGCCCACGCTTGGCTCGGCCGGGCCGCGCTGAATCAGCGCTGCGCTGGCAGCCTTGAGGATGCGTTCGCGGGTTTGGGCTTTTTTATCGTTCATCGTTGCCTCCGAATATTACGATTGAAATATTATTCTCATAATAAATTTTAGCAAGTCATGGGCATGACCGCTGGTCTGAAGAACAGTTTTTTTGGAAATGGAGGAATTTGGCCAAACGCCAGACAAACAAAAGGGCCATTCAATAATTGAATGACCCTTATAAATCCCGCAGAGCGGGTAATCGTGGCGTCCCCTAGGGGACTCGAACCCCTGTTACCGCCGTGAAAGGGCGGTGTCCTAGGCCACTAGACGAAGGGGACACAAACCCTTCTATACAACTGATCAGTGCTGAGTGCTGATCGATTCAAGGCCGGTGTGGCCAGACCTTGAACTGTAAAATTGGTGGAGCTAAGCGGGATCGAACCGCTGACCTCCTGCATGCCATGCAGGCGCTCTCCCAGCTGAGCTATAGCCCCGGATTTTTCGCCTCGCGGCGGAGCGACATCTTGCAACATCGCTTCTGTAAAACTGGCGTCCCCTAGGGGACTCGAACCCCTGTTACCGCCGTGAAAGGGCGGTGTCCTAGGCCACTAGACGAAGGGGACGCAAACCCTTCTATACAACTGATCAACGCTGAGTGTTGATCGCTTCAAGGCCGGTGTGGCCAGACCTTGAAGTGTAAATTGGTGGAGCTAGACGGGATCGAACCGTCGACCTCTTGCATGCCATGCAAGCGCTCTCCCAGCTGAGCTATAGCCCCTCATCGTTGATGTCATCGCTGAGGACGGGGCGAATCTTAAGGGCGTATCGAAAGCCTGTCAAACTTATTTTTCAAAAAAATTAAAATTTTTTGCCGACATAACAATCACTTACCGCCCTCCCCCCCGAAAAATCGGGGTCTGAGGACCACTGCGCGCCCAACGACGGGCACACACAATGGCCATCAGCCCTTCATCAAGCGTGTCAGGCAATCGCGCCCAACAGCTTTTCCCACTCCTTGTTTTCTTTCTTCGACACGCCGCCCAGCAGGTCAATGGCCTGGCGCAGACGGAAACGGGTCAGGTCCGGCCCGAGGATTTCCATCGCATCGAGCACCGACACCGAGCTGGCCTGGCCAGTGATCGCAGCGAACATCAGCGGCATGGCATCACGCAGCTTCAGCTCCAGGGATTCGACCACCGCCTGAATGGTCGCGGTGATGCTGTCCTTTTCCCACTGACGCAGGCTTTCGAGCTTCCACAGGATCAACTGCATCAACTGACGAACCTGATCACCCGACAGCTTCTTCGATTCGAACAACTTCGCATCCGGGCTCACGCCACCGGCAAAGAAGAACCCGGCCAGCGGTGCCACCTGGCTGAAGGTTTCGACCCGGCCCTGTACGTGCGGTGCGATCTTCATCATGTATTCGGAATTGAACGCCCACTTCTGCACGCGCGCGGCGAACTCTTCCACCGGCAGGTCGCGCAGCCACTGGCCGTTGAGCCACGACAGTTTCTCGATGTCGAAGATCGGCCCGCCGAGGGACACGCGCTTGAGGTCGAAGTTGTCGACCATTTCCTGCAGCGAGAACTTCTCGCGCTCGTCCGGCATCGACCAGCCCATGCGACCCAGGTAGTTGAGCATCGCTTCCGGCATGAAGCCCATGCGCTCGTAGAACGTCACCGAGGTCGGGTTCTTGCGCTTGGACAGCTTGCTCTTGTCCGGGTTACGCAGCAGCGGCATGTAGCACAGCTCCGGTTGTTCCCAGCCGAAGTATTCGTAAAGCAGGATCAGCTTCGGTGCCGATGGCAGCCACTCTTCGCCACGCAATACGTGGGTGATGCCCATCAGGTGGTCGTCGACCACGTTGGCCAGGAAGTAGGTCGGCAGGCCGTCGGTCTTCATCAGGACTTGCATGTCCATGCGGTCCCACGGGATTTCAACGTCGCCACGGAGCATGTCCGGCACCACGCAAACGCCTTCGCTCGGTACTTTCATACGGATGACGTGCGGCTCGCCAGCGGCCAGGCGACGGTCGACTTCTTCCTTGGACAGCAGCAGCGCGCGGCCGTCATAACGCGGGGTTTCGCCGCGAGCCATCTGCTCGGCGCGCATCTGGTCCAGCTCTTCGGCGGTGCAGAAGCACGGGAAGGCATGGCCCATTTCGACCAGTTGCTGGCAATACTTCTGGTAAATGTCGCCGCGCTCGCTTTGACGGTACGGACCGTGCGGGCCGCCGACATCCGGGCCTTCGCTCCAGTCGATCCCGAGCCAGCGCAAGGCGTCGAAAATCTGCTGTTCGGACTCGCGGGTCGAACGCAGCTGGTCAGTGTCTTCGATCCGCAGGATGAACTCACCGCCGTGCTGCTTGGCAAAGCAGTAGTTGAACAAGGCGATATAGGCGGTACCTACGTGGGGATCCCCGGTAGGCGATGGCGCGATGCGAGTGCGGACGGTGGTCATGGCATGTCTCGAAAAGAATAAAAGCGAAGTTCAAACAAGGCGCGAATGGTAACAGGCGACACCCGCCCGGCTCCAGTGAACAGGGCATTTAAGCCAAGGTTGCGTCTGTAACGCCCGTACAGGGAGGTGAATGGCCGAAAATCAGCCGACAGCATTTACCGCTTATCGGCTGTATGCCAGATTTGCCCGCTGATAACTTCTCTTACAATTTCTCGACTACAGTTTGCCCCATGCCTGCCCAACTCAAGCGTCGCCTCTTCTCGTTCCTGCTGATTGTCCTGTTGATTGCCGGGGGCCTGTTTGCCCATTGGCTCTTGAAGGGGCGCTTTTATGAAAGCACCGACAACGCTTATGTCCAGGGCGAGATCACCCGCGTGTCGAGCCAATTGGGCGCGCGTATCGATCAGGTGCTGGTGCAGGACAACCAGCATGTCGAGAAAGGCCAGTTGCTGGTCAAACTCGAGGGCGACGACTTCCGCCTCGCTGTCGACCGCGCCAATGCCGCCCTGGCCACCCGCCAGGCCGAACGCCTGCAAGCCCAGAGTAAACTGACCCAGCAGGCCAGCCTGATTGCCGCCAGCGAAGCGCAAGTCGCGTCCAGCCAGGCCAGCCTGGGTCGCTCGCAGATCGACCTGACCCGCGCCGAGACCCTGCGCAAACCCGGCTATATTTCGGAAGAACGGGTGACCACCCTCTCCGCCGACAACCACATCGCACGCTCGCAAGTGGCCAAGGCCCAGGCCGACGCGCAAAGCCAGCGCCAGCAGGTCAACGCGCTGAATGCAGAGATCAAACGCCTCGACGCGCAGATCGCCAACGCCCAAACCGACCTGGCCCAGGCCGAACTGAACCTGACCCGCAGCGAAATCCACGCCCCCATCAGCGGCCTGATCGGCCAGCGTGCAGCCCGCGAAGGCCAATATGTGCAGGCCGGCGCTTACCTGTTGTCGATCGTGCCGGACGAAGACATCTGGATTCAGGCCAATTTCAAGGAAACCCAGATTGGCCACATGCAGCCCGGCCAGGAAGCCGAACTGACCTTCGACGCCTACAGCGACACCCCGATCAAAGCCCGGGTCGACAGCCTGTTCGCCGCCTCGGGCGCGCAGTTCAGCCTGTTGCCGCCGGACAATGCCACGGGCAACTTCACCAAAGTCGTACAACGGATTCCGGTCAAACTGACCTTCGCCGCGGACAATCCGCTGCGCGGCAAGATCCGCCCGGGCATGTCGGTCACCGCCAAGGTGAACATCAAGGACACCCCTGAAGAAATCACCCCCAAAGTGAGCCACAAAGACGCCCCTGACGATGGCCGGTGATCAACTGATCCGCCCGGTCGGCGAACCGACCCGGCGGGACTGGATTGCGGTGATGAGCGTGATGCTCGGTGCGTTCATGGCGGTGCTGGACATCCAGATCACCAACTCCTCGCTCAAGGACATCCAGGGTGCACTGTCGGCGACCCTGGAAGAAGGTTCGTGGATTTCCACTTCGTACCTGGTGGCGGAAATCATCATGATCCCGCTCACCGCCTGGCTCGTGCAGCTGCTGTCAGCCCGGCGCCTGGCGGTCTGGGTGTCCCTCGGATTCCTGGTCGCGTCCCTGCTCTGCTCCATGGCGTGGAGCCTGGAAAGCATGATTGTGTTCCGCGCCCTGCAAGGCTTTACCGGTGGCGCGCTGATTCCGCTGGCGTTCACCCTGACCCTGATCAAGCTCCCGGAACACCACCGCGCCAAAGGCATGGCCATGTTCGCCATGACCGCCACCTTCGCGCCCTCCATCGGCCCGACCCTCGGCGGCTGGCTGACGGAAAACTGGGGCTGGGAATACATTTTCTACATCAACATCCCGCCCGGCCTGATCATGATCGCCGGCTTGATGTACGGCCTGGAGAAAAAAGAAGCCCACTGGGAATTGCTGAAAAGCACCGACTACGCCGGCATTCTCACCCTCGGCGTCGGGCTCGGTTGCTTGCAGGTGTTTCTGGAGGAAGGCCATCGCAAGGACTGGCTGGAATCGAGCCTGATCGTAACCCTTGGCAGCATCGCGCTGGTCAGCCTGATCAGCTTTGTGATCGTGCAGACCTCCAAACCCAATCCGCTGATCAACCTCGGCATCCTGCGCAATCGCAACTTTGGCCTATCAAGCATTTCCAGTGTCGGGATGGGGGTCGGGCTGTACGGCTCGATCTACCTGTTGCCGCTGTACCTGGCGCAGATCCAGAACTACAACGCCCTGCAGATCGGCGAAGTGATCATGTGGATGGGCGTGCCGCAGCTGTTTCTGATTCCGCTGGTGCCCAAATTGATGAAATACGTCTCGCCCAAATGGCTGTGCACACTGGGCTTCGGGCTATTCGGGTTGGCGAGTTTCTCTTCGGGCGTGTTGAACCCGGACTTTGCCGGGCCGCAGTTCAATCAGATCCAGATCATCCGCGCCCTGGGCCAGCCACTGATCATGGTCACCATCTCGCTGATCGCGACCGCCTACATCCTGCCCCAGGATGCGGGATCGGCCTCGAGCCTGTTCAACATCCTGCGCAACCTCGGCGGCGCCATCGGCATCGCCCTGCTCGCCACGCTGCTGGATGCGCGGACCAAGGTTTACTTTGATTACCTGCGTGAATCCATCGTGCCGAGTAATCCGCAGGTCGCTGAACGGATCGCCTCACTGGCTGACAGGCTGGGCAATGAAACGGCAGCCCTGGGCAAACTCAGCGAGATCGCCCACCAGCAGGCGTCGATCATGGCCTACAACGATGCGTTTCATTTTGTCGGGATTGCGTTGGGGATCAGCATGGTGGCGGTGTTGCTGACCAAGAAGTTGCCGGAGGGGTTGAAGGCTGGGGAAGCACACTAATTGATACTTGCAGCGCCCTGACCGGCCTCATCGCGAGCAAGCTCGCTCCCACAAGGTTCGGTGTGATCCCTGTGGGAGCGAGCTTGCTCGCGATGAGGCCAGTTCAGACACTACAAATCAAACAGTAATCAACCGCTCGCGCAACTTGCCAATCTCATCGCGCATCTGCGCCGCCGCTTCAAACTCCAGATCGCGCGCCAACGCATACATCTTCTCTTCCAAGGCCTTGATACGCTTGGCGATCTCGCCCGGCGAGCGCAACTCCGCTTCGTATTTGGCGTTCTCTTCCGCAGCCTTGGCCATGCCCTTGCGCTTCTTGCTGCGCGAACCCGGCACGGTGGCGCCTTCCATGATGTCGGCGACGTCCTTGAACACACCTTTGGGGGTGATGCCGTTGGCCAGGTTGAAGGCGATCTGCTTGTCGCGACGGCGCTCGGTTTCGCCGATCGCGCGCTCCATGGAACCGGTAATCCGGTCGGCATACAGAATCGCCCGGCCATTAAGGTTACGTGCCGCACGCCCGATGGTCTGGATCAGTGAGCGCTCGGAACGCAGGAAACCTTCCTTGTCGGCATCGAGGATCGCCACCAGCGACACTTCCGGCATATCCAGGCCTTCGCGCAGCAGGTTGATCCCCACCAGCACATCGAAAGTACCCAGGCGCAGATCACGGATGATCTCGACCCGCTCCACGGTGTCGATGTCCGAGTGCAAATAGCGCACGCGCACACCGTGATCGGCCAAATAATCAGTCAAGTCTTCGGCCATGCGCTTGGTCAGTGTCGTGACCAGCACTCGCTCTTCCAGAGCGACGCGCTTGGTGATTTCCGACAGCAAGTCGTCGACCTGGGTCAGTGCCGGGCGAATCTCGATTTGTGGGTCCACCAGCCCGGTCGGGCGCACCACCATGTCAATGACGCGGCCAGCGTGTTCGGCTTCGTAGTTGCCCGGGGTCGCCGAGACGAAAATCGTCTGCGGGCTGATGCTTTCCCATTCATCGAAACGCATCGGCCGGTTATCCAGCGCTGAAGGCAAGCGGAAACCGTATTCCACCAGTGTCTCTTTACGCGAACGGTCGCCTTTGTACATCGCACCGACCTGCGGAACGCTGACATGGGACTCGTCGATCACCAGCAAAGCATCGGCAGGCAGGTAATCGTAAAGGGTTGGTGGTGCCGCGCCGGCTTCGCGGCCGGACAGATAGCGCGAGTAGTTTTCGATGCCGTTGCAGTAACCCAGCTCGAGGATCATCTCCAGGTCGAAACGGGTGCGCTGCTCCAGGCGCTGGGCTTCCACCAATTTGTTGTTGGAGCGCAGGTATTCCAGACGCTCCTGCAACTCGACCTTGATGCCCTCGACCGCGCCCATCAGGGTTTCCCGTGGCGTCACGTAGTGGCTCTTCGGGTAGAAGGTGAAGCGCGGCAGTTTGCGAATGACTTCGCCGGTGAGCGGATCGAACGCCGACAGGCTTTCCACTTCATCGTCGAACAGCTCGATGCGGATCGCCTCGAAGTCGGATTCCGCCGGGTGGATATCGATCACATCGCCACGCACGCGGAAGGTCGCACGGGCAAAATCCATGTCGTTGCGGGTGTATTGCAGGTCAGCCAGGCGTCGCAGCAATTCGCGCTGGTCGAGCCGGTCGCCGCGATCCACGTGCAACACCATCTTCAAATAGGTTTCCGGACTGCCCAGACCGTAGATGCACGACACCGTGGTGACGATGATCGCGTCTTTGCGCTCGAGCAATGCCTTGGTCGCCGACAAACGCATTTGCTCGATGTGGTCGTTGATCGAGGCGTCTTTCTCGATGAAGGTGTCCGAGGACGGCACATAGGCTTCCGGCTGGTAGTAGTCGTAGTAGGAAACGAAATACTCCACCGCGTTGTTCGGGAAGAACGCCTTGAACTCACCGTACAACTGCGCCGCCAGGGTCTTGTTCGGCGCCAGCACCAGGGTCGGGCGCTGCACCTGGGCGATCACATTGGCGATGCTGAAGGTCTTGCCCGAGCCGGTCACACCGAGCAGCGTCTGGTGCGCCAGCCCGGCTTCGATGCCCTCGACCATCAGGCGGATGGCTTCCGGCTGATCGCCGGCGGGCTCGAAACGGGTGACTAGCTGGAATTCAGACATGAAATACCTCTGGAATCACGCTTGCCGGCAAAACCGGCACGAACGAGAAAGACCGCAAACGACCGATGTCGCCCGAAGAAAAAACTGGATTGTGCTCAATGTGGAGCCGATTGCCAGCGCTTTCAAGGCAAACGTCCTACATCGCGCAAAACCTTTGCCGACGCCTTTCGACTAACGGTCGCAAAATAATCGGAAAAACTTACCTTAAAAGCCGAATAGCCTGTCGCCATTGATCGCGGATGGCCTCTATACTAGCTCCCCGTTTGTGCACCGCTCTAGTGCATTCGGCTGGAGCGCGACACGTCCCTCCACACTCCATTCAGAGCCGCCGCAATAATGAGCCTGTTCTCCGCTGTCGAAATGGCACCACGCGATCCAATCCTGGGCCTCAACGAAGCATTCAACGCCGATACCCGGACCAACAAAGTCAACCTGGGGGTCGGTGTTTACTGCAACGAGGAGGGGCGAATTCCACTCCTGCGCGCCGTTGTCGAAGCCGAAACCATTCGCGCCGCTCAACACGTTTCCCGTGGCTACCTGCCAATCGACGGCATCGCCGCCTACGACCAGGCCGTGCAAAAGCTGCTGTTCGGCAATGACTCGCCGCTGATCGCTGCCGGCCGTGTAATCACCACCCAGGCCGTTGGCGGTACTGGCGCACTGAAAATCGGTGCCGACTTCCTCAAGCAACTGCTGCCGAACGCCGTTGTGGCGATCAGCGACCCGAGCTGGGAAAACCACCGCGCGCTGTTCGAAACCGCCGGTTTCCCGGTGCAGAACTACCGTTACTACGACGCCGCGACCCACGACGTGAACCGTACCGGCATGCTGGAAGACCTGAACGCGCTGCCAAACGGCTCGATCATCGTGCTGCACGCCTGCTGCCACAACCCGACCGGCGTGGACCTGAGCCCGGCGGACTGGAAAAACGTCCTGGACGTGGTTAAAGCCAAAGGCCACGTGCCGTTCCTCGACATGGCCTACCAGGGCTTCGGCGATGGCATCGACGAAGACGCCGCTGCCGTACGCCTGTTTGCCGAGTCGGGCCTGACTTTCTTCGCCTCCAGCTCCTTCTCCAAGTCGTTCTCGCTGTACGGCGAGCGCGTGGGTGCCCTGTCGATCGTCAGCGAATCGAAAGAAGAAAGCGCGCGCGTGTTGTCGCAAGTCAAACGCGTGATCCGCACCAACTACTCCAACCCGCCGACCCACGGTGCCAGCGTTGTCGCTGCAGTGCTGAACAGCCCGGAACTGCGCGCCCAGTGGGAAGCCGAACTGGCCGAAATGCGCCTGCGCATTCGTGGCATGCGTACCCAGATGGTCGACCTGCTGGCACAAAAAGCGCCTCAGCGCGATTTCAGCTTCGTCGGTCGTCAGTGCGGTATGTTCTCCTACTCCGGCCTGACGGTTGAGCAAGTTCACCGCCTGCGCAACGAGTTCGGCATCTACGCCCTGGACACCGGCCGCATCTGCGTGGCCGCGTTGAACCAGAGCAACATCAAGGTTGTGACGGACGCTATCGTCCAAGTCATCTGATGACACCTTGAAATGAAAAACGGGAAGCCATGTGGCTTCCCGTTTTTTATTTGTCACAGATAATTTTCGGCAACTAGAGCGAGCCCTCTAAACTGCACACAACTATCCACTGTGGGAGCGAGCTTGCTCGCGATAGCGATTGTCCTGCCAACATCAATGTTGAATGTGATGCCCTCATCGCGAGCAAGCTCGCTCCCACAGGTTTGAATACACCCTGGAATTCCTGCGAGAACCCACATGAAAAACGATGACCTGCGCGCCGACCGTGATGACCTGGATGACCTGGATGACCTGGATCACTTCACCCCCCGCGCCCCGGCAAAACGCGGCAACAACCTGGTGATGCAAGTAGCCGCCGGTGTGTTTCTCGGCGGCCTGGCCCTGTGGCTGGTGCAATTGGGTGCCACGGCGCTCTACGCCAAACTGATGCTTGGCACGATTACCTTCGGCGGTTAAGCCAGTTCGGTCGCGCGCTGGCTGGCAGCGTCGTCGTAGGCGACATACAGCGATTCAGCGACCTGGCTCTTGATCGCTTTAGTGCTTTCCAGGCCCAGGACAAAACCTTCGGCCTTGCCGCCAGCACGGTTCAATGCTTCAGCGGTGCCGGCCTGAGTGATGGCGTCGAACAACTTTTCAGCGTAGGGGCCGACACCTTTGGGCAGGCTGATCTGAGAGATGCTCATGGGTGCATCCCGTGGTGTCGAGGTGTGAGGGTCAAATGATTCATGGCGCGTACCTTTTCGGCGAATGGCCGGCAGCGCGTGTCACCACTTCCGGGCAGCCATGGTAGACCTCTGGGGCGATCCTGGTAACCGCCAATCGCCGCTAAACCACCGCCCGTCCCGATGATTCGCTCAAATTGTTATTCGGTGCTTGACTTCTCTTTTTGAATCAGTAAGATACGCGCCATTCCGCGATAGCTCAGTTGGTAGAGCAAGTGACTGTTAATCACTGGGTCCCTGGTTCGAGTCCAGGTCGTGGAGCCAGACAGCAACATCGAAAAGCCCCTGAATCGAAAGATCCAGGGGCTTTTTTGTGGTCGATTGAAAAGCCACCGCCTGAAAAGCAAAAAGCCGATCTGTCCATTCGACAGATCGGCTTTTTTCAGTTGCCGTGAACGTCAGACATGCTCACTGCTTTTCGTGTGGACCGCCCGTGGTTCCGCCACGCCGTGTTCCGATTCCAGCACCGGAATCTCCTTGCCGTCGCAATCATGCAGTTTACCGTCGCTGAAGTAGTCCCCTTCACGCAACGCCGCCAGATCCTGATAACGCAGCACCCGCTCGGTACCGGCCGCAAACACCGATTGCTGGTCGGAGTTGCCGGCGGTGAGGTGGTTGAAGGTCAGGTTCAGCACGATGGCCATGATTGCCGAAGAACTGATGCCCGAATGGAAAATGGTCGCGAACCAGCTCGGGAAGTGATCGTAGAAGCTAGGTGCCGCGATCGGGATCATGCCGAAGCCAATCGAGGTCGCGACGATGATCAGGTTGACGTTGTTGCGGTAGTCGACCTTGGACAAGGTCCGAATGCCGCTGGCCGCGACGGTACCGAACAGCACGATGCCAGCGCCACCCAATACGGAGGTCGGTACGGCGGCGATGACCCGGCCCATGAAGGGCAGCAGACCGAGGATCACCAGGAACAGACCGCCGGTTGCCACCACGTAGCGGCTCTTGATGCCCGTGACCGCCACCAGACCGACGTTCTGGGCGAAGGCGCTCTGGGTGAAGGAACCGAAGATCGGTGCGAACATGCTCGACAGCATGTCGGCGCGCAGACCGTTGCCCAGGCGCTTGGAGTCAACCTTGGTGCCGATGATCTCGCCGACGGCCAGAATGTCCGCCGAGGTCTCCACCAGCGTCACCATCACCACGATGCACATCGACAGGATCGCAGCAAAGTGAAAGGTCGGCATGCCGAAGTGGAACGGCGTCGGGAAGCCGAACATCGGGCCCTGGGTTACGGACGAGAAATCCGCCATGCCAAGGAACACCGCGATCACCGTACCAATGACCATGGCCAACAGAATCGACAGGCGAGAGATGGTCGCACTGCCGATTTTGCTCAGAAACAGCACCAGCACCAGCGTTACCGCCGCCAGACCGATGTTCGCCATGCTGCCGAAGTCCGGCGCATGGCTGTTGCCGCCCATTGCCCAGCGCGCGGCTACCGGCATCAGCGTCAGGCCAATGGTGGTAATCACGATGCCGGTCACCAGCGGCGGGAAGAACTTGGTGATACGCGAGAACACCGGGGTTATCAGTAACCCGATCAGGGACGCCGCTATCACCGCCCCCAGCACCGATTGAAACCCGCCCTCCCCGCCACTGCTGACAATCGCCACCATGGTCGCGACGCCGGAGAAGGATACGCCCTGCACCAGCGGCAATTGACAACCAAAAAACGGTAAACCCAGGGTTTGCAGCAGCGTTGCCAGCCCCCCCGCAAACAATGAAGCAGCAATCAACAAACCGATGTCCGCCGGCGAGAGCCCGGCCGCCTGGCCGATGATCAATGGCACCGCGACGATACCGCCATACATGGTCAGAACATGTTGCAGGCCATAAGCCATATTCGCGCCGATCCCAAGATTTTCGTCCTCGGGCCGTTGGTGTGAAACATGGGGCGTTTTCATGGAGGGGGTTCCCTGGTTTTTGTTATGCGCACACTGTATGCAAGACATAGGACAAATGTCTATAGAGTTGTATACAACTTATCAGTCACAAAATGGATACTTGTCCATTTCCGCCTGACACCCACCCTCCTGGCCACGCCAAAAACCTTGAAATACATCCCTCGCCGCCCGCACCCGCGTGCTGACTAGTCTTTTGAATTCCTGGCGACCATCGGTAAGGCCCGCCTCTTCTACATACATATAAAGTATGCATAATGAAGTCATTCGAAATTCAGTTCCACAAGGCCAAGAACGCAGCCAACAAACTCAAGCACCAAGGCATCAGCCTCGCAGAGACTGAACCGGTATTCCATGACGAGCGAGCGCTGACCATCGAGGACAACCACCATGATGAACAACGCTGGATCACCCTGGGGCTGGACGGCAAAGGCCGATTGCTGGTTGTCGTGTACACCCACCGCGATCCGAATTTCGTTCGAATCATTTCCGCGCGCATCGCCACCAAAAGCGAGCGTCGTCAGTACCTGGAGGCATGACCGATGAAAGACGAATACGATTTCAGTAACGCCAGGCGGGGGGCCGTGGCGCCTGCCAAAGGCAAGACCCGCATTACCATCATGCTCGATGACGCAGTCATCGAAGCAGCCCGCGCACTGGCAGAACACGAGGGGTACGGCTACCAGACGGTGATCAACAATACCTTGCGCCGAGCCCTGCTCAACGAAGGCAAGAGCGCACACCTGAAACAAACCCTCACCCCTGCCGAACTCAAGGGGCTGGAGCAGAAACTGGCAGAGGCCTTGCGCGAAATCCAACGGGTGATGGAGCCGGGTGTTCGGCCCTGAAACACAAAGGGCCGATCAATCGGATCAGCTCTGTGCGATGTCCAGGATCAGCCTGTTACTGCGGTGCTGCGATCAATCGTTTCAGAGTCCGTGCCAATTGCGCCTGTTCCGGTACGCGAATGCCGAACTCGCTGCCCAGCAGGCCAATCAGTTCCTGAACATCCGTCACCTCCCGCCGCTCGCTGTCATGGCCAATCCGGTGAATCGCGAAGCTGCCATTGTTGAGCGTGCGTCGCCACCCCTCCCCGGTGCGTGCCACCATCAACTGCTTGACGAAAGACGACTCGGGGTGGGTCGAGACGTACCAGTTGCCCACAGCAAAATCGATATCTTCCTGGCGTTGCAGGTCGAAGATGTACATCGCTCGCCATTCACCCGCAACGTTGGCGCGCAGGGTAAAGCCGTCGACGTGCAGATCGATGCGATACGACTCGTGCGGGGTTGGTTGTTCGGCGCGGGTATCAAGCAACAGGGGCGCGGTCGGTACCATGCCGCCGAAGCCGACGTCGGTGATGTAGCGCACGTCATTGATGATGACCAGGCTCAGGCGGTGGGTCCGGGCAGTCCAGGAGCCCTCCGGCTGCCCCATCACCACCCGGCCGCTGATGGCACGGGCGTCGAAACCCAATTCCTGTAGCAAGGCCAGGAACAGGTTGTTGAGTTCGTAGCAGTAACCGCCACGACCTTCGTGCAAGACCTTCTGCTCTATGGACGGCAAGTCGATCAGCACCGGCTCGCCGGATAATGTGGTGAGGTTTTCAAACGGGAAAACGCCGGTATGGCGCAATTGCAGCTGGCGCAAGGTTTCCAGGGTCGGTGCTGGAGGTGCATCGAAGCCCAGGCGTTCCAGATACAAAGCACGGTCGGTCAGGCGTGGCTCGCTCATCGTTCAGTCCTTTTGCACGCAAGCGGCGGATTGCTCCGCCAGTGGCCGCTATGTATACGGGATCAAGCACTGCCGCCGACAATTGATTTAGCCAATCACCCGGCATGAAAAAACTCAACGCCGCTTGTGCGAGCCCAATTGAATCCAGGTGGGCGCGTGGTCGCTGGCATGGGGCTCGTTACGCACCCACGCATCCACCCCGGCATCTTGCAGATACGGACTCAGGGCCGGGTTGAGCAGCAGATGGTCAATGCGCAGCCCCGAGTTTTTCTGCCAGTGCTGACGGAAATAATCCCAGAACGTGTAGAGCCGATCCTGTGGATGCAAGTGCCGCAATGAATCGGTCCAGCCCTGGTCCAGCAACCGTTGGTAGCACTCGCGACTTTCCGGTTGCAGCAAGGCGTCCTTGAGCCAGGAGCGCGGGTTGTAGATGTCCAGGTCGGTGGGCACCACGTTGTAGTCCCCCGCCAGCACCACCGGATGTTCGCTTCCTTCAAGCGTCTGCGCGTAACGGATAAGCCGTTCGAACCACGCCAGCTTGTAATCGAATTTCGGCCCCGGTTGCGGGTTGCCGTTGGGCAAATACAGGCAACCCACCAGAACTCCGTGGACAGCGGCTTCCAGATACCGACTATGGTTGTCGCTGTCATCGCCGGGCAACCCGCGTCGGCTTTCCAGCGGCTGCGCATCCCGCGCCAGGATCGCCACGCCGTTCCAGGACGCCTGACCCTGCCAAATGGCACCGTAGCCGGCCGCTTCAAGCTCAGCCGCCGGGAATGCGCTGTCCACTGCCTTCAATTCCTGCAGGCAGGCGATATCCGGTTTTTCCCGCTCAAGCCAGGCCAACAGATTCGGCAGGCGTGCGCGCAGGCCATTGACGTTGAACGTGGCGATCCGCAAGTTTTTCATGAACGGACACTCCTGAGGACGAGGTGCCTGACGTGTGGCACCGGCAGGGTGCGTCAGCGGTCCCGGGGGCGCTAGCACCTTGAGCGCACGCCGGTCGATCATAGGCCTTGCTGACGCTGAGAGCTGTGTGGGAGCGAGCTTGCTCGCGATGGCGTCGTATCAGTGGCCAACCATTTGCCTGACCTGTCGCTTTCGCGGGCAAGCCCGCTCTCACAGGGTTCTCGTTTGGCCATGGATCGGTGGCCCCCTGAGGCCCCGTGCCATTCGTCAACCGAGTCGGCACCAACCGCGTGACCCTTCACACTAACATCAGGTAACGACTCATCCCCGGAGACGACCATGATGAACATAAAAATGACTTCACTGCTCATGGCCGGATGGTTGTCGGCTACGTCCCTGGCCACGTTTGCGGCGTCCGGCGATGGTCCTGGCGCGACCGGTACGGCACCCGGCGCAACCCGCAATTCAACTCTGCTGCCAGACAACAACAGGCCCAGCGATCCCTCGAGTAATAACGGGCGCGGACAAAGCCCCGGCTCGCCAAGCGGCAGCACCGGCGTCAATGGCCCGGGCAGTGGCGCGGGCGGCGGCACCGGTGCGCCCGGTGGCGGAACCGGCGGTGCTGGCGGCGGAACAGGTAGCTGGACAGGCAAAAGCCGCCAATGACATGCCGTCATTGGCCGCTTTTTGTGACCTGAGGCCTACATCGGCTTGACCGCTGGCGGGTTCCACTTGCCATTCAGCGCCTCGGCTTTCGGGCCGTACAGACGCATGGTCAGGTTGAACGGCCCTTTGGGTGCCGGTAGCCAGTTGGCCTCCAGGTCCTTGCCAGGGCTTTCGTTCTGGAAATAGAGATCCAGCGAGCCATCGGCGTTGTCCTTGAACGGCATCCAGCTACTGACCGCAAAACGATTGAGTGAGTTGGCGACCTGGAACCCTTCCGGGTCATACAGGGTGATCGACCAGAAGGCATTCACTGGCGGCGCCTCGCCCTTGTTGAAATGCAGCACGTACTTGTTTGCGCCCTCGAGCGGCTTGCCGTTGCTGTCGCCGATGTTCAACGGATAAATTGCGTCCTCGGGCAGGTTGGCACCGAGCCCCACCTGCGTAACGATGGCGCGCTTGAGGTAGTAGTTGCCGTAGACGCCCATGGTGTCAGTGTTCATCGACCAGCCATTGACCTCCCGCGCCAGGGTCGGCACTTTCCAGGTCATCAAGGCCTGCGCATCCTGGGGCACGCTTTGCAGCGCGGCCTGGATTTGCGGATCCAGCGTGTCCATGTCGAACGGCTTGCCGGGTTCGATGCCGATCCGTTTGATCTGCGCCAGCATGGGCTGGTCGGTGCTGTGCGGCGGATTCACTTTCAGCAGTTCGGCAGCGTAAGTGAAGTAGTTGGCAGCCGACATGGAATCGACCTGAATCTTCGGTGGCGTTTTCATGTCCACCGCCGGGTCGACCTTCACGGTGACGGCTTCAGGCTCCTTGCCCAACCGGGACAACGGCGTAACCGTGTAACCGGCCTGGATCTTGTGCACCGCCGCGTAATCCGCCGCGCCATCAGTCTTGGTACGGCCGATGACCCAGACAAACGGAGTTGGCGCCGACAGGTGGCTCATCCCGGCGGGCACCGTCCCGGTCCATCCCGGCGGCGTCACCAGAAATTGCCCGGCCTCAGTGCCCGTGGTGCGCCAGCCCGGCGAAGCGAATACGTCGGTCCACATATCCAGCATCGGTAACAGGTAGAAACGCCCATCGGTATCGGGCGCGGCGATCACCAGCGGTTCCTTGGTCAAGTCCAGCCAGGCAATCGAATACAACGTGTCGAAATTAGAGCGCACCACCCCTCTGAAATCGGCAGGCGGGTACTGCGGCACACTCACAAACATGTTCATCGGGCCTTTACCGAACTCCTTGCCCGGCTCGATGTTGGTGAACTGCTTGCGAGTGACGTCCATGCTCAGCAGCGGGTAAAAATAGATGTAGGCATCCACGCCGATCGAGTGAGCTTCTTCGGCGGTGATTTTCGATTGCGCGTGGCTGGCCAGCGGAAAGATGGCAGTGGCTGCGACGGTCAAAGCAACGGCTGTCAACGTTTGAGGTATCAACATGTTGGCGATCGTCCATGCGAGTGGATGTCTGCCGGGATCGACAGAACAATCGGAACTCTAGACGATCAATTCTGCCAGGCCAGGGAGACAGACCACCGGCAGCAACAGCACCTCAACGATCGGAGCGCATCAACGCCTCGACGCCACCGGCCATCGACAACGTTGCCACGCGGTTTCTCCCCAAATGCTTAGCCTGATACAACGCCGCATCCGCCCGCTCGACAAACACATCCATGCTGTCACGCCCCGACGGCACGAACGAATAGCAACCAAGACTCACCGTCACGTAGCCATTGGGCGAGCCGGTGTGGCAGATGTTCTTGTCGATGACCCTGCGGCGGATCTGCTCGGCAATCGTCATGGCGCCGTGGATGTCGGTGTCCGGCAGCAGCACCGCAAACTCTTCGCCGCCGTAACGCACCGCCAGATCGGCCTTGCGGTGGCAGCAACTCTTCAGCGCGCGTGCCACTTCGGCCAGACAGTGATCCCCCACCACGTGGCCGTAGGTGTCGTTGTAGCGCTTGAAGTAATCGATATCGAGCATGATCAGGCTCAAAGGGCTCGCCTGCCGGGCGCCGCGCCCGAACTCGACGTCCAGCGCCCGCTCGAACAATCGGCGGTTGGCCAATCCGGTCAGGCTGTCGTGGGTGGCGATCAGCTCCAGCGCTTGCTGTGCCCTGCGCAAATCCGCCTCGACCCGCTCGCCAACACGCACCTGATGCAGGAACACCCACCCGAACAGCCCCACGCCCAGCAATACCAGGGCAACAATGAGACTGGAGCGAAACGCCGTGTCGTACCAGCCCGCGAGAATGGATTCCGTGGACGACGCCGCCGTGACCACCAGCGGATACGCCTCCAGCTGTCGGTAACCGTAAAGGCGTGTCACACCATCGATGATGGATGTGAACATCGCATTGCCGGAGCTGGCCAGTGGCAGGGACTTCTGGAAAATCTCGCTCTGGGCCAGCGACGCGCCAATCTGCGCCTCCACAAAAGGTCGACGCGCCAACAGCGTGCCATCGGTCAGGCCGAGAAACATCGAGCCGTTGTCGTCGAGGCTGAAGCTTTTGAAGAACTGGTCGAAGTACGACATCTTGATGCCGGCCAGCAATACGCCCTGGAAACGGCCGTTCTTGTCGTTGACCCGTTTGGAAACCGGAATGATCCACTCACCGTTTTCCCGACTGCGAATGGCCGGGCCGATATGCGCCACCGACGATACGTTCTGCTGGTGATACTTGAAGTACTCGCGATCGGCGACGCCGGGCCCCCGAGGCAGATTTTCAAACGAGGTCACCACCCACTGGCCCTTCTGGTCGAACAGCAGGATGCCGTGCAACTGATCCAGCGCCAGCACGCGCCGAGCGAAGGTCTGCTGCAAGCGAGGCCGTTGGTCCGGGCCGAACCCGTCGACCTGAATCCAGTCCACCAGACTGGTCAACACCAGGTCGGCCTTCATGAAGGTGTCTTCGGCTTGCTGCGCCATGGCCCGCGTCAGGTTCGAAGACGCCACTTGCGCCAGGCTCAGGTCGTGGCGACGGGACTGTTCCAGTTGCAGGTAGAGCAAACCGCACAGGCACAGGCACACCGTGGCAATGAACAATACCGCGGCCTTGCGCAGCGGTATGCGTTTCAATGCGATGCCAGGGGCGTGGTCCGGGTCGTTAAAGCGCGTGGGCAAAAATTCATCCTGTCGGGGGCAAGGCATGGGCAACGACCCAAAGCCCTCAGTCTTCGGGGGGCGTAGTTTACGGGGTTATCCATGAAAAATGGGCGATCACTTGCCCAGTGGTCACACTTGCCCGGTGGTGCTGCAAACATGACCCAGGACAGCGCTGCCTGCTCGCCAACGAGCTACGATTAAATTGACCTCAATACAGGGAATCGACATGAGCAAGGCAGACGAGCTCGCGGCAAAATTGAAACAAACACGGCTTGCCAGCGCGGATCAGGCGATCGATACCTGGCCGGGCCAGGTCTACGAACTGTATCAACGGATAGAGACCTGGCTGCAGCCCTTGACCGAAGTTGGCCTGGTCCTGCGGCGCAACCCCACCCATGTGATCGAGATTTGCCCGATCCGGGGCACTTACCGCTATGCCATCGACCAGTTGGTAATCTCCGGCAACGCCCACAGCCTTACCTTTGACCCGGTTGCACGCTTCACAGCCGATGGCGAGGGACGGGTCGAAATTCACTCACAACCCAAAGAGTTCGCCCTGTTGCGCACCGTGGACGAACACGGTGAAACACACTGGTGGCTACAAACGATCGAGCAGGCCACAGTACAACTGGACGCGGTGGCGCTGACGGAAAGCGATCTGCTTTTAGCGGTGCAACAAGGGCTGGCGCTTTAGGGTGATTGCCGAACGGCTTGGTAATACCTGTAGGAGCGAGCTTGCTCGCGATGGACTCAAGGGCGCTGCGTTTAGCTAGTAAACACGCGGTATCGTTAACGACCATCGCGAGCAAGCTCGCTCCTACAGTATTAGCATTAGCCCATAGCGCCATTGGCATTGGCATTGGCATTAGCCCATAGCGCCCGTTTCCAGTCTTTCGCTACAGCTTGTTCTGCCCCGTCACCACCAGCGGTATCTCTGCGCGACGCAAGTCCAGAGCTGGCAATTTCGTAGGCTGACTCAGGCCCTGCAGCACCCTGGCATCGTAATCATAAATGTCGGGCTTGAACGTCACCCGCCCGTCATTGCTCAGGTCCACGGTCCAGTAAGCCAACAACACCGGCACTTTCACCGGTAGCGGGATGTTCTCGGTCCTGCCATTGGCCAACTGTTTTTGAATCCCGGCGCTGTTCCAGCGCACCGGGTCGTTAAACAACAGCTCGACCAGTTGCAAGGGGTTTTCCACGCGGATGCAGCCTGAACTGGTGGCCCGGACCGTTTTGGCAAACAGCTCGCGGTGCGGCGTGTCATGCAGGTAAATCGCATAGTCGTTGGGGAAGCGGATCACCACCTGCCCCAGCGAACTGTCGGGGCCGGCATCCTGACGCAGGTGGATGCCTCGCGGGTTGCTCCAGTCGACACTCGACGGATCGAGCACATTGCCTTCGCGATCCAGCACGCGAATCCGGTTGGCCGCCAGATAACCCGGATCGTTCTGGACTTTCGGAATCACGTCCTGCTTGAGGATGGTCGGCGGCACGGTCCAGGTCGGGTTGAACGTGATATAGGTGATTTCGGCCTGGAACACCGGCGTACTGCGCACCGGCTTGCCGACTTGCACTCGCGAACGCCAGATCGGCAGACCGTCACGGTACATCGCCACCTTGTATCCGGCGATATCAACGATCACAAACGTGCCCTGCAGTTTGTACAACAGCCACCGGGCGCGCTCCATGTTGACCCGCACCTGATCGATCCGCGCCTCGACCGGCACGTTCAGCGCCGCCAGCGTCGCCGCCCCCGCCACACCATCGGCCGCCAGGTATTGCTCGGCCTGATACTTCTTCACCGCGGCAATGACCTTGTCGTCGTAACCGGTTTTTTTCGACAGGTGCGCGTCCAGGTAACCGCCCGCCACCAGACGCGCACGCAATTGAGCCACCGCCACCCCGTCCATGCCGGGCTTGAGCGATTGCCCTTCAGTGACTTTCGGCCAGCCGCCCGCATCATGGACCTGGCGCAACCGGGCCAGGCCTTCACGCAAATTGCGGTAAATCTCTTCCTGAGGAGGCGCATCGGCGAATGCACGCGCAACGTCATGGGCATCGAGGGCGGCGAACAGGTTGTTCATGTCCTCGTGGGCATTGCCGCCGGCAGGATCGAAATTCCAGTGAATGTCCAGCCGCGACGGATCGACTTTACCCCGGCGCAGTTGCAGCAGCGCGGTGATGAACGTGCGGGTCGCCGCCATATCGAACATCGCCCGTTGCGCCGTGGAAGGCATGGCAGCCACCAGCGACTCATGGGCCTGAGCCAGTTCGGTGATGCGGAAATCCGCCGGATTCAGGCCGTCGATCCGGGTCTCTTCGAGGCTCTTGAGTAATTGCGCCACGTCACGATCATCCGTCCACGCGGCGCGATAGTTGCGATGCATATAGAAATCCAGCACCACCCGGTTGACATCCACACGCTGATGGCGCCTGGACGTGAGCAACGGCGGAAAGGCCGATCGCAGCGGTTCCAGGGTCGCTTGAATCGCTTGGCCGACCGCGTCGTCGGGCGCCGCGGCATCGATTGTGCTGCTCGCCGCAGATACCGGCTCAATCGGCGAAACTTGCCCAAACGCTGCACCGCTGATCAGAAAGCCCATAAAAAACATGCGGCTTATGACGAATGACCTTGTTAACTGCACCATGGATAATCCTTAATCCCCCGTTTCAAACGGCTAGTTTTCCGCTCGCTGCTAGACTCGAAATTATCATGATGAGACCCGACTATGGCGCTAAACCGCTTTGGCCTTTTATTTGCCATTTTACTGACGTGCCTTTCAGTAACGTCAGCCTACGCCGATTCGCTTGAAAACGCGCTGGTCAAAGCAGCACCCGGCGCCGACGCCAAAGTGATTGCCCTGGCCGTTCGTGCCACTCAATGCAGCCGTGCCCAAGGTGTCGCCCCCGCCCAACGACTGGCGGTGATCGATTACTCCCTGCCCTCGACCGAACAACGCCTGTGGGTCTTCGACCTTAAACGGCGCAAGTTGCTGTTTCACGAACTGGTCGCCCATGGCCGCAACAGCGGTGAAAACATGGCCACGCTGTTCTCCAACCGCAACGAAAGCCACGCCACCAGCATCGGTCTGTTCCGCACCCAGCAAAGCTACCTCGGCCAGAACGGTTACTCGCTGCGCATGGAAGGCCTGGAGCCCGGCTTCAACGATAACGCCTTTGACCGGGCCATCGTCATTCACGGCGCGCCCTATGTCAGCCCGGTACTGGCCCGCGCCAATGGCCGCATCGGCCGCAGCCTGGGTTGCCCGGCCGTCAGGCCGGCGATTGCCCATCGGCTGATTGATTCGATGAAGGACGGGCAATTGTTGTTTTCCTACTACCCGGACCAACGCTGGCTGAAGTCGTCTTCCTACATCAACTGCAGCGGCGACACGGTGGCCTCAAGGGAAAAGTCCACTTCACGCCGGTAAGCGACGCCCAACCTGTCAAAACTGTAATCTTCGCCTCAGCCAGCTGAAAGGCACCGCCTGCTAGCCTCATCGACAAGTTCAACAGGCTGACGGGCGGAACAGACGGCATGCACTCCCACACTTCAAGACGCACCTTCGTCAAAGGCCTGGCCATCGGCGGGCTCTTCGGCGGCCTCGGGTTATGGCGCACGCCGGCCTGGGCAATCAGCAGTCCCGGCGAACCGCAGGTGTTGGCCGGTAATGAATTCGACCTGTTCATCGGCGAATCCCCGGTCAACTTCAGCGGCAGCCCACGCACCGCGATGACCATCAACGGCGGCATCCCCGGCCCGCTGCTGCGCTGGCGTGAAGGCGATACGGTGACGCTGCGGGTGCGCAACAGACTCAAGGACAGCACGTCCATTCACTGGCACGGCATCTTGCTGCCGGCCAACATGGACGGCGTGCCGGGGCTGAGCTTCAAGGGCATCGAACCCGGCGGCATGTACGTCTACCAATTCACGGTGCGCCAGAACGGCACCTACTGGTATCACAGCCATTCGGGGTTTCAGGAACAATCCGGCGTCTACGGCCCGCTGGTGATCGACGCCAAAGATCCGGAGCCGTTCCAGTACGACCGCGACTACGTCGTGATGCTCAGCGACTGGACCGACGAAGACCCGGTCGGCCTGATGAAGACGCTGAAAAAACAGTCCGATTACTACAACTTCAACAAACGCACCGTGGGCGACTTCATCCACGACGTCAGCGAAAAAGGCTGGGGGCCAGCCGTCGCCGATCGCAAAATGTGGGCCGAGATGAAGATGAACCCCACCGACCTGGCGGACGTCGGCGGCGCCACTTACACCTACCTGTTGAACGGCCAGGCACCGGATTCGAACTGGACCGGGGTGTTCCGCCCCGGAGAAAAGCTGCGGCTGCGCTTCATCAACGGCTCGGCCATGACCTACTTCGACGTGCGCATCCCCGGCCTGAAAATGACTGTGGTCGCCGCCGATGGCCTGTACGTCAAACCCGTGAGCGTCGACGAGTTTCGCATCGCCGTGGCGGAAACCTTCGACGTTATCGTCGAACCGACCGAAGCGGCCTACACCCTGTTCGCCCAGGCGATGGATCGCACCGGATACGCACAGGGCACCCTGGCGGTGAAGACAGGACTGGTTGCGCCGCTGCCGCCACTGGACCCGCGCCCCCTGGTGACCATGGATGACATGGGCATGGGCGGCATGGACCACGGCAGCATGGCGGGCATGGATCACAGCAACATGGCCATGGGCGATATGCCCGGCATGCAGTCCCACCCGGCCTCGGAAACCGACAACCCGCTGGTGGACATGCAAGCCATGTCCACCTCACCGAAACTCGACGACCCCGGCATGGGCCTGCGCAACAACGGGCGCCGCGTACTCACCTACTCCGACCTGCGCAGCACCTTCGAAGACCCGGACGGCCGCGAGCCTGGCCGCACCCTGGAGCTGCACCTGACGGGCCACATGGAAAAATTCGCCTGGTCGTTCAACGGCGTGAAGTTCTCTGATGCACAGCCGTTGCGCCTCAAGTACGGCGAGCGACTGCGGATCGTACTGGTCAACGACACGATGATGATGCACCCCATCCACCTGCATGGCATGTGGAGCGATCTCGAAGACGAGAACGGCCAGTTCATGGTGCGCAAACACACCATCGACATGCCACCGGGTTCCCGGCGCAGCTATCGGGTTACGGCCGATGCGCTCGGCCGCTGGGCCTATCACTGCCATCTCCTGTACCACATGGAAATGGGCATGTTCCGTGAAGTTCGCGTGGAAGAATGAGGTGCGCCCCATGATTCGATTCACCCCGGTTTTTTTCGCACTCGTGACCTCGACGGCAATGGCCGCCAGCGATGACATGCAAGGCATGGATCACAGCCAGATGGACCACGGCCAGATGCAAGGCATGGACGAGGGCCAGATGCAGCCCGCCGCCCCCAGCGAAAGCCGCACGCCGATCCCGGTGCTGACCGATGCCGATCGCGCTGCGGTGTATGCCGATCCCGCCGGCCACCACGTACATGACAGCACGCTCAACTCCTTTTTCCTCGCCGACAAACTGGAATGGCAGGACGCCGATGACGGCAGCACCCTGGCCTGGGATTTGTCCGGTTGGGTCGGCGGTGACATTGATCGCCTGTGGCTGCGCTCCGAAGGCGAGCGCACCAACGGCGTGACCAAGGACGCGGAAATCCAGGCCCTGTGGGGCCACGCCATTTCCCCATGGTGGGACGTCGTCAGCGGCGTGCGCCAGGACTTCAAACCCGGTGCCCCGCAAACCTGGGCCGCATTCGGCGTACAAGGCATGGCGCTGTACAACTTCGAGGCCGAAGCCACGGCCTTCATCGGCGAAGGCGGTCAGAGCGCCGTGCGGCTGGAAGGCGACTACGACATCCTGCTGACCAATCGGCTGATCCTGCAGCCAACCGTCGAGCTCAACGCCTACGGCAAAAACGATCCGCAACGGGGCATCGGCGCGGGGCTATCCAACACCGAGGCTGGTTTGCGCCTGCGCTACGAAATCCGCCGGGAATTCGCGCCCTACCTCGGCGTGACCTGGAACCGCACCTATGGCAACACCGCCGACTACGCCAACGACGAAGGCGAGGACCGCAGCGAAACCCGCCTCGTGCTCGGTGTTCGGATGTGGTTCTGAACAGACTCACCCAAAACCAACAACAACCGCTTCGAGCGGTAAAGGACCTTGCATGCGCATCTTCAAACCCACCGCTATCGCAGTCGCGTTGCTCAGCGGCCTGCTAGTTAGCACCCTCGCTCAAGCGCACCCCAAACTACTCTCTTCCACCCCGGCGGAAGGCGTAGAAGGTGCATCACCCGACAAGATCGAACTGCACTTTTCCGAAAACCTCGTCACCCAGTTTTCCGGCGCCAAACTGCTGATGACCGAAATGGCCGGCATGGCCCACGCCCCGATGCCGGTCAAGGCCAAAGTCAGCGGCGGCAGCGATCCGAAGACCATGTTCATCATCCCGGCAGCGCCCTTGGCTGCCGGTACCTACAAGGTCGAATGGCGCGCGGTGTCGTCGGACACCCACCCGATCACCGGCAACGTCACCTTCAAAGTGAAATGATCGATGAGCGACTCGGCCAACGTCGTGCTGCGGTTTGTGTTGTATGTGGATTTGATGTTGTTGTTTGGCGTGGCGCTGTTCGGGCTCTACAGCTTCAAGGGACAGGAACGGCTATCCGGGACAGTCTTGCCCTTTCGCCGGCTATTGACGGGAACAGCCGGGCTCGGCGCGCTGCTGTCCATCGCCGGCATGGTGCTGATGGTCCGCGTCATGAGCGGTGAATCAGACGTTACCGAGTTGCGCCCTCACCTCGAAATGATGCTGTTCGAGACAGACGTCGGGTTGGCCTGGGCCGTGCGGATGATTGCATTAGCGGTCGCGGGTTTGGCGTTGATGCTCAACCCACGCGCACCCGGCATCAGCCTGGTGATCGCCGCCACGGCCGGCGGCATCGCCCTCGCCAGCCTGGCCTGGAGCGGGCATGGCGCCATGGACGAAGGCAGTCGTCGTTATTGGCATTTCGCTACAGACATCCTGCACCTGTTGGTGGCGGGTGTCTGGCTCGGCGCGTTGCTGGCGTTTGCGTTGATGGCGCAACCCCGGGCCCTGCAAACCGAAGCGCACATACGGTTGCTGGCTCACGCAGTCAGGCGATTTGAGCTTGTCGGTGCGCTGGTCGTTGTGATCATCACCGTGACGGGCGTGGTGAACTACCTCTTCATTGTCGGGCCGAAACTCGATGAGGTTTTACTCAGCCACTACGGAATTTTGCTGGCGATCAAAGTACTGCTGTTTGCCGGGATGCTGGTGTTGGCGGCGCTGAACCGCTTTTATCTTGGCCCCTTGCTGGAGCGGTCGTTGCGAGAGGGCCAGTATCGCGTGGCAGCCCATGCACTTCGGCGCAGTGTATTGGTGGAAATGGCCGCGGCGATATTGATTGTGGGGTTGGTGGCGTGGCTGGGTACGTTGAGCCCGGAAGTGGAATGAGTCATCTTCAGGGGCGTTGATTTTTCACACTGGTGAAAGTTTCACTACACTCCCCTTTCAAAACCACTCCAGCACAAAAGCCCGATAACAATGACGAAAATCAAAAGAGCAATGATGCTCGGCGGCTTGCTCGCACTCTCCCTTGGCGCCCAGGCAGAACCTTCGCATCTGGACAGCGTCATGCAACAGGGACAACTGCGCGTCTGCACCACCGGCGACTACAAGCCCTACACCCTCAAAGCCGAGGACGGCGAATACTCCGGCATCGACATCGCCATGGCCCGCGCCCTGGCCGACAGCCTTGGCGTCAAGGTCGAGTGGGTGCCCACCACCTGGAAAACCCTGATGCCCGACATGCTCGCCGGCAAGTGCGACATCGCCATGGGCGGCATCTCGGTCACCCTGGAACGGCAGAAAAAAGCCTTCTTCAGCAGCATCCTGGACGTCGACGGCAAAATCCCGCTGGTGCGCTGCGAAGACCAGGCGCTGTACCAGACCGTCGAACAGATCAACCGGCCAACGGTTCGCCTGGTCGAACCCGCCGGCGGTACCAACGAAGCCTTCGTCCACGCCTTCCTGCCCAAGGCGCAATTGAAGTTGCACGACAACGTGACCATCTTTCAGGAACTGCTGGATAAAAAAGCCGACGTGATGATCACCGACGCATCCGAGGCGCTGTATCAGCAGAAGCTGAAACCGGGCCTGTGCGCGGTCAACCCCACGCACTACATGCAATACGGCGAAAAAGCCTACCTGCTGCCCCGCGACGACATCACCTGGAAGCTGTACGTCGATCAGTGGCTGCACCTGGCCAAGGCGACAGGCAACTACCAGAAGATTCTGCGCCAATGGCTGGCGGTGCCTGACGCCAAGTAACGGATCGTTTTTTACGCACAACAAAGGGCGCCCCCAAAGGAGCGCCCTTCTTCATTGCGGAGCGCGTATCAATCGTCGTGCAGCAAACCTGAGCCGTACTCGCCGAAGCTATTGCCGAGCGCACTGCCATGGAAATTCATCTTGTCGGGATTGCTGCTGGTCGGCCCCGGGCCAAACCCGGCTGGCTGCACCGAGTCGGCGGAATAATCACGATGAGAACTCACACCCGAACAGGCGCTCAACAACAAAGCACCGGCAAGCAGCGAGACTTTGACGAGGGTTGCGATCATTTTTTTATTCCTGAGGGTTGAGGCGCGGGGACGTGACCTTTGGCGGTCAGCCTATGCTTCGTCTGTGCCGGACAACGTGAAACTTTGTGGGATGACAGCGTTGGTTCAGGAGCCCGGCGCACCCGAAAGTGCCCCCGCGCACAGCCGCCTTCGTTCGGTGCCCTGTACACAGTTGTCCGACGCCTGGCGGCTGGTAGAGCCTGATGGCCCACTTTACATGAGCAGTAATGTAGTTCATGTGTTCGGTGGCCGGTTCCCTGAGGATTACCAATCGGTTGGCATATAGCATACCCTCCCCCCTCTGCACGTGATGCCAAGTAGCAAACAACAACTCTACAAGCCTGTAAAATCCAGGCAGGACGCGTTATCAGTATGCGTCATCGCACAATCGAATGATCAGGATGAGGCTCAAGGTGATTGATAAAACCGTCTCAGTAAGCTTGGTGGTACCCGTTTATAAAAGCGCAAGTACGCTCCCGCAATTTTACGAACGCGCGCGCGCGACTCTTGATCAGATTTGCGACGACTGGGAGATTATTCTTGTCGATGACGCGAGCCCGGACCAGACGTGGCTTGCCGCTCTGGCACTGCACGAACAAGACCGCAGAGTCAAAGTCGTTCGCTTCGCGAAGAACAAGGGGCAACAACATGCTACGTTGTGCGGCATCGGCTATGCCTGCAAACGCTGTGTCGTGACAATCGACGATGACCTGCAGTGCTTCCCCGAAGACCTCCCTCTGTTTATTGATCAACTTCAAGCCGGCAAGCATGTCGTCATCGGAAAGATCCCGATGGCTGAAAAACAGCACAGCGCCTGGCGCAACATGGCTTCGCGCATCAACCAGAAACTGGTTAGCAAGGTCATGGGCAAACCGACCGGTTTCAGCCTCTCGAGCTACAGGGCCATGAGTCAACAGGTGGCAAGACAGCTCGCCAGATATCAGGGCTCACACCCACATATCGCCGCGATGCTTTTTAATTCGGTGCCCGTCAGCATGATGGCGAACGTGAGCATTCGCCACGCGCCGCGCGCCGATGGCGGCCCAAGCACTTATACCCTTGGCAAGATGTTCAAAACGCTTTCGTTCCTTATCGTCAATTACTCCCTGTTACCACTTCGCTACGTGTCGATCTGGGGCTTTTTGGTCAGCGCGTCGAGCATTTTATTCGCTATGTATGTTCTGCTGCGCACCCTCCTGACCGATCAAATAGTGCCAGGCTGGGCATCGCTCGCGATCTTGCTGTCATTCCTCGCCGGTAACATCCTTCTGGCACTAGGTGTGCAAGGCGAGTACCTCGGAAGACTGGTCGAAAATGCAACCCACCTTAGTCAATTCCCCATTATTGAAGAGCATGTGGAGTAAAGATGACATCCGCTTACCGCGTCGTGGATTATTTCCCTGCTGAACACATTTTAAACAATGGGGTCTTTGCACACCTCGACGAAATCGATGCGCAAACACCAGGCGCACTGGTGTACTGTCAGAACTTGCACTATTTGCAAAAGGCTTTGGCTACGCCCAACGTCGCGTGTGCCTTGTGCCCCGAAAGTTTAAAAAATGAAGAGTTAGCGACTGAAAAATCAATTGTATTCTGTGCCGACCCACGCACCTCTTTTTTCCGCCTCTACAACCGTTTGAGTGAAGAGACAAAGTGCGCAGCTGCGCAAGCACCGCGCATCGGCGACAATTGCACGCTGCACCCCAGCGCCGTTATCTCGCCACTGGCCACACTGGGTAACAATGTCGAAATTTCAGCAAATGTGGTGATCGAAGGCCCTGTCGAGATCGGAGACAATGTCTACATCGGTTCAAATGCCGTTGTAGGCGCCGAAGGCTTGATCACGCTACGCAACGACAACGGCACGCTGATGGTGGTTAAACATCAGGGCGGTGTACGCATTGAATCGGGTTGCCAGATACTTGCTGGCGCAGTAATCGCCAGGTCCTTGTTCCAGCAGCCGACAACCATCAGCGAAAATTGCCAGATCGGCATCATGACCAACATTGGTCATGGCGCCGTGATTGGCAAGAACTCTGTGATTTCTGGCAATACCGTTATTGCAGGACGCACACGCCTGGGGACCGGCGCATGGGTTGGCGCCTCTTGCTCCATCGCACAGGGCCTTGTGATTGGCGACGCGGTACAAATAAAAATGGGCTCGGTTGTCATCGGCGACATCGCCCCAAACGGCGTCGTTTCTGGAAACTTCGCAATCAATCACAGGGCTAACATGACAGCCCACCTCAGGAAACAAAAGTGATGCACTTCATCGAGCTATCACTGGGATTCAAAGGCGAACGAACCTACATACAAGGGTCCGACATGCTCAATGCCACGATGCAGGCCATCACTCACCACGCACCGCACGCACGGATCGAAAAGCTGGACTTCAGAATCAGTAGAATGACCAGACATCTACTCACCTGTCACTGGTGGCCTAGATCAACCCCTCGATCATTGCCGGGTGAGGCTGTCGCTACCTTCACCTTTCAACTCGATGGTATTGATCATGAAGGCAAATTGATTCAAGGCGAAGGTTGCGCCGACACACGACGTGCTTACGACGAGTCGCTGGTTGAAAAACAATGTGTTTTCACACCCGCCCATCGGTCAGTGACCCTGACGACCATGCCAGATGACTTCTCTCCGATCGAAGTGCTGGTATCCATGAACAAGGCACTGCATCTCAAGGAATTGAGCATACCCAGTGGCAGCCAGTGGGTCTTCTGTCGCTGGGAAAGCCCAAAGTGGCCGCCGTGTTCTGACTTGAGCGGGGTAGGGCTGACACTTGAGCAGACGCTGGGCACTCGATTGACCCGTAGTCGCATTGAGCTCAAGGCAGAACATATCGGCATGCTCTACTTCAGCGCCCTCAAGGTCGAGTAGCCTACCGCTGGCACACGAACCTTGCAGTAAGGCGAGGTGCCAGTTCAGCGAGGCTTATGGCTCGACGATCAACACTACACGCCTCTCTCGACAGCTGCTAATGTGCGGCATCTTTTTGAAGCAGGCAACAGAGCAGCCCCCCTCTGTTGCATGGAGTGTGGCAACATGACCACCGTTCAGCTCAGTAGCCTGCAGACAACCTCGTCAACTGCCAGCGATGCCACCAAGCTTCCCTCCCGCAGTACAAACGTACCGGCCGGGGTAACTTCAACACCTATACGATGAATTACTAACCATGCCCCAGACAAAAGAACAACTTATCAACATTATTTCCCAGGCTGATGTTGTAGCAGATGCCTCAACGCTGCGCGACAACATCAACCTGAGCGACCAGGGCATTGACTCTCTCGGCATGTTCAACATCATTCTGTCTATCCAGGATCACTACGCCATCGAGATCCCTGACGAGGATATTGAAGACCTTAAATCCATCAATGACCTGGCCGATTACATAAAATCAAAACTGCAATAACCGACATCCCTTGTCATGTAAGGGAGGGAGGCAGACAGTATGTTCACTCTCCCTCATGCCGTTCTCGACCGTGACAGGGTTCACCAGCCTATTATCTACATAGCGTTAGCCTCACCCTCCTACGTTGAGCACCCTGCATGCCTTTGACGTTTTTGAAATTGTTGATCGCGTTTTTTATCTGTGCATTTCTCATACACACATTTGACCTTAAACTAACGGCATTAATCAGCGACATTACAGCATGGCACTACCTTGCGCTGGCTGCTGTTATCCCAATCACTTTGAGTTCTTTTTTTTCTGCCAACCGCTGGCAAGTGTTCCTGCGGCTCAATTCGATTGACGAAGCGTTAACAAACCTCTGGAAAATAAATCTGATCTCTCAATTTCAAGGTTTGATTTTACCCTCAACACAGGGAGCGGATGCCTTTCGTATGCTTCACATCGAACGACGCCACCCGAAAAAGCGGGGTACCGCAGGCAGTACGGTAATTATTGAGCGCATGATTGGACTATTGGTGTTATGTACCTTTACCCTTTTTGCCTTGCCCTTCTTACCTGCATCAGACAACTACACGCTGCTCATCATGACCGTCGGTGCCGTCAGCAGCATAGCAGTAGTGACCCAAATTATATTGACCAACAAAAAAATCCATGCACTTTATAGCCACCGCACCGTCAAAAACTCGTTACTTGCTCTATTGCTGATGTATATTCAAAAGCTTCATGCCAGCACGATAAACTTCCCCTACCGGCAGGCGCTCACGTCATCCCTGCTTTTTATCTGCTGCTATCAAATATCCCTGATATCGGTAGTGTATTTGGTATTTCGTGCCTATGGCTATGACATCCCCTTCATTCAGCACTTTGCTCTCTATCCAGTCATCGCCATCCTGACCATGGTTCCAATAACAGTGGGCGGGCTTGGGGTACGCGAAGGTTTTTTTGTTTATTTTTATGGTCTACTAGACGTACCAGCCAATATAGCTGTAGGCGCCTCCCTGGCAAACTACACTCTAATGGCCCTGATCCCTGCCACTTGCGGTGGCTTTATTTACTTGTGGGATACTATTCGGGAAAATCGCCAGCAGGACAGAAACTAAAACAGAGAGCCAGATTGATGCCCCCAGATCGCACCCCGCTCCCCAAGTCCGCCTTTGAGGTGCTTGCCCTGGCAGAGGCACGCCACTGGTGGTTTCGCACCCGTAACCGCGTGATCATTTGGGTGCTGAAATCTCACATCGGCAAAATCCGGAATTTCCTGGAGATTGGTTGCGGTACCGGCTTTGTGCTGGAAGGGATTCAGCAGGAGTATCCCGAAACGACACTCACCTACACCGAGTTTTTCGATGAAGGCCTGATGCACGCACGTCGACGCGTGCCCGGCGCAAGCTTTGAAAAGCTGGACGCGCGCGCCATGAACGATGCAGCGCGATTTGATGTAATTGGCGATTTTGATGTCATCGAACATATCAATGAAGATGAACAGGTACTGGCGAACCTTTCCCGTGCACTGCATAAGGATGGTCATCTATTGCTGACCGTTCCCCAGCACCGGTGGCTGTGGTCCGCGGCGGATGAACGCGCCTGTCATGTGCGCCGCTACACTCGACGCGAGCTTGTCGACAAGGTTGGCCGCGCCGACCTTGAGGTTCAATACGTCACATCCTTTGTCACCCTGCTCGTCTCCTTGATGTGGCTGGCACGACAGCGCCCCGGTCAAAAAAATGCGGAAGTAAACAGCGAGTTCGATATTTCTGACCGGACCAATCGGCTCCTTGAATTCGTTATGAAGATAGAGTTTGACCTTTTGAAGGCAGGCATCACCTTTCCTCTCGGCGGCTCACTCTTGCTGTTAGCCAAAAAACAATAATCTGGAGACCTACAGTGAGCGACGTTAAAATTCCCTTCAATCGCCCTTTCATGACGGGAAAGGAACTTTACTATATTGCAGAAGCAAAGTTCCTTAATAAGCTTGCTGGAGACGGCCCCTTCACTCGACGTTGCCATCAGTGGCTTGAACAGTACACCGCCAGCGAAAAGGCACTGTTGACGCACTCTTGTACTGCTGCCCTGGAAATGTCAGCCCTATTGCTGAATATTGAACCTGGGGATGAGGTCATCATGCCCTCTTACACCTTCGTCTCCACTGCCAACGCTTTTGTATTGCGCGGTGGAATACCGGTGTTTGTCGATATCAGAGAAGACACACTGAACCTGGACGAACGCTTGATTGAGGCTGCGATTACACCTCGCACCAAGGCAATCGTTCCGGTTCACTACGCTGGCGTCGCATGCGAAATGGACACGATTATGGAGATCGCCCGCCGGCACGGTCTCCGCGTGGTTGAGGATGCTGCGCAGGGGGTCATGGCCTCCTATAAAGGAAGAGCCTTGGGCAGTATTGGTGATCTGGGCGCATATAGCTTCCATGAAACCAAGAACGTGATATCCGGCGAAGGCGGCGCGCTACTGGTTAACGACCCGACACTGTCATTACGCGCCGAGGTTATTCGGGAGAAAGGTACGGACCGCAGCCGTTTCTTCAGAGGTGAAGTGGACAAGTACACTTGGCAGGAAGTCGGTTCTTCCTACCTGCCAGGTGAATTGACCGCCGCTTTTCTTTGGGCGCAGCTGGAAGAGGCACAGTCGATTACACAAAATCGCCTGGGCAGCTGGAACCACTATCACCAAGCGCTCGAAGGGCTTGAATCGACAGGCGCAGTACGCCGCCCGATCATTCCGGCAGATTGCACACACAATGCACACATGTACTATGTCTTGCTTGCTCCCGGCATCGATCGCCAACGCACGCTAGAGAAACTTAAACACGACAATATCCACCCGGTGTTCCATTACGTACCGCTGCATTCCTCACCGGCAGGACTGCGCTACGGCCGACAACATGGCGCGATGACAAATACAGACACCCTGTCGGAGTGCTTGATTCGCTTGCCACTGTGGGTGGGGCTGACAACGGAACAACAGGCAGGTATCGTCGACTCGCTACAGCGCGCCATATCCTGAAGAGGAACACGCAGCGTGCAATTGCTGATCTGCACACTGCGTAGCTGCACCCATGACATTGGACGCACGGTATATCGTTATCAGTAGATAAATGAACTAACTGCTCAGCACACTAGTGGCCTGACCTCTACTTTTGGCGAGTACTAAAAATGGGGGCTTACCGGGCGAACTGGCGTAACGAAGTGATTTTACAGGCTCGCTTCAGGTAGTCAAAGTGCATGTCAGCACATCTGAGGACTTACCTGGAGTTTCCAGAGAGCTTTCAGGTTCAATGGGGACAATGCAGGTTCAATGCTGGGATTGGGCTATCACTGGCGCCGATTAATAAGCCTTTACTGACGAATTTTGAATAATCGATTTTTAAATCGACTGGGTGTTGAAGAATGAGAGATGTTTTAACAAATAAAATTCCAATAATTGTTCTGGCATTGTTCTTTGCTGTATTACTGAGCGGGGTATTTCTTCCGGTTTACTCCGATGAAGTCATGACAAAATTCAGGGTTGCGCGGCTATTTCTGGAGGACGGAAATGCGGTTACCCTTTATCCACAATGCACAACAACTGCAGGGCGGACAGTTTCATGGGTATTTTATCCGGCCGGTATATTACTGTCGGCGATCTATGCCCACCTGGGTCCTTTTGGCTTGAGAGTGAGCGGTATTTCTTTATCGCTGATCTGGTTTGCCTTGCTCGCGTATTGGTGCTTGGCGCAGGCGCGTGATGTTGGAGGGGCTCTTCAGCGTTTCGCTGGATTGGTGGCGGTGGCTTCACTGGGCGTCCTACCCTATCTGTGGGTCTTGTCGCGCCCTGAACAACTTCTGATGCTGCCGATCCTGGTGCTTTGTTTGTTGGCGCTCTTCTTCAAGGAGCAGAAGTCTGCGCGCGCGCAGGTGGCAATGACTGTTGGGCTTGCATTGTTGCTGACATTATTTTTCTATGCTCACCCGAAGAGCATGTTCTATGCACCATTCGCGCTAGCGGCCGTGTGGTTCGCGACGGCAACGTACCACAAAGCGATTCGCTATGGCTTGTGGCTGTTCGTCGTGGTTCTGTGCATTCAGAACTTTCACTATTTCAGCGCGCTGGCGGGCTGTCAGGATGCGCCGAACATTCAAAAAATGCTGGCGGCCAACACATTGTTACCGGGTATGCTGTTCTCTGCACCAGCTGAGTTTGTCAGCGCCGCATACAATAATTTAATAAGCTTCCCTGACCGGGTGTTGATACATCTGACCTTTAATGCCACTTTTCAATCAGGCTGGCTGCCTCCTATGGTCGGTAGCTTTGAAGAGTTGCCGTACCTCAATCTTGCCATTTATTATTTTCTGTACGCGTTTATTATCGGAATCCACGTTGTAAGCATCCCGGTATTTCTGTTCCAAGTGGTTCGCCGCCAAGTGTCTGCGTCTGTGGTGCTGGCGCTGTTGTTGGTCGGCGCAGATTTGATCAATGCGTTTTTTTACAACATCCAGAATTTTTATGCAGGCATTCAATTCATGCCTGTGTCGATCATCATCACAGCCCTGTTGATGCATTCCCGACGCGCAGTGAAGCCGAGTAACATACCCACGCTAGTCGCCTATTCACTGTTGTTGCTGCTGTCTATGGCGTCGATGGTGACACTGTTAGCCCTCGTGACCCCTGACATCACACGCAACTCCTCCTTCGCTCAATCGAGCTTGCCCGGGCAGCCACTTTCGATTCCGGTGCTGGGGACTCAGCTTCACTTGGATTCAATCAACAAACTGGGGGCGTCATGTGGTATTCCTGCGGAGTCGGCAGAAAATGTCGTAGTGGACCACATGACATATTTTGCCTTTTTGCGCGACAAGAAACCGATCCACGTGCTCTATGTGTCTGAGATCGGCTACGGTGGCGACTTGAGTAACGGCAGGCTGCTGCCATTTCTCAAAGGACTGAATAGCCCAGGCCTGGTCACGCGTTGCGAATGGGTGCCGTATGAATTCCGGCAGGCCCAGGAGAAGGACGATATGGGCTACTGCTGTGTCAATTTCGGCAAGATCTGACTAGCGTTACCGGCATTAGTGCCCTCGGCACCCCGGAAACGGGAGGCCGAGGGGGCTCGATCATTTCCTTGACCGTCACGCCCTTGCGATGGGCCTTGGCAATTGCACCAGGTTCGGCCAGCTCAGCTTCGCGCCGCTTGAGCCGGGCTTGGGTCGTGGTCTTGCGATCGAAGGTCTGGCTTTCCTGATAAACTGTCATACCCTTTTGCATGATGCGGATCTGTGCGGTGTACGCTGCAGAGCCATCCTTGCGCTTGCGAACGGTGATCGATCCCATGGATTTTGCTACACGAGTGGTTTGCGTTGATACATAGCAGCAAGGCTCACTCAATATTAAGCAAAAACCGTAGTAAACCGTAGCAAATGAGAAGTAGCTAAATGCCGATGAAACCCACAGAAAACCTGGCCTATCCAGCAGATTCGGTATCCAGGAGGTTTTCTGTTGCACCCATGATGGATTGGACTGATAGACACTGCCGCTTCTTCCTGCGCCTATTGTCAAAAAACGCCCTGCTCTACACCGAAATGGTCACCACTGGCGCGCTTCTCAACGGCGACCACGAACGCTTCCTGCGTCACAACGAAGCCGAACACCCGCTCGCCCTGCAACTCGGCGGCAGTGTTCCACTGGACCTGGCTGCCTGCGCGCGCATGGCTCAGGAGCATGGTTACGACGAGGTGAACCTGAATGTCGGCTGCCCGAGTGATCGGGTGCAGAACAATATGATCGGCGCGTGCCTGATGGGGCATCCGCAGTTGGTGGCCGATTGTGTGAAGGCGATGCGTGATGCAGTGTCGATTCCGGTGACGGTCAAGCACCGTATCGGGATCAATGGCCGGGACAGTTACGAGGAGCTGTGCGATTTCGTCGGCACGGTGCGGGATGCCGGGTGCACCAGCTTTACCGTGCATGCGCGGATCGCAATTCTGGAGGGATTGTCGCCGAAGGAGAACCGTGACATCCCGCCCCTGCGTTATGACGTGGCAGCGCAGTTGAAGGCGGATTTTCCTGAGCTGGAGATTATCCTCAACGGCGGGATCAAGACGCTGGAGGCTTGCCACGAACATTTGCAGACGTTCGACGGCGTGATGTTGGGCCGCGAGGCGTATCACAACCCTTATGTGATGGCCGAGGTGGACCAGCAGCTGTTCGGCAGCGCGGCGCCGGTGATCAGCCGGGCCGAGGCCCTGGCGCAGTTGCGTCCTTATATAGCGGCGCACATCGCAGCAGGTGGTTCGATGCACCACATCACTCGCCATGTGCTTGGACTGGGAACCGGGTTCCCGGGAGCACGCAAGTTTCGGCAGTTATTGTCGGTGGATATTCACAAGGCCAAAGAGCCTTTGGCGTTGCTGGATCAAGCGGCGGAGTTGCTTGAGGGGCGTTAACGGTTAGCCGCTGCCCTGCGACCAGGCTGCATGTCCTGCAGCCTGGTGCAAGTGTCAGAGCGCTGCAGCTTCGGTCCAGTCAACCCAACCGAATACCCACGTTGCCAGAATCAGCAAACCGAATCCGATCCGGTACCAGGCGAACACGGCGTAACTGTGGCTGGCGATGAACTTGAGCAAACCACGCACGGCGATCATGGCGAAAAAGAACGCCGTCACGAAACCCAGCGCAAATACTGGCAGGTCGCCAGCCTGAAACAGATCCCGATACTTATAGCCTGAATACACGGCGGCACCAACCATGGTCGGCATCGCCAGAAAGAACGAAAACTCCGTAGCCGCCTTACGCGACAGGCCAAACAGCAACCCGCCGATAATCGTCGATCCGGAGCGCGAGGTGCCCGGGATCATCGCCAGGCATTGCGCGAAACCGACCTTGAGGGCGTCGGCCCAGCGCATATCGTCAACATGCTCGACAGACACCACATGTTCCCGCTGCTCGGCCCACAACATGATGATGCCACCCACCACTAATGCCACTGCTACAGTGATTGGATTAAACAGATACTCATGGATCTTATCGGCGAACAACACCCCCAGGACCACTGCCGGAAGAAAACCGATCAATAGATTCAAGGTGAAACGTTGTGCATTGCGTTGAGTCGGTAAGCCGGTAACGATCTCGAGAATCTTGCGACGGAACTCCCAGACAACTGCCAGGATCGCGCCCAATTGAATGATGATGTTAAAAGCCATGGCTCGCTCGCCGCCGAAGCTGAGCAAGTCCGCGACAACAATCTGGTGCCCTGTACTTGATATCGGCAAAAACTCCGTCAGACCTTCGACCATCCCTAAAACCAACACTGATATGGTTGTCCAAAGATCCATTAATTCCTCCCTCAACGACAAATACCCATGCGTCGACTTCGCTCTGATTCAACGCCAACACGAAAGTAAAGCGCATTAGACAAACTAATAAAACTCAATGTTATGAAATGTCCATGGTCAACACCACCAACATGAACGTTATATAACGGTTAATATTGGATAGCTCCGAGCCAAACAAGAGCAATCACTCGCACTTGAATCAACAAAGCCCTACTGCCTCATGGCACCCAATGAAAAAAATCAAGCTGCGGGAACTTTAGCGGCATCCACGGTCGTATTGATGCGAAAAACCGGGACATCGGGACAAAAGATGGCACAATGATATGACCTGTCAGCCCGCGAGATTCCAATAGGCCATCAGGCCTCTTGAGCCATTGGTAAGCAAACGATCACGTGAGAATCACCAGCAACGTTAAAAAAAGGTAGCGACCGCTTGAAAAACGAGTGAAATGTTACCAATTGTCAGTCACAACCGAGAATGGGTGCTTTAACATTCAAATGCCAGCACCCAGCCGAGTCAAAGCATGATGCTTACAGGGAAAATAACGACTACAGACCACAGCTACGCGAAGGAGGAGAAAGGTATTCTCACCGTTGGGCGAACCCACACGCTAGCTGAGGGCTTTAGGGAATTAGTCGCAAGCCACGTAGGCAAGGATATTGCCGTTGATGCAATGTGCTATAGCAACTCATTCAAAAGAAACAAGAATACTGATTCATACCGTGCAATTTTTATCGTAATCGACAGCCCTCAAGCATTTGTTGAAAGCCTCACCGCGGTAGAAAATATTCGCGTCGAAAATCTGGCGTCAATAATTTTCGTGGCCATCACCGGTAGAGGCACCTACAACAAGATGAAGTATTATTTTGCCGGGGCCGACTACTGTATTAATTGCGATACTTTTGCAGACAAAAAATGTGACGTACTGTCCGAATTTTTTAACAGTCCAGAATGGCAAAAAAAGCATAATCTGCTTTTGGACCCTACTCGCATGTGCCTGATTGGCGAGTATAAAAAACTGGATGTATCGTTTGCAGAAATGAAAATTCTTGAGGCTTTTTCTCAGACCAAAAACCAAATATTGAGCCATGATGAAATCGCCATGATCATGGGGCTGAATATAAATTTTTATGACCCAAGAGCCTTGGAAAAGTCGATCAGTCGCCTTCGCGGCAAAATAAAAGGCATGTATGGAACCAACGCCATTCAAAGTATCCGTGGGCATGGATATCGTTTAATCAGGGGTCTGATCTCGACAACCTGATTCTTAATGTAAAAGGGAGTTTCTGTTTTATGAACGCAACAGGGAGCGTGCGATTCTACGATCACGCAGAGCATTACCTGTCTCGACAATTGATCCTCACTCGGGATGACTGCCCGTTTGCCAGCGAGATCAGAATACATTTTGACGATTCTGCTTCCGCGCCCTGCGCGCCAGAGGCGTATCAGATGAGTGGGATCTACAGTGAAGTACTGATGCAAACCAGGCTGATTGCGTTCTCACTAAAAGATCGCGACACCACTAACGGGAGCAAGTACTTAAGCCGTAGTTTTGTTTGCGTAAAACAGTCGGACCTCGCCAACTCTGCGCTCACGGAAGAGTTGATACAGTCCGGCGCTGCTCTGCGCGAATTTGGCCAGACACTGGTTATCGCGCTCAATGAACTACCCCTCTCGGCAGTCAGCTTCGCAGAAAAAAAGAAAATCCTTCATAACGTGTATCTATTGAAAGATCACGGCATAGAAATCGCGCTCGACGATTACAACATCGACGATGAAAGTATCGAAATCTTTACAACCCTGAATCTATTCGACTATATAAAGATTTCCACTTCCTCTCTAGACTTGAGTCTCAAACTCAGCGGCAATCCAGAATTATTCAATCGCCTCCACGAACGCATGACCATGCTCACTCACAACACAAAAGTCTCCTTTATAGCAGACAGAGTCGAGCATGCTGCCAGCCATATACTGGCACGTGCGCTGCCCTTTGATTACTTCCAAGGGAGCCATTACTCCCCCGCCGACAACCTTTAAATCAACACCCAGATGTGCAAATCAGGAGAGAGCCATGGATAGCAGCACAAACCTCCCTAGAAAATACTTTGTCGTGGTTACTCACAACCCCGCACTACAACTAGAGCTTGAGGCATTACTGACCAGCAAGCGATATAACAGTTACGGCACGTCACAGGCAAAGATGTTTTATGAAGGCGTTGCCCCACCCACTTCTGCCCCCAAGCTTATGGAATTTATTTCCCCGCAGGTAGCCAAGATGGTTCCTCCGGTTATCAAGCATGATACCCAGCGCATCCTTTCGACGTTCAAGTCCGAATGGCAAGCAGTCCAATCCGTAACGAAATTTACTCACTTCACATCAACTGCGGACAACGCCAGAGATGACACCAGGGAATGCGTCTCCCAGGCGGCCAAACCGCACGCTCCACTGACTGAAACCTGGCGACTGAGCGATGCCAACGGCGCGCTGACCAAAGATGGCGTGGAGATTGCCTTGACTGGCCTGGAGGCCACGCTGCTGAAAAAAATGCTGCACCATGAAGATCGCGTGGTCAGCAAGGACGATCTTATCCGCAGCATCGGCAGAGAACCTGAACACTATCGGGGTCTCGAAATGTGCCTGAGCCGACTACAGGATAAGTTTAAAAACGCCAGTAACGGCGAACGTCTTTTCCGTGCAGTAAGGAATCGTGGGTACTGCCTGATACAAAAAATCGTACGCGTAAAAAGACCAGCCTGAACCATTCAGGCGCTCACCCCGGCAGTGCAATACAACAATAAAAAAGCACGCCAATTTACCTCCCCCTCTCCACCCGCCCCCTCTAAAAAGCCGTGTTAACAAATTTGAACCCAGACTATTTCTAACGCTGCTCTCGCCCAGATATATCAACCATATACACCGCCCACTCGTTAGAAGTCGTCAGACAGCACTCGCATTAATAAATTAATCTACTCACTGACGAGAGCGCCATTCCTTGGCGTTTCGCTCATCAATGCAGCGCCATCTTATAAAAACAATAACTCTGCTTCATCAACTTTGGCAGTTGTCTGTCGAAACGCGAATGGACGTATTTTGGGGATATCGCATGGTTAACAATCTTCGTATCAATCGAAATACCAACCTCAAAGGATTGACCTTCTGGGGACAGTGGGCACTGGGTCAGGGATTTGTTGTCGCCCTGTTACTTCTAATGGTTTATTACCAGACTGGAACGGTAGAGTTCTATTATCGAGTATGCGCAACGCTTACGGTGCTTGCATCGGTTCCGGCCTATACATGGTGCGGCGTCTATGCAAAGAAAGACAATTACCTGGAAGGGTTGATAAGACTACTGATGGGTTGGTCAATGACACTGGCAGCGTTAGCTATTGTCGCCTTTCTCTGTAAGGCCAACGAACTGTTTTCTCGTCAAATCATTCTTGTATGGGCTATCGGCAGCTACATCGGACAGGCACTGTTGTACGTCCCACTGCATGGTTTTTCGAAGTACTACCAACGGGCGCTTCAAATTGAGCGCAGAACGCTGATAGTGGGTACTGGTGAGCTGGCACTGGGGTTGGCTAACAAGCTTCGTGCCCTCGAGCACTTCCCATTGGTCGGCCTGGTAAGCTCCGACACCACTCCTTTGCTGGAGACAGGCGTGCCACCGGTCGTAGGCCCGCAAGAGGAACTGCTCGAACTGATCAAGACTCATGACATCCGACGCCTGTACATCACGCTCCCCTTGAGCGAAGCGGTACAAATCGAAGAAATGTATCTCGACTTGCTGGATGCCAACGTCGATGTTGTCTGGGTTCCGGACTTGAACAGCCTGACGCTGCTCAATCACTCGGTCAGTGATGTGGATGGCATGCCGGCAATCCATTTGATTGAATGCCCGCTGAGCAGCCAACCCACAGCCGCGTTGAGCAAAAGCCTGCTCGATAAATGCGTGGCACTGATGGCCATTATCGCTCTAAGCCCGTTACTTTTGCTCATTGGCCTGGCCGTCAAATTCACCTCCCACGGTCCGGTATTTTTCAAACAGGAACGCCACGGGTGGAACGGGAAGGTTATCAAAGTCTGGAAGTTTCGATCCATGCGCGTGCACGACGATCACGAGGTGAAGCAAGCCAGTCGTAACGACTCGCGGATTACCCCGATCGGGCGCTTTATCCGTCGCACTTCCATTGACGAGTTGCCGCAGCTCTTCAATGTATTGCAAGGTCATATGGCGCTGGTTGGACCTCGCCCTCATGCCGTTGCGCACAACAACTACTACTCCGGCAAGATTCTCGCCTACATGGCTCGCCATCGAATCAAACCGGGTATCACCGGGCTGGCTCAAATCAACGGTTGCCGCGGCGAGACCGACACCATCGACAAGATGCAGAAGCGCGTCGAGATCGACCTCAAGTACATCAATAACTGGTCGTTGTGGCTGGATGTGAAAATCCTGGTGAAGACGCCGTTCACCTTGCTGTCAAAAGACATTTATTGAGGGCGCACCCGCAGAATCAGGCGGCGTGAAACTAGCACCGGCAACTTAAGAAACTTGAGCGACAACCACCCCGTGGGGAGCTGGGTTCGCCCGCGAAGAGAACACGGCGACTTTTCATTTACGCGCCATTGTTATTCGCGGACAAGCCACACTCCCCCACGGCGGCAAGGCCTCGAAGTCTTGAGTAGGCGTTTCAGTAAGGACGCGACAACACTGGAGTTTGCCGCAACAGCGCAAGGAAGATTCCGATGATTACAAGTGAGCAATGCGCCGCCTCAATGCTTACTGATACCAACAAGGGCATGCTAATCGTTTGCTCACACTGCAGCAGCGTCATCAGGAGCAACACTCGCAGCTCCCCCCTCCTGCAAATCACGCTCGCGCCGGTCCGTAGAGCGAAAGCAGCTATATCCCTGGTTAACCAGATTGATCTCTGCACGCTCGTCCTGGCTCGCCTTGCATTGAACCAAATATCATGCGCTAGCGGTGAGACTCCCAGGCAGGGTCGTTCGAGCAGCCGAAGCAACACAATCAACCCCTTCTGCGCTTATGTGATCAAGTAGCTCCGTGGCTTTCTCCACGACCTTGCGACGGATTTTTCCCGAGGATGGAAACGCACCTGAAAAACGGAATTGGCCGATCATGGAAACTTCGCCCTTTAAAAAACGCGAAATCTTTTGGCAATAACCGAATGCTAGAGAACGCTTTATCCAAAGTAACTCCCTTACACTTCTCATCAAACCACACCTCACAACGCCTAACACACCCCAATGCAGGACAACACAAAAAAACCGAAAACGTTATAATTCGTCCGATAAAAACCGGGAATGTTATTTAATATCTGCCTTTATACGTGGATATTTTTTTGCAACTTGGTAATCACTGGTCGCATAGCATTTAATGGTTGATGTTGTCATGGGTTGGCAGTTATGATTTTTAGCATAGCAACTGTCAAGCACGCTCGAAGTCCAAATTTCAGCAGACCAGAGTCTTCGCAGTGAGAAAGCTGATCCAGCACGGTAACTCCTCACGGAAAGAGGCATATACCCAATAGCTGCAAGTCGTCAAAAAAGTGCCGTTGAAGAAAAACAGAATTTCAGTCTTTCCAATTGCACCATCACCGCAAGTGTGGAATGTCCAGGGAGGTTGCCTTGTTTAATAAGATTCTAATCGTTTGCATTGGCAACATTTGCCGAAGCCCCACTGCAGAGCAATTGTTGCGAGAAGCACTGGTCCGGTCCGACATCGAAGTCAGCTCCGCGGGTCTTGGCGCGCTACAAGACCACCCGATCGAACCCACCGCCCGGATCGTACTGGAAGAACACGGCCATCTGCCACAAGAGCACAAGGCCAATCAACTGACCCCTGCCGCCATTAGCGAATCGGACCTGATCCTGGTGATGGAGCAGTCGCATATAGACCGCGTTCTCAAGATCGCGCCTGAAGCGCGTGGAAAAGTCTTCTTGCTGGGCAAGTGGCAGAACAACCGCGAAATCAGCGACCCCTACCGTCAAGGCAAACCTGCTTTTGTGCATGCATACGCGTTGATTGAAGAAGCAGTAACCGCCTGGGCAACGCGTCTCGCACGCTAAACCATTCCTCGATACCTGTTAAAAAGAACTCACTTATGCAGCAAACTCCAGCATTAACCTCACATGACGATGATGATATCGACTTGATGGGCCTACTCGGGACACTGGTCGATCATAAATGGTTGATTGCCGGGATAACTGCTGCCTCTATGGCCGCTGGTACGGCGTATGCGGTGTTGGCCACTCCTGTTTACGAGGCAACTGCCTTGATACAGGTGGAGGCCAAAAAAAATGACATGCTCGGCTTCTCCGACATCAACAGCATGTTGGGTAAAGAGTCACCTTCAGCCACAGAAATTGAATTAATCAAATCGCGCGCCATCGTCGGCAAGGTTGTCGACAATCTATCGCTCGATATTACTGTCGAGCCGAACCGGTTTCCGGTGATCGGCGACTTTATTGCTCGTCGGTTCAAACCAGACACGGTCAATACGGTCGCAAAGCCATTACTTGGCATGAACAGTTTTGCCTGGGGTGGCGAAACCCTGAAAATATTTCAGCTCGAACTCCCACAAGAGTTTTTGGGTCAGGAATTAACTCTCATCAGCGGTGAAAGTGGCCACTTCACTTTGCTGGATGAAGACAACAATGTCCTGATCGAAGGCCAAGTGGGTCAAGCCTATGATCAGGACGGCATTAAACTGCAAGTCGAAGTGTTGCAGGCGAATCCTGGTACAACGTTCAGCATTGTGCGTGACCCACGCCTGACCAGTATTTTGAAGTACCAAAAGGTACTGGAAGTATCAGAGCGCGGTAAAGAATCCGGTATGATCGGAATGGCTCTTGAAAGCGAGGAACCGGCTGAAGCCATTCAAATCCTCAATGAAATCGCAAAGCTCTATGTACGGCAAAATGTCGAGCGGACATCGGCCGAAGCCGCTCAAAGCTTGGAGTTTCTAAAAGATCAACTGCCTCAGGTCCGGAAAGATCTGGAGAGAGCCGAAAACGCCCTGAACAAGTATCAAATTCGTAGTAAATCCATCGATATCAGTCTGGAAGCCAAAGCCATTCTCGATCAGATCGTGGCGCTTGATACCAGCATCTCCGAACTGAAATTGCAGCAAGCGGAAATGGATCGCAAGTTTACCCGCCAGCATCCCGCCTATCGGGCCTTGCTCAGCCAATTAGGTGAACTGACAGCGAAGCAGGACGGCTTGGCCAAAAAAGTCGAGGGTCTGCCTTCAACACAGCAAGAACTGCTTAGCCTCACCCGCGATGTAAAAGTCAGCACCGAAATTTATACCCAGCTCCTGAATAAATCCCAGGAACTGGATGTAATGCGTGCCGGCACCGTGGGTAACGCGCGCTTGATCGATACAGCCGATGTGGATCTGCGCAAGCCCGTTAAACCCAAAAAAGTCCTGATCGTACTCATTGCCACCCTGCTCGGGGCTTTCTTGGCTACTGCATTGGTGCTTTTTCGAAAAGCCCTTAACCGCGGCGTGGAAAATCCGGACCAAATTGAACAGCTGGGGTTGCCGGTGTACGCATCGATTCCTTTCAGCACACTGCAAAAAGGTGAAGAAAGCAAAATCCTCCGGAACGGCCGAGGCCGCGCCAACAAGGTCGCCCCCATACTGGCAAGCAGTCACCCCACCGACCTGGCCATAGAAGGTTTGCGCAGTCTGCGCACCAGTCTGCACTTCGCCATGCTCGAAGCCGGCAATAATCGCCTGATGATCTCCGGCCCGAGCCCTAAGGTTGGTAAAACGTTCGTTTCCGCCAACCTCGCAGCAGTGATCGCTCAGACCGGCCAGCGTGTATTGCTGATCGACGTGGATATGCGCAAAGGGTATTTGCATAAGGTATTTGGAACTCCCGCTGAAAACGGGCTTTCTGATTTACTCGTCAAGCGCTGCGACCTGGCAACCGCGATCAATAAAACTGAATTCGAGCACCTTGACGTTATCGGTCGCGGACAAATACCGCCCAACCCTTCAGAACTGCTAATGCATGCGAACTTCAGTGCCTTTCTGGAGCAAGTCAGCGCCCAGTACGACTTGGTTATTCTGGATACCCCACCTCTGCTCGCAGTAACGGACGCGGCGATTGTCGGCCGCCAGTCGGGCACAAGTTTGATTGTGACGCGTTTTGCGCTTAACCCGGTTCGTGAAATTGAATTGACCATGCGTCGCTTTGCTCAAAATGGCATTGAATTGAAAGGCGCCATTTTTAATGGCGTTGAAAAGCGCGCCTCGGCAAAATATGGCTATGCCGATTACGGTTATTACAATTACGAATATAAGTCAGAAAGTGTTTAATTAGTGCGCTGCCCTTAATTAAAGCCGAGCGCACCTGAGTTTTAAGGCCGCTCGTTACTGCACGTGCAATATAAGATTCACACCTCCAGGACACATATGAAAAAGATACTTGGGACATTAGCGGAACAGGGCGCCTATACGGGTGGTTTCTTCCTCACCCAAGTCATTGCCGCACGCGCACTGAACCTCAATGACTTCGCTTTGTTCTCTGCACTGTATTCGTCGGTGATTCTGCTCAGCATCATTCATGCCAGCACCGCCGCCGATATCCTACTGATGTTTGGCCGGCGCGGGCAGTCGCTCGAACCGCGCAGCCTGTTGAATATACTGTATCCGGTAGTTGCGCTCGCGGTAGTTGCCACGGGCTACTTCGCGATCACCACGGGCCGCCCATTGACGGTCGTCCTGATGCCGTTCTTCTTCATGGCGTTTATCATGTACTGGTCCTTGCGCAGCTTGGCCATTCTCAATCGCAAGACGTCCGGCCTGCTGGTTCCGCCCCTGTTGCAAGTGGCCGTGCTGTCCACGCTGCTGCTCCTCGAGAGCGCCTCGCTCGACTTGATCGTTGCCCTGATTGCCCTGTGCCTCGGCGCTCCTGCGTTGTTTTTCTGGCGACGCCTAGGCACTGGGAAACGATACGTCATCGAGCCCCGCGACTGGGTTGGCTTCAGCATCAGCAACAGCGCCGCCCAAATTGTGTTGTGGACGATGACCCATGGCATGGTGATCTTCCTGCTGGCTTCCGGTGACACTGCTGGCTCGGCCTTTTTTCGCATTGTCATGACCTTGATCCTGCCAGCTCAATACTTTGGTATTGCTCTGTCCAATCACTACCTGCCAAGGCTGATGAAACTGCGGGCTGAGGACAACGGTGCCTACTACCGGCAATGCGCGCAGTTGGCATTGTTGGGTGTAGGGGCAAGCGCAGTGTATGGCGGGCTGTTGATTTTGGGGGGCGATCGCATTCCGGCTTTGATCTTCGGCGAAGCGTTCAGCGGCATCGGGTTGTCGCAGCTGGCGATCCTGCCAGTCAGCCTTGCCGTCATCCAGTCTGGCCGTACCATTCTCAAGTCATCCGGATTCAACCATTACGTGCTGCTGGCCATGCTGGTCGGCCTTGCCGGCTTCACCCTTCACTTAATCGACCACCACTACACCTTGACCACTGGCGCGATGTTGCTAGGGGTCAACCTGACGGCGGCAATCATCGTGCTAGCCGTGCTGCTGACGGCTTTGTTGACCCGCTTTCATTCTACTCAGGAGCGCGCATGAATATCGTGATTGGAGGGGTTCCGTTCAGTCAGAACCTAGGCGACGGAATCATTTTTGAAAACATCAAGAACCTGTACAACAGCACTGAGAAGGCCGCGAAGGTGTCACCTTTGGACATTGCCGGGCGGGATGATTTCGAAACGGGCGCGACTTCCTCGGATCTTAAATTCAGGATGCTCCACGCTATTCCGGCCGTCGGCCGCAAACCTTTGCTGGCGTTATTTTTCTATCTGAAATACCAATGGGTGTGGCGTAAATCCTGGCGATCCAAACTGGCCGAGGCTGATTTGCTGACCGTAGGCGGTGGACAACTGTTTCTCGATGAAGAGCTCAACTTCCCGCTTAAATTGTATTTTCTGTCGTTGACCGCCAAGCAATTGCCAGCTTTGAAAACCGTGATCGCGTTTGTCGGCGTATCACCCACGCTGAGTCCTCTGGGAAAACTACTGTTTCGACGGGCGCTAAAAAACTTCAATCCACAGTCGATCTCGGTGCGCGACGAAGAGTCCAGGCAGAATTTCATCCGATTGATCAACCCGAACCTCGACGTCAAGGTCGTTCCGGACCCTGGGGTCAATTCCAAGCAGTGCTATAAAGTTGAAAGCGTGCCTTGCGATCAGCACAAAAGGATCGGCATTTGTATTTCCAATCCCAAGGGGCTCGATGTGCAAGGGCGACTCGGCAAACCTTTCCAAGAGCATACCCGCAGTTACTTCAAAAGCCTGGTCGAGTTGCTCGATCGGAAGGGGTATCACGTCTCACTGTTTACAAACGGCGCGAGCGAAGACGAGTTCCTGAAAGACGAAATTTACAACGCGTGTAGACCATTGGTCGACGTGTGTGAAGACAAACCGAAAACGCCCAGTGATCTGGTGAACACTATCAACCGTTACGACCTGATCGTGGCGCACCGGTTGCACGCCAATATTATTGCCTACTCGCTGGGTATCACGTCTATTGGCCTGCGCTGGGATACCAAGCTTCATTCGTTTTTCAAGTCGATCAACCGCGAGCACCTGTTTATTGACACGGTACTCCCAACGGCCGAACAGACCGTCGAGTTGATCGATAAACACCTGAATTTCAGCATGACGAGCCCTGGCTCAGCGTTGATTCATGAGTTGATGGACGAAGTCGAAAGTCACTTGGCGTAATGATCAATAATGGATAACCGTCAGGATGTAACTCTGGGGGCACGGCTGTTGCTGTGCCTATTGTTGATGTCGTTTGTGCTTGCGATCTATATGTTTCAGGACGTGTTGTTGCCCAAGCACTTCTTTACCGATGCCGGCACCATCAGCAACTTGATAAATTACGTCGACCTGGGTAGTGCCCAGACCGACTCGTTCGTCAGCACCGCCTGGGTGTTCAGCAACTTAGGGGACGACGGATCGCAAGTATTCCTGCTGGTCGGCGTTATCAGCGTAGTGCTGCTGATGTCGTTCCGCTCCCAGCGCTACGAACTGGTCGGCTTCACGTTGTTGTACATGGTGCCGTTCACCTTGTTCAATTTGAAGCTCTCGAAAGAGGCGATCGTGATCGTCATGAACTTCAGCTGTTGCCTGGCTTGCCTCTCAGGCCGAAGCAAAGTGTTCAAGGTGGTTTTCGTGGCTTCGTTGTACCTGCTGTATGCCTACTTTTTCAGGTTCTATTACGCGTTCATTGCTGTGGGTATGGTGTTTTTGACCTGTTTCTTTTCCGCACATGGACGCTTGCGTACGACCTTGTTGTGTCTGGCGCTGGTGGCCTGCCTAGTGCTGCCTGGGGACGTCTGGACGCAGTTGCAACTGGCCCGGGATACCGTCAATACCAGTCGAGAAGGCCTTAGTGATTCGAAAACTATTTTCTCGAACCTGTTGACGCCCAATGGCATTGTCACCGCGTTGCCCAATTCGCTGTACGGCGCCGTGCGGTTTTTGTTTGCACCGGCGTTCTCTTTTCGGCCCCAGGAACTCCTGCTCTCCATGGTGCTGTGGAGCGTGATCGTACTCATGGTCAGAAACAAAAATTACAGCCATCCGCTGATGGCCTTGCTAATGGCTAACTTCCTGATCCAGACCTTTTTCGAACCGGACCTAGGGTCGTTCCTCAGGCACATGACGGCCTACGCCTTCTGTCTTTACGCAGTGCCCAAGGCACCGGCCAACCACGCTATGGACGGGGCACGAGCATGAATAGAACGCGCCGCTTGTTAAACGTCGCCGAGACGGCAAAAGGGGGCATCGCCAGTTACCTGAATATACCGGGGCTCAAGCGCGAGGCCTTGAGTTGTGGGTTTTCCTATCCAATCCCCGAAGCTCACAAAGCCCAGGTCATCTCCGTCAATGTGATTACTCATGAGTGCGGGCGAAGTGTGTTCGGGACCTTCTTGCTAGCGGTCAAACTGGCGTCGGCTGTCCGACAGATACGGCCCATCGTGATCTTTGCACACAGTGCCTTTGCCAAAGTCAGCCTTTGCCTGGCGTACACGTTTTTCCTGGCCAAACATATCAAGGCGTTGTACCGCCCTCATGGCGGGACGAACTTTCGCGATAGTTCGGCGCGAATGAAGAAGGTTGTCCAATTCATCGGGCGCGCCATGTCGTTCATCCAGGCGGTGTACGGTAAACATTTCCCACTACGAGCACCGCAAGACTCGAGAGTCGGGTTTCTCCAGTAAATGCACGTTGATCGAAAACTCAAGCCTGAGGGTATTAGCGTTCATTATTTCATCACTCTCTCGGATATTTATTACAAATCCGATCCGACGCAGGAGAGTAATAAATATTGCAACCGAAAGAGCTTGCTAGTCAAAAATACACTTCCGACTAAAATTCAATACTTGCCTCTTGATGCGAGACCATATGAAAATTCTACATGTTGCGGAAACGATAAAGGGTGGCGTTGCGACCATAGCAAGACAGCTTATGCTTTCCCAGATAAGTTCGGGGCTCGAATCCACCTGCCTTGTGCCGAAAACACAAGCTGTCGAGTTGATTAGTGTTCCGCTAAAGAATATCGAGACCTACAACTCGACCGGCCGAAACATTCCGTCACTGCTTAAATTCATAGTCGCTCTTTCTATAACCCTGCATACACGCAGACCTGATATTGTTCATCTCCATAGCACGTTCGCTGGGCTTTGCGGACGAGTCATATTGTTTTTCATGCTACCTTTTTATAGACCAAAAATTATTTATTGCCCTCACGGATGGGCGTTCATAATGGATGGTGGAAACGCTAAAAAAAGAGCATTCGCATTAATTGAGCGACTACTCCTCAAGATCACTGACACGGTCATATGCGTTAGTAAATTTGAACAAGAGGCAGCGCTTTCCCAAGGGTTTTCGAAAGAAAAGATAATCATCGTAAATAACTGTGTCGAACCGCCTCAACCAGTTCAGGCTATTAATCATTTCGACCGCGACGTTGTGAACCTACTTTACGTAGGTAGATTCGACCATGCCAAAGGATTTGATACTTTGGTGGACGCAATGGCCCAGCTTGAGGGACACCCCTTTCGCCTCACTGCAGTAGGAGACACTGTACAGGGTGGCCCTCCGCCAAAAAAACTGAATAACATTAACTACGTTGGATGGCTACACCCCTCTGATTTAGCTGGTTATTTTAGTAACGCTGATGTGTTGATCATGCCCAGCAGGTGGGAGTCATTCGGTTTGGTGGCGGCAGAAGCCCACAGTTATGGCCTTCCCGTCGTTGCTAGCCGATGCTGCTCGCTTCCGGAAGTTGTAGCGGAAGGGGTAACCGGATTTTTGTTTGAACCAGGTTCTTCCCGTGAACTCGTGGCTCTTTTGAAAAGAATACCTCGCTCAACGTGGAGCAAACTGGGGCGCAATTCTTATGAGCGTTACGAGGCAAAATTCAAATCTGAAATTATGTGCACTGCTGTCTTAAACATTTATAACAATAGTCCGACATCCAAAAAGCTTGAAACAAACGAAGCATAAACATGCGGCTAATAAAATTTAAGCTTAAAATATATTAACTCCCAAGCCGACTTGCAATATCGGTGATATGGTTATCCCCTATATCACCGCTGGGTTGGCCCCGAGGTCATTGATTCCTAACACCTGTCGGCCGATGTACTGGTTGTGCCGCCGCGGTGTCAGGGATTTGGCCTACGGACATATGAGTGCGCTACCGACAGCCATCCAAACAACAAGGGTGAACATCTGGAATCTGGGTATCAGTTCAGCGTGCTGGAAATGATTCGGACCTTTGAGCAAGCTGGGGGGCGAGCAGTGTCTCATCAAGTGGTTGAACGTCGCCCAGGGGGGATATTCCCCAGTGCCAGGCTGCTCCGAAAAAAGCCGCCCATGAATTCGACTGGAGGGCCAAGCGTGGTTTGCAGGAAATGATGGTCGATACTTGGCACCGGCAAGCCTCTAACCCGCAAGACTATGGCCAGTAGCATCTCTCGTATGGCGTAGTGATCAGGCGCGAACCATGACACCTGCACCTTATACCCGATAACAATTGTTATAAACAGCGAGCACGTTAGAAAACGTCAGACCTGTCGAGCCTCCTACGCAGGTATTCTTAAGGCAATAATTGCAAGATAAACCTCACTGAGGAATGACCCAGAGGTCTACGCTCATCGAGTTCGAATCAATACTATCCTTAACGTTAATGGACGCTCAGCGTTTTTGGCCTTGCACGCTCGCTTCTTAGTTTCACCGCCAATACCGACGATGCATCAAAAAGGAATCTACCATGACCAAATTACTTGCTTCCGCTCTATTGCTGTCTTTAAGTGCCTCCGTTTTAGCCGCTGAGCCCCCTGCAGCGTCTTCCGCACCAGGCACACCTGCAAAAAACGCTTCTTTGAATCAGTCCACCCCTCTCGTAGGCAGCCTGTCCACAGAGGCTGCTCTCGGCCTCGGCGCCGTGGTTGTCGCCGGAGCCGCTGCACTGTCATCCAGTGGTGGTGGCAGCAACAATGGCAGCGGCACTACCGGCACTACTGGTACTACCGGCACCACCGGTACACGCTAAGCGCACCGCGAGGTCGATAGTCTTCTACTACCCGGAGCAATCCGGGTGGTTCAGTTCTGATGTGTTCCCCCCACAAGTGTCCTCAATCATGATTCGTAGTTTGTCGCTCGCTGTGCTTGCAGGCGTAGCCCTGCAAGGCTGTATGTTCTCACCCGGTCAACACCTGGATACCAGTCAGGTCGGCCGTGATGGCTCACCGGAAAGCAGTCGGATCGAGTTGATTCCGATAACGCCCAAACTGATTGCCCAGAACGCGGCGACAAAAGTGCAAGCCTCGGTGCCCGCCGAATTGTTGGCGTTCAAGCCGGGGGCTTACCGGATTGGCGCCAATGATGTGTTGTACATCACGGTGTGGGACCATCCTGAGTTGACCGCACCATCAGGTGCGCAACAGCAAATTGATGCGAACGGTCGCCTGGTACGCCCAGACGGCACCTTGTTTTACCCCTATATCGGCAATATTCATGCCGCAGGTAAAACCATCGAGGAGCTACGCGGTTTTATTGCCGAGCGCCTGACACAATTCGTCGACAGCCCCCAGGTTGACTTGAGTGTTTTGCGGTTTGCCAGTCAAAAAGTCGTTATTTCCGGCGCCATTTTAAAAGCCGGTCAACAACCCATAACCACGTCGCCACTCACTGTCGTCGAAGCCATGGGTATTGCGACTGTCGATCCATTGAATGCCGACCTTGCGGGCCTGACACTGACCCGGGACGGACGTGAGTACCCTCTCGACCTGGACTCGCTAAACAGCAAAGGCTCGCTGTTGCATAGCGTCTACTTAAAAGACGGCGATCAGTTGTACCTGCCCTACAACGACCGGAAAAAAATCTACGTCATGGGTGAGGTCAACCAGCCGCGGGCACTCACGTACAAAATCAACCGGATGAATCTGGCGAATGCGATCGGAACGGTCGGTGGACTGAACCAGACCACCTCCAACGGCAATGCGCTGTATGTCATTCGAGGTGCGGAAAACCTTGAAACCGAGCCGGCAAAAGTCTTTCAGCTGGACGCCGAATCGCCTACCGCGTTTGCTCTCGCCACCCGCTTCGATCTGCAACCCCAGGACATCGTCTACGTCGGCCCTGCAGGCGTGACCCGCTGGAACCGCTTGATCAGTCAGTTGCTGCCCTCGGCTACTATCCTGGGTACCGGAGCGGCAGCTCAAAACAATCTCAGTGAAGCCAGCAGTCGATAAGGTTTGAGCCGCTTTGAAAACTTTGCGTAACAGCTCATGCCTGGCGGTGGGTTTACTGCTGTGTGGCTGTAATCCGTTGATGCAGGCGTCCCTGGATACCTTTAAAGCCGCCACACTGGGCGTCCAGCCGCTGCAGGTGACTGCAGCGCAAGTGGAGGCCGTGCCCTATGCGCAGATCAAGGTCACCACGGACGTCAGCGAAGGTGTGCTGGCGAAGCTTCGCCAGCAGGACGACCTGGAGTTCTGGGTCGCCTCCGGCAAGCAAGTGCTGTTGATGCGCGATGGTCTGGTCGTGCGCACTGTCGGCCTGAGCATCAATCTCGATGGCACGCGCTTCGACGGTGAGTCGCCGTTCAAGCGTGGCTTGCAGCAATTGCCCGACGGTTACAGCAGTACCCGCTGGATTGATGTCTATCAGGGTCCGCGGGTCGGACTGGCTGTTAACAGTCGTTTCAGTCGACAGGGCATCGAAACCGTCACCATCCTGGACAAGGACTATGCGTTGCAGCGCATAGATGAACGCGTCGACATCCCCGAGCTGGGATTCAAGGCCACCAACCGTTTTTGGGTCAGGCCTGACGATGGCTTGATCCTGCAGAGCGAACAACATCTCACGCCGGAACTTTTCTTGAAGATTGTGCAATTGCGCCCTGACCGGGAGACGGCTCGGTGAGATATTCGAAAACGCTATCGGCTTGCCTGTTGCTGGCAAGTTCTGCGATGACTCAGGCCGCTGTCACGGTCACGGGTGATGTACAAAACGCCGGATCCTTCACGTTCGTGCCAGGCACGCGCTTACTCGATGCCGTCAGCCTGGGACGCCCGAACGCCGAAAGTTACTGGTTGGCCGCCGCCTGGCTGCACCAGCCACTGTTGGAGCAGCAAACCCGCCTTAAGGCCGGCGTGCTGTTCGATCTGAAGTTGCTTCAACGTGGGGCCTTGCTTGAAGAAAAAAACAGCCTTGCGGCCCTGGCTGCGCGCCTGTTTGAAGAGGTCAGCCGACTGCCCGTTACCGGCCGAAAAGTCGCGGTGCTCGACCCCGTGGCGCTGGAGGTTGGGTTCGCCCGCAATTACTCGCTCAGTGACGGCGACCAGCTGATTTACCCTCTACGCCCGACGACGGTCACCGTCCTGGGTGCAGTTGTACAGCCCTGCACGCTGCCCTATCGCGCCCTGCGGCCAGCCCAGGAATATCTCAAAAGCTGTCTGCCGGTGACTGACGCAGATGCCGATTACCTGTGGTTGATTCAGCCCGATGGCCTGGTCAAGCGAGTCGGCAACGCCGCCTGGAACCGCGAAGACGGGGTGTTTGCCACCGCAGGCAGCACAATTCTAGTGCCTGTGAGAAACGATGATCCGGATCTGCCCACACCCGACTTGAACGAGCAGCTTGCTCAGTTTCTCGCCACCCAACCGCTGCCCGAGGTGGCCCCTTGAAGTTACGTTTTGCCGCCGTAGTGTTGTTGCCCTACAGCTTGGCTCATGGAGAGCCGCGTTTTACCCAGAATGATTTCGGTGGTGTGGGTTTGTTGCAAACCCCCACCGCACGGATGGCACCCGCCGGCGAATTCAGCTTGAACGCCAACCGGACAGACCCTTATTCGCGCTATAGCATTTCAATACAGCCCCTTGATTGGCTGGAAGGTAGTTTCCGTTATACCGCCATCAGCAACCGTAAATACGGGCCCGAGTCATTAAGTGGCGACCAGAGCTATAAAGACAAGGCGGTCGATGCCAAAGCCCGCCTCTGGCAAGAAAGCCACTGGTTGCCCGAGGTCGCGCTCGGTTTTCGGGATATTGGGGGCACCGGCCTGTTTTCCAGCGAATACTTTGTGGCGAACAAACGTTACTACAATCTGGATTTCAGCCTGGGCATTGCCTGGGGCTACATCGGTAACCGCGGAGATATCGAGAACCCGCTGGGGTACCTCGATGAGCGCTTTGATACACGCCCGGTAAACTCGGGCACGGGCGACGTCAATACCAACTCGTATTTTCGCGGCTCGCCCGCGTTGTTTGGCGGCGTGTCCTATCAGACGCCCTGGTCGCCCTTGAGCTTGAAACTCGAGTTCGACGGTAACGACTACAAGCACGAACCGCAAAACAATAACCAGGAGCAGGACTCGCCCATCAACATCGGGGCGGTGTTCAAGCTAAGTGACTCTGTCGATCTGACCGCCGGTTGGGAGCGCGGCAACACCGCGCTGTTCGGCATCACTTTTCATACCAACTTCGCCAGCCGCAAGGCGCCGGCCAAGCGCTACGACCCAGCCATCGAAGCGCTTCCGGCAAACGAGCCAACTGCGCCGCTCGACCAGGTCGACTGGGCGGGGGTTTCCAAACGACTGGAAAACAACGCCGGTTACAAGGTCGAACGTATTGCTCAACGCGATTCCGAGCTGATTGTGTATGGCGAGCAGTCGCGCTATTTCTACTCAGCCAAAGGTGTGGGCCGGGCCAGCCGGATTCTGGACAACAGCGCGAATGACGACATCGACTGGTTCACGATGGTGAACAAGCGTTACGACATGCCCGTGGAAGAAACCAGTGTGCCGCGCGAAACCTTCCGGGCTGTTGTGAACAACCAACAGGACCTTGCAGACCTGCACCGCACCACCGAATTGAACCGGGCCACGCCACACATTGAAAACACGCTGTACACCCAGGCACTCGAGCCTTTTACCTATGGTATCGGCTTGGGTTACAAGCAAAACATTGGTGGTCCTGACGGTTTGCTGTACCAGTTGACCGCTGATGTGGACGCAGAGTACCGCTTTACCCGCAACACGTGGACAAGTGGGGTCATAAGCACCAATCTCCTGAACAACTTTGATAAGTTCACGTACGACGCGCCGAGCAATCTGCCCCGAGTGCGGACCGATTTGCGCAAGTACGTCATCACCTCTGATGTAACAATGCCGACATTTCAGCTCAACCATGCCAAGCAATTGGATCAAGACTTGTATGGCATGGTGTATGGCGGTTATCTGGAATCAATGTTCGCCGGGGTCGGTGGTGAATTGCTGTACCGCCCCATGGGCGAGCGTTGGGCCGTGGGAGCTGATTTGAACTTTGTACGCCAGCGTGACTTTGACCAGGGTTTTGGTCTGCGCGATTACAACACCACGACCGGTCACATCACCACCTATACCGAACTGCCGTTCGACTTGCAGGCGGCGGTCAGTGTTGGACGTTACCTGGCGCGCGATTGGGGTGCCACGATCGATCTGTCGCATGAGTTCACTAACGGCGTGAAGTTCGGTGGCTGGGTCACCCGCACCACGGCCTCGTCAGAAGAGTTCGGCGAGGGTAGCTTCGACAAAGGTATCTATATCTCGGTCCCCTTCGACGAGTTGATGAGCGTCTCCACGATGCGTCGCGCCAACCTGGTCTGGGCTCCGCTGACCCGCGATGGTGGCGCGCGTCTTAACCGCCAATATTCGCTGTACACAATGACCAATGGCCGCGACAAAGATGCGTTCTATAAGAACTTTGAGAAAATCACCGAATGAGTTCGTTGTTCCTGGGTGTCACACAACTTCCCCTCTGGATACGCACTCTGTTTTTCATCAGCGTTAGTGGGGTCTTGCTGACAGCCGCTTTGCGAGCGCAACCGATTCCCGAAGGCTTTACCCAGGAAGACAAACTGCATCACTTTGTAGGTTTTTTCGCGTTGTCTTTTAGTTGCCAGTTGGTCTTCCTGTGGGTCAAGGCGCGCTGGATCGCCTTGGGCTGTCTGCTGACGGGGATCCTGATCGGCTTGATTGAGTGGCGATGTAAGCATCCAGTCAAACAGTCCGCTGAGCTCCTGGACACTTAAGACCACGGCTTCGTCCGTGAGCATAGTGAGAATTTGGAGGCTCTACCTATTGGCGAGGCCATCTTAATGCTGTCCGCAATAAATGACGGTTTCTCTTATACATTGGAATAAAGGACGCTTCTATGATCCGTAAATGTCTGTTCCCTGCTGCCGGCTATGGCACGCGCTTTCTGCCCGCCACCAAGTCGATGCCGAAGGAAATGCTGCCGATCGTCAACAAGCCGCTGATCCAGTACGGTGTTGAGGAAGCACGGGATGCCGGCCTGCAGCACATGGCGATCGTCACCGGGCGCGGCAAGCGGGCGCTGGAAGACCATTTCGATATCAGCTACGAGCTGGAGCATCAGATTCGTGGTACCGACAAGGAGAACTATCTCAACGGTACCCGCGAGTTGATGGATACCTGCACCTTCTCTTACACCCGTCAGGTGGAGATGAAGGGGCTGGGGCACGCCATTCTCTCTGGCCGTCCGTTGATTGGTGATGAGCCGTTTGCGGTGGTGCTGGCGGACGACCTGTGCTTGAACCTGGAAGGCGATGGTGTGCTGTCGCAGATGATCGCGCTCTATAAGCAGTTCCGTTGCTCGATCGTGGCCATTCAGGAAGTACCCAACGACCAGACGCACAAGTACGGCATCATCGCCGGCGAGCAGATTCGCGAAGGTATTTACCGGGTTAACAGCATGGTTGAAAAGCCTAAACCGGAAGATGCCCCGTCCAATCTGGCCATTATTGGTCGTTACATTCTGACGGCCGATATCTTTGACTTGATTGCTGATACCGAACCCGGCAAGGGCGGTGAGATCCAGATCACTGACGCGTTGATGAAGCAGGCACAAAGCGGTTGTGTCCTGGCATACAAGTTCGAAGGTCACCGCTTTGACTGCGGCGGAGCGGAAGGTTATATCGACGCGACCAATTTCTGTTATGAGAATTTGTATAAGAAAGGCCTGTAACCGGTAATTTTCAGCTCTTGGGTGCCGCGTTTCTGAGCGGCCATAAACCTTTTGCAAGGCAGACCACTATGAACGCTTCCAGATCACCGATCGACTCTGTCTATAAATCGCTGGACCCTTTTGCACCGGGCAATATGGTTTTGGGGCAGGAGTTCACCGAGGGCAACAGTGGATTGATGGCCTGGTTGCGGACGTACGAAAGAGCACCCTCCTCTACCTCCCCTCAACCCAGATTGCTGGTGGAACGCATCGGGCTTTTCCCCTCCTCCGGGGACATTCGATGTGCAGTCAGTAATCCGACTGCCGTACTGACGCATCTTCATTCGTTGTACGCCAGTAAAGCGCTGGACGTAGACGAGAGCGACGGCCTAAGCCTGACGTTCACTGAATGGCGCTTCAAGATCCACCTCTCGCAGACCGAGCCAGAAATCGTGCTGAACGTTGAGAGTCGTGGTGATGTTGCGCTGATGCAGTTGAAAACTGCAGAGCTGCTGGCCCGGATTGATGAGAAAAGCAGTAGTGAGTCCTAGCTCCACCCTCTTGCCGGGACTCAACATCACGCCAATCGCTATAACCGTGACGGCCCGCCAGAAGTGCGCCAATGAGGCTGCATAAAAGCCTTTTCTGCCCCCGACAGAGTCACTGCCAGCGAGTTCAAGACCCCCTCGGCGGTGTACTTGGGAATGCTCGTACTCAGTAGAATCCCCGCTAGCCCCAGCGCCAGGGCCGGCAAAGGAATTTTGCGGATTTCCCTTCTCTCCAGCCTGAAAAGAAAGACGCACGCCGCGGCTGATCCCACAACCGCCCCGGCAATCGCTTCCGGCAGAGGATGAATCGTCTGACCGACATACTGGATGCTGAACCACCAGGTCGACAGCAGCCCCGCTCCCAGCGCCAGCCATCGAAGGCGATGATCCAGTTGGCGCAACAGCAAACTCAGTACAACGGTCGACACCAGGCAGGCGTTCATTGCGTGGCCACTGATGACCGCGATATCCAGGCTTTCCAGGCCGATTCCCCAGCCCTTGAAAAGCACTTTACTGAAACCTACGACGAAATAGGCTACGAACAGTACGCCTAGCCATAAGAGGGCGAGTTTTCTGGATGCCGTGCACCATAACCAACCCGCGACGACCATGGCCGCTGGAAGCATGACAGTGATTCCGGCGTATTGTGCGATGTACAGTTTTGACTCCAATCTACTTCCTCACGCCTGATGCAATTTTCCAGTGTAATGGACACTGGGCGCGTGTTCAGTAGATACAGCGCTCATCGATCCGAAAAGCACTTCAGACGGTTCTCTACGACAAGCACCGAATAACTCGCGATGTGCATTGCCAGTCCGTCCTCTACCAGCGCGTCCAGCAAGGCAGCCTGTGCCGCGAAGCGCAGGTCGCGGTTGAGTTTTCGAGAGGCGTGCATCTGATCGATCAGAACATGCGTCACTTGATAAGGAGTGTTAACCCTCAGACGTCCCAGCCAGACAGGTAGTTTTTTTGCAGTTTTAGTCTGCTTGATATCCTGTACGCCTGTTGCCTTGTCCGAAGAGGAGCTTTTCGAAACTTCCACGATCTCTTCAAACACGTTGGTCAACTTTTTTAATGCGTAGCCGAGCATCAGATCATCAAACGCATCCAAAAACATATACCTCTTCACTTTGTGAAGTCATTTCTACCATGCAAACACTTGCTATTATCACACTACACTTTATTCGCTTTATATATTTGACGTATTCTAACGATCACACCTTATTAGATAACACCCCACCAACAACAAGATTACCTTCGCGACAACTTAGTGGACTTTTTATAACAATCACTGAGGGCGCAACCAAACTATATAGAATTCAAAAATTTAGCGGTATTACACCCAGGACACAGTGAGCGTTATCAGAAGATTCAGGTGTCAGGTGATCTGATTGCAAGGCGATAACCGTCAGATGAGTTGAACCTGTGAGCCCGCCTGGCATCCTATTTATCGATACCGCCCCCCACCTTTCAAACACCTGTTTTCAGGTTGTTGCCACAGGGGGCATTGATACACGTACACGCCCTTGAGTGGCTGTCAGCGCTCGGGTAATGTCATCAGACCCATAGGACAGAGCACGCCCATGACTTCCAAGCTGGAACAACTCAAACAAATGACAACCGTGGTTGCCGACACCGGCGACTTCGAAGCTATCGCTCGCGTTAAACCCGTGGACGCCACCACCAACCCTTCCCTGCTGCTCAAGGCCGCGGCCATTCCTGCGTATGCCGAGCTGCTGAACGCCTGCGTCAATGACTGCAAGGGTGATGTGGGCCTGGCCAGCGACCGTTTTGGCGTGGCCGTGGGGCAAGAAATCCTGAAAGTGATTCCGGGCCGTATTTCCACCGAAGTGGATGCGCGCCTGTCGTTCGACACTGATGCCATGCTCAAGCGTGCGCATCGCCTGATCGAGCTGTACGACAAGGCCGGTATTGGCCGCGACCGCGTGCTGATCAAGATCGCGTCCACCTGGGAAGGCATCCGTGCTGCCGAGATCCTTGAAAAGGAAGGCATCCAGACCAACCTGACCCTGCTGTTCTCCTTTGCCCAGGCGGCCGCCTGTGCCGACGCCGGGGTGTTCCTGATTTCGCCGTTCGTGGGCCGTATCTACGACTGGTACAAGAAAGCCAACGGCAACGACTACACCGGCGCGGATGATCCGGGTGTGCAGTCGGTGACGCGCATCTACAACTACTACAAGGCCAATGACTACAAGACCGTGGTCATGGGGGCGAGCTTCCGCAACCTGGGCCAGATCGAGCAACTGGCCGGCTGTGACCGCCTGACCATCAGCCCGGACCTCATCGACAAGCTGGCCGCGGACACCGGCAAGCTGGAGCGCAAACTGGCGCCTGGCCATGCCGGTGAAGCGCGCCTGAGCCTAAACGAATCGCAGTTCCGCTGGCTGTCCAACGAAGATGCGATGGCGACCGAGAAACTCGCCGAAGGCATTCGTCAGTTCGCGCGGGATCAGGAGAAGCTCGAGGCGTTGTTGCAGGCCAAGCTGTGAGCTGAGCGGGTGTAATGCAAAAAGGGCGAACCTGTGAGGGTTCGCCCTTTTTTGTATGTGTTTGGTGACTGGCAGGACGCCATCGCGAGCAAGCTCGCTCCCACAGGAGTTCGCGGGATGACTGAGGTCGTGTGCTAAACGAGGACCTGTGGGAGCGAGCTTGCTCGCGATGGGGGTCTGGCTGACCCACATCATTTCAGGGGATCAATGGCGTTCGAGCGCATTCACCAGGTCATGGAAGGCTTCACGATTGGTGTCGTTCAGGCCCATGAGGATCTTGTGCGCTTCGAGCACCTTGATCCGCACCACTTCTTCGGACTGATCCTGGTCTGGCAGGTCGTCCAGGCATTCCGGGCACGGCACCGGCTTGTCAACGATGTTGAACACCTGCTCGAAGCCCATGGACTGCAGCAGCCGCGTGATGTCTTCGTGGGTGGTGACGACGGTCGGCAGCAGGCCAACCTTCTGCCGCGACAGGATCGACAGCTTGGCCAGCAGGCCAAGTGTGGTGCTGTCGATGCTGCGGGTTTCGGTCAGATCGATCACGATCGAATTGAAATTCAACGCGCTGAAGATCCGCTCAATAGTCGCATCCAACGCCGAACACAGGGTCAGGCGAACTTCACCGACGAACTTCAGGACGAAGGTGCCATCCTGCTCGGCGAACTGGATTCTACCGGTACTCATCAAAGATTCCTGCTCAACACCAACAGGGCGATATCATCCGGCATCTCCCCTAGCGTGGCCAATCCAAAAACCTGCCGCAGCCCATCCAGGGTGCCGCCCGCAGCCTTGACCCGTTGGGGCAACGCCGCTTCTTTCTCTTTGAGTGTGGGTTCTGGCAAAAGATCCAGAATGCCATCAGACATCAGCGTCAGGCTGAACGTCGGTGGCAGTTCCAGCACATGGTCTTCGTAGGTGGCTTCGTTGAAGAGGCCCACCGGCAGACCACGCCCTTGCAGATAACGAACACTGTCTGGCGTGTACAACACTGGCAACGGCAAATGACCGCCGATGCTATAGGTCAACAAACCGGTCTCCTCGTCGATGACTCCACCGACCATTGTGACGTGTTTACCCAGCTTACAACTGATCAGGCCCCGGTTGATATGACCAAGAACCTCTGAAGGCTTGAATTCCGGCAGGGTGCCGCTGCGCTTGGACTCGAACAGCAAGCGCGTGGTCATGAACTTCAACAGCACGGTGACGAAGGCTGAGGAGGCGCCGTGACCGGAAACGTCCGCCAGGTAAAAGGCGACCCGTCGCTCGTCGACCCGGAAGTAGTCGACGAAATCACCCGACAGGTACAGCGACGGGATGATCTGGTGAGCAAACTTGAACTCGTCGATGGTCCAGGGGCTGACCGGCAGCATGTTCATCTGCACCTGGCGACCGGCGTTCTGGTCCTCCTGGAGCAGGTTCAGGCTGGCTTCGAGTTCGCGATTGGCCTTCTCCAGCTTCTCGCGGTAGCGCTGGTTCTCCAGCAGCAGGCGCGCACGATCCAGGGCCCGGCGCACAGAGTGCTCGAGCACAGCCAGATCTTCGAGAGGCTTGATCAGGTAGTCCGCCGCGCCCAGGCGCAGGGCTTCGACCGCGTCATTCATCACGCCGGCACCCGACACCACAATCACCGGGGTTTGCGGCGACAGTTCGGTGACCTGGCGAATGAGTTCGAGTCCGCCCATCTGCGGCATGCGCAGATCGCAGATGACCAAGTCGGGCTTGTCTTGCTCGAATACCTGAAGACCCTGCTGACCATTGCTGGCCTGCAAGACGCTGAAACCACTGTCTTCCAAATAGGCGGCGAGGCTCGCGCGCACTACTTCGTCATCATCGATTATCAGCAGCGTGGCACTGGTTTTTGGCATGTGGGCAAACGGCGCCAGAATTAGGTTGGCGTAGCAGGCGGGGATTTTGGCCCGGCGCTGACTACTGGATTCGCTTTCTAGCCTCTCTGTCGCACCGCTTTCGGGCAATTGCCCTACACACGTGTTCACCAGAGGTGCCCTTCTAAGGCGCAGACGGTACTCCCATCCGCGGGGCGTTTCAAGCTCACGCCGATGGTCGCTTGACGTCTTTATTTGTCAAATCACCGAGAGTTATAAGAACAGGCAAATCCGTAACCCAATGGAAGGTTCGAACCTGCGAGTCAAACCGGCCGGGACTACAGTGAAAACCGCGATTTCATCCGCATGCGGGTCTTCGCAGACAAAAAAGGCGGCCTTGATGGCCGCCTTTTTCAGTTTACCGGTCGAGATCAAAAATCGTCTTCGACCTGACCGTCTTTCACCTTGAATTCACGGTTCTGCAAGTACGCATTACGGATGAAGGTGTACTTGTCGCCGGTGATCAGCTTCTCGCTCGACAGCAGGTTGGCACGGGTATCGATGATGTCCAGGGCGTAGAACGAGTTACGCACCGGAACGTCGTTTATGTAACGATAAGCGCCGGTGTAGCTGTCGACGTACTTGGACGGCGCATCACGCAAGGTGCTTGGCCCCAGCAGCGGCAGCATCACGTAAGGGCCGCTGCCGACACCCCAGTAGCCCAGCGTCTGACCGAAGTCTTCGTCATTGCGCTGCAGGCCCATTTTCGTGCCGACATCAATGACGCCCAGCAAGCCGAAGGTGGTGTTGAAAATGATTCGCGCGGTATCAACGCCTGCGGCACGAGGTTTGGCCTGCAGGATATCGTTGGCCAGGTTGCGCACATCGCCGATATTACGGAAGAAGTTGTGAACGCCGTCTTCGACAAACTGCGGCGTCACGTACTCGTAGCCCTGGGCCAGGGGTTTGAGCGCGTAGGTGTCGATCACGTCGTTGAACTTGAAAATCGGGCGGTTGACGCTTTCCCAAGGATCCTCTTCCGTGGCGGCCTGGGCAGCGAACGGAACCAGCATCACACTGGCGCATACACAAATCCTGGCTAGATGATTGCTCCAGCGCATAGAAAAAAAACTCCTTGGTTTGTACTGGCTCGGGCACTTGGCCCAGGCAATAAGTTGGCAAGTATAAGACGTAAACGCCGTTTAACGCACTTTGTACGAGATCCACACGGAAGGAATCGTGCCAAATGTGAGCGTTTCACATCCATGTCATTCAACTGTCACCGTCGTCCACTACCCTTCAGGCTATTTCAGGGACGTCCACATGCCGCTCGCCGAAGCCTTGCCCCAAACCGCACCCAGCCTGACCGCCGTACTGTTCGGTCTCAGTGGCTGCCTGGTGGATTTCGGCGCGCACACGCACCGGCACGGCAGCCACTCGGCCGAACACGCCGAGGCCACGCCCGGCGCACTGGATAGCCTGCGCAGCTTGCAGCGCCAGCAAATCCCCTGCGCCTGGCTCGATGAACTGCCCCCTGCCCTCAGCCAATCCCTGGCCGCTGCGCTGCCGGAATGGATCAAACCCTCGCAACATTCAGCTACAAACAACCCATGGCCCGCCCCGAATGCCTGCTGGCACGCCTTGATGACCCTGAACGTCGAGCGACTCGACGGCTGCGTACTGGTGAGCGGTGAACCCCGTTTGCTGCAGGCGGGGCTCAATGCCGGGTTGTGGACCATCGGCCTGGCGTCCTGCGGCTCGCTGTGCGGGCTGGCGCCCCAGCAATGGCAAGCGCTGCCCCCGCAGGAGCGCGACATCAAACGCGCCAAGGCGACGATGCAACTGTTTGGTCTGGGCGTGCATTCGGTGATCGATCACCTCGGTGAACTCGATACCTGCCTGGCCGATATCAGCTTGCGTCGGCTCAAGGGCGAAAAGCCCTGATCGAGATCATGCACGTTGGGCGCGAGTGGATTAATCTAAAGGTCAGACATCGACCTTTGGCCTGCCGCCATGGTCTATGCCAGTGCCTATCGATAAAAGAAGGAAGAACGCCATGCCTGCCCGCGAACTGCAAGAACAGCTCAATGCCCTGCGCGAGCAATTGGAACAGAATCCTCCATTGTCCGAAGCCGAACGCGCAGAGTTGAACGAACTGATGCAACAGATCGAGTTGAAGCTTGAACTCGAAACCAAAACCCAGGATTCCAGCCTCGCCGATGGCGTCAACCTGGCCGTGGAACGCTTCGAGCTCGAACACCCTACCCTTGCCGGCACCCTGCGCAACATCGGGCAGGCCTTGGCCAACATGGGGATCTGAAACCAGCAATGCCCTTGTAGGAGCGAGCTTGCTCGCGCCTACAGGGTTTCGTTACTGACGGACCAGGCGATGGTTCGGCAGCTGCACCTCTTCAGTGCTGCGATACGGGTTGATATCCAGCCCGCCACGACGCACATAACGCGCATACACCGTCAGTTTCTCTGGCTTGAGCAACCGCTGCAGGTCGAGGAAGATCCGCTCTACACACTGCTCATGGAAGTCCGAGTGCTGGCGGAAGCTGACGATGTACTCGAGCAGGCTCGCGTGATCCAGCGCCGCGCCACGGTACTCCACCGCGACGCTGCCCCAGTCCGGCTGGCTGGTGACCGGGCAGTTGGACTTGAGCAAATGGCTGTGCACGCTCTCCTCGACAATGCGAGAATCATCGCAACGCAGCAGTTCCGGCCGTGGATGCTCGTAGTTGCTGACGCTGATATCCAGTTCATCGATGCACACGCCCGGCAAGGCCACGACGCCTTCGCTCTCGACCTCCTTGAGACTGCGAATGCGCACACCCACCGGCTTGCCCGCAGCCGCCGACAAGTCCTTGGCCAGCGTCGCCTCAAGGCTCGCGGTATCGGCAAACGGCGTCTGGTTCAGGGAGTTGAGATAGAGCTTGAACGACTTCGACTCGATGATGTTCGGCGAATCCGCCGGAATGCTGAATTCGCCGATCGCCACCACCGGCTTGCCCGACGGCAGCAGCCAGGACAGCTCGAAGCAGTTCCAGAAGTCCACGCCTTTGTACGGCAGGGTTTGCGCCGTCAGGCCCAGCTCCGCCCACTTCGCGGTGCGCGGGATCGGGAACAGCAAGGACGGCGTGTAGGTGGCGATGTATTCGCTGGACTTGCCCAGCGGCGAGTGTTCGGCTGCGGGATGCATGGCGGAAACCTGACTGAAGAATCAGCGGATTCTATCAGCCTTTGCTCCCGCCTTTGAGTGCTTACTGACTGACAGTCAGTTTGCCGACCATGCCGGCCTGGTAATGACCGGGAATATTGCAGGCGAACTCAAGGCTGGTGGCCTTGCTGAAGGTCCAGGTCAGCTCGGCGGTCTTGCCCGGTTCCACCAGCACGCTGTTGGGGTCATCATGCTTCATGCCGTGGTCCATTTTGCTGTGATCCATGCCGGCCATTGCCTTCATACCGGTTGGCGCCAGCATGCCGCTCTGTTGCATCTGCAACATTTCCTGCTGGTGCCTGGCGTGCAATGCCGCATCCCCCAAGTTGAACTCATGCAGCAACTGGCCTTTATTGACCAGCACGAAGCGCACGGTTTCCCCGGCCTTGATATCGAGGGACTTCGGCGCGAAGGACATGTCCCCCATCACCACCTCGATGCTGCGGGTCGCCTTGGCCGCCGAGGCCGGTTGACCGAAATCGTAGGTATGCCCGGCGTCTGCCCACACCGGTGAACTCAGCGCCAGCAAACACAGGATTTGCGCCACGGATTTGCGTAAAAACATCGTCATACTCCAACAAGTTAAGGCTCAGCATGCGCAAAACTCTAAACTGCTGCCACTGCCCGTAACCTGACAACCAGATTACAACTTTGTCAGGTTGCCCTGTGCGAATGCTGCCCACGGTATAAAGCCTTCGTTCCACTTGCCATGAGTCGCCCATGAAACTGCTGATCGTCGAAGACCAACCGAAAACCGGCCATTATCTGCGCCAGGGCCTGACCGAGGCCGGGTTCAACACGGAACTGGTGGCCGACGGCAACACCGGCCAGCAATTGGCCCTCAGCGGCGAATATGCCCTGCTGATTCTTGATGTGATGCTGCCGGGTCGTGATGGCTGGCAGATTCTGCAAGCGGTACGCAGCGCCGGCCTGGACACGCCGGTACTTTTTCTGACCGCCCGTGACGCCGTGGAGGACAGGGTTCACGGCCTCGAACTGGGTGCCGATGACTATCTGGTCAAGCCGTTTGCCTTCTCCGAACTGCTGGCCCGGGTCCGCAGCCTGTTGCGTCGCGGCAGCACCACGCCGCAGGAGACCAGCCTGCAACTGGCCGATCTGCGCCTGGACCTGATCCGGCGCCGGGTCGAACGCAGCGGCCAGCGTATCGACCTGACCGCAAAGGAATTCGCCCTGCTGGAAATGCTCCTGCGCCGCCAGGGCGAAGTCCTGCCCAAGTCGCTGATTGCGTCCCAGGTCTGGGACATGAATTTCGACAGCGACACCAATGTCATCGAGGTGGCGATCCGTCGCCTGCGCCTGAAGATCGACGATGAATTCCCCAACAAGCTGATCCATACCGTACGCGGCATGGGCTACGTCCTTGAAGAGCGTCCCGCCTGATGCGCCGTCTCTCCTTGAGCAGCCGCCTGGCCCTGCTGTTTGCCGCATGCACCGCCGTGGTGTCGTTGTTCGCCGGGGTGCTCTTCAGCCGCGCCAGCGAGGCGCACTTCGTTGAACTCGACCAGCAACTGCTGGACGGCAAGCTGATTGGCTTGCGTCGGGCCCTGCACGACTTACAGTCGAGTGACAGCGAAGTGAAACTGGCGGAGGAATTGAGTCGGCAGGCTGACCTGTCCCTGCGAATCACCGGCAGTGACGGCCAGCGCTGGTATGACAGTTCGACCAACATTCCCCAGGCACTGCCGCGCCGGTCCGGATTGTCGACGGTGAGCCATGAAGGCACAGATTACCGCGTCCTGAATGCGCCGCTTTTCGCGGACAAACCCGAGTCACCGCAACTGACTCTGCTGCTGGACATCACCCATCACCAGCACTTTCTGCAACGCATGCAGCATTTGATCTGGCTGACCGTCGGCCTGTCAGCCCTGGCCACCGCACTGCTGGGCGCCTGGGCGGCACGCAGCGGTTTGCACCCGTTAAGGCGGATCAGCGCGGTGGCCAGTGGTGTTTCCGCGCAATCGCTGAACTCGCGACTACCTGAAGAAAACATGCCGCCGGAACTGGCGGAAATGGCCCACAACTTCAACGCCATGCTCGGACGCCTCGACGACTCGTTTCAGCGCCTGTCGGCCTTCTCCGCCGACATTGCCCATGAACTGCGCACGCCATTGTCGAACCTGCTGACCCACACCCAGGTCACCCTCACCCGCCCTCGCCCCATCGAGGACTACCGCGAAGCCCTGCACAGCAACCTCGAAGAGCTGCAATGGATGGCGCAACTGGTCAACGACATGCTCTATCTGGCCAAGGCTGACCATGGACTGTTAATCCCCAAGCGCGAACCGCTGGAACTGGGACAGGAAACGGATCTGCTGCTGGAGTTTTTTGCGCCGCTGGCGGAAGACGCGCAGGTAAAACTGAGTCGCGACGGCAATGCCCGCATCGAAGGTGACCGCAGCATGTTGCGCAGGGCTCTGTCGAACCTGCTGGACAACGCACTGCGGTTCACGCCGGTCGATGGCGAGGTTCGGGTGCGAATCGTCGATCAGCCCAAAGAGTTGCGCCTGACTGTTGAAAACACCGGCCAACAGATTTCCAAAGATCTATTGCCGCGCCTGTTTGACCGGTTTTACCGGGCCGATCCTGCGCGTCGTGAAGGCAGTAGCGAACATGCGGGACTGGGACTGGCGATCACCCAGTCGATCATCCGTGCCCATGGCGGGCAGATTCGTTGCGAATCGGAGAATGGGCGGACGCGGTTTGTGATCGAGTTGCCAAGGGGGGATTGAGGCCGGCAGGTCCAGCCTCATCGCGAGCAAGCTCGCTCTCTCAGTTGACCGAGTTGACTCAGATCTACTGTGGGAGCGAGCTTGCTCGCGATGGCGGTGCTACTGGTTACGAATATCTAAGCGCATGAGCCGGCTCGATCTTCGCCGCACGCCAGGCCGGGTAAACCGTGGCCAGGAAGCTCATGACAAACCCCGCCGTGCAGATCAGCGCCACATCCGCGCCTTGCAACTCAGACGGCAGGTTACTGACGAAGTACACGTCGGAACTGAAGATGTGCTGCCCGCTGACCCGCTCGATCCAGCCCACGATCTGGCTGACGTTCAGCGCGGCGATCACGCCCAATACACCGCCAATCAAGGTGCCGACGATGCCGATCACGGTGCCCTGCACCACGAAGATCGCCATGATCTGCCGTGGCGTGGCGCCGATGGTGCGCAGGATCGCGATGTCCGCCCCCTTGTCGTTCACCACCATGATCAGGGTCGCGATGATGTTGAACGCCGCCACCGCGACGATCATCAGCAACAGCAGGCCGATCATGGTTTTTTCCATCTTCATCGCGCTGAACAGGCTGCCCTGGGTGTGGGTCCAGTCGTCAGCCTTGTAGGCAGCGCCCAGCCCCGTGGCGATGTCGTTCGACACTTGCGGCGCGGCATACAAGTCCTTCACCGCCAGGCGCACGCTCTGCACCTGATTCGGCTCCCAGTGCTGCATCTGCGCGGCATCGGCCATGTGGATCAGCGCCATGGTGCCGTCCAGTTCCGCACCGACCTTGAACACGCCGACCACATTCAGCCGCTGCATGCGCGGGGTAATGCCGCCCGGCGCATTGCTGACCTCAGGCACGATCAAGGTGATCTTGTCGCCCACGTTCAAACGGAAGCGGCGCGCCGTGATCTGCCCGATCACCACGCCGAATTCGCCCGGCTTCAGGGCTTCCAGGCTCCCCTGAACGATGTGCTTGGCGACGATCGACACCTGGCCTTCCAGCGCCGGGTCGACACCGCTGACCTGGATCGGCTGCATCGTGCCCTTGTAGGACAGCATGCCCTCCATCTCGGTGAACGGCACCGCCGCCGTCACTTCCGGGTTTTTCATCGCGGCCGCCGCCACGGGCTTCCAGTCGTCAATCGGGTTCACGCCGACGATGGTGGCGTGCGGCACCATGCCAAGGATGCGCGAGCTCATTTCGCGCTGGAAGCCGTTCATCACCGACAGCACCACGATCATCGCCAGCACGCCGAGGGCGAGGCCGATCATCGAGGTCATCGAGATGAAGGAAACAAAGCGATTGCGGCGCTTGGCGCGGGTATAGCGCGTGCCGATAAAGATCGATAACGGTCTGAACATTCGCTGGGGCACCGTATAAAAATAAAAGACCCGACGCACCTTTCGGTCGCGTCGGGTTTCAATCCGTTAGATGGGAGTCAGGCAACCTTCCTGCAAGTGCAGGACGCGGTCCATCTGGCGGGCGAGGTTCATGTCGTGGGTCACCACCAGGAACGCCGTGCGCATCGAGGTGCTGAGCTCCAGCATCAAGTCCTGGATCCCCTGGGCGGTGTGGGAATCGAGGTTGCCGGTCGGCTCGTCGAGCATCACCAGGCCCGGATTGTTCACCAGGGCGCGGGCGATGGCCACACGCTGACGCTCACCACCGGACAGTTCGGCCGGCTTGTGCTCCAGGCGATGACCCAGCCCTACCCGCTCCAGCAACGCCTTGGCACGCTGACGCGCTTCGGGGATCGCGGTCTTGCCGATCAGCAACGGCATGCAGACGTTCTCCAGGGCGGTGAATTCCGGCAGCAGGTGGTGGAACTGGTACACGAAGCCGAGGGCGCGATTACGCAGCAGGCCGCGTTTCTTCTCGCTCAGCGCCGACAGTTCTTCACCGTCGAGCCAGACGCTGCCCTTGGTCGGTGTATCGAGGCCGCCCAGCAGGTTGAGCAAGGTACTTTTGCCCGAGCCAGACTTGCCGACAATCGCCACACGCTCGCCCGGGTGCAACTCCAGTTGCAGGCCGGCCAACACTTCCACCGATTCCGGGCCTTCCTCGTAGGATTTGCCCAGGCTGCGGCAGCTCAAGATTGCTTTATCACTCATACCCGACTCACTCATAACGTAGCGCCTCCGCAGGCTGGGTGCGCGCGGCACGCCAGGCTGGATACAGGGTGGCGAGGAAACTCAGGACCAACGCCGCGGAGCAGACCATTACGACGTCCTGGCTCTGCACCTGCGACGGCAGGTAATCGATGAAGTACACGTCGGCGTTGAGGAACTTGTGCCCGATCAGGCCTTCGAGGACCGAGATCGCGGCGCTGACGTTCAGCGCCGCGAAGATCCCGACCACCGCGCCGATCGCGGTACCGACTACGCCGATGACAGTGCCTTGCACCATGAACGTGCGCATGATCGTGCCCGGTGTGGCGCCCAGCGTGCGCAGGATCGCGATGTCGCCCTTCTTGTCATTCACCACCATCACCAGCGTGGAAATGATGTTGAACGCAGCGACGGCAACGATCAGCAGCAGCAACAGGCCGATCATGGCTTTTTCCATGCGGATCGCCTGGTACAGGTTGCCGTGGGTGCGGGTCCAGTCGCGGGCGTAGTAGCGGTCTTCGCCGAGGTCGCGGGCGATGCTCCACGCGGTGCGCGGCGCCTGGAACAGATCGTCGAACTTCAGGCGCAGGCCTTGGACCTGATCCGGTTTCCAGCGGTGCAGCCGGGCCAGATCCTGCAGGTTGGTGACGCCAAGATAGCCATCGAGCTCACCGGCGCCGACATGGAAGATGCCGACCACGGTAAAACGCTTCATGCGCGGGAACATCCCGGCCGGGGTCACCGTGACTTCGGGCGCGACGAAGGTCAGCTTGTCGCCGATGGCCGCACCGAGCTTGGCCGCAGCCTTGTCGCCGATGACGATGCCGAACTCACCCGGCACCAGGTCGTCGAGTTTTCCCTGGGTCATGAATTGATCGATGATCGACACCTGGCGCTCTTGCGCCGGGTCGATGGCATTGAGCAGGACTTTCGAGACCTTGCCGTTATTGGTCAGCAAACCCTGCATTTGCGTAAACGGCGCCACGGCGGTCACCTGCGGGTTCTGCTTGATCTTCGCGGCCAGGCCTTGCCAATCGCTGATCGCCTCACCGGACTCGATGGTCGCGTGGGGCACCATGCCCAGCACGCGGGTGCGCATCTCATGATCGAAGCCGTTCATCACCGACAGCACCACGATCATCACGACCACGCCAAGGGCGAGCCCGATCATTGAAGTCAGGGAAATGAATGACACAAAATGATTGCGACGCTTTGCACGGGTGTAACGCGTGCCGATAAATACGAAGAGAGGTCTGAACATGTCGGGGCTTGTTCGGAGGGAAAAGGAACGTCCTTGTGGCGGGGGTCGATAACCAGCTTTACACTCAGACCACCGCCGCTACCATGGGTTCGCCATGTCGACATTAGATGAAGAAGATCGCCGCGAATACTACCGTATCGAGGATACGATCGCACTGGAAATTCGGCCCCTGTCCGCTACTGAAGCCACAGGCCAGGAAGTGTTGCAGGATGCTTCCCCGCTCTTCAACTTGCTCAGCGAACTGCACCTGAGCGAATTCGAGTCGCAACACCTGTTGCGTCAGATCAGCGAACGCGACCGGAACCTCGCGGCGTTCCTCAAATCCCAGAACAAACGCATCGACTTGCTGAGCCAGGTGATCGCCATCACCGCGCTCGGGCAGATCGGCGAACCGCAGCCGGTGATCATTTCCGAAGGCGGCATCGACTTTCAGCATCCATCGCCCATTGCCGCCGGCGCACGCCTGTCGGTCAAACTGGTGCTGATGCCGCAGGCCCTGGGCCTGCTGCTGCGCGCCCGCGTCACCCATTGCGACCGCAAGGGCGACGGCTATGACGTCGGCACCGAGTTCGAACACCTGACCGACGCCCAACGCCAACTGCTGGCCCGCCACATCTTGCAAAAGCAGGCCCAGGAACGACGCCTGGCCCGCGACCAACTCGAATCAGGCAATTAAATTAAGGAAGAACCGTGACCCTCATCTACGGCCATCGCGGCGCCAAGGGCGAAGCACCGGAAAACACCCTGACCAGCTTTCAGGAATGTCTCAAGCACGGCGTGCGTCGCTGCGAACTGGACCTGCACCTGTCCATGGACGGCGAGCTGATGGTCATCCACGACCCGAGCCTCAAACGCACCACTGACCGTCGCGGCAAGGTCGTCGAACACACGGCGGCCGAGCTTGTGACGTATGACGCACGCAAGGGTGGCCCGGGCTGGATCAAGCCGTGCCCGATTCCGACGCTGGAACAGCTGTTCGAGCAATGCGACTTCGATCACTGGCAGCTGGAAGTCAAAAGCGCATCAAGGATGCGTGCCGCAACTACCGTGCTGGCGATTCGCGAAATGGTGCAGCGTCATGGCCTGATGGACAAGGTGACCATCACCTCGAGTTCCCGTGAAGTGCTCAAGGCTGCGCTGGAGTTGGTGCCGGACGTATCCCGCGGGCTGGTGGCCGAGTATGCCTGGCTTGACCCACTGAAGGTCGCCGCCAGCTATGGCTGTGAGATTCTGGCGCTGAACTGGACCCTGTGCACGCCGGAACGCCTGCAAAGGGCGCAGCGTCAGGGGCTGCATGTGTCGGTATGGACCGTCAACGAGCCCGCGCTGATGCGCAGACTCGCCGACTTCGGCGTTGACAGCCTGATTACAGACTTTCCCGGTTTGGCCACCGCCACGCTCGAGAATTGCTGAAATCGGTCTCCCCGGCCGGCTCAGGCCACCGGCCGGAGCCCGTCAAAAAAGCCGGTTGAGGCCGTCGTACGCGGCTACCCGATAGGCTTCGGCCATGGTCGGGTAGTTGAACGTGGTGTTGACGAAGTACTTCAACGTATTGAGTTCGCCCGGCTGGTTCATGATCGCCTGACCGATGTGCACGATCTCCGACGCCTGATAACCGAAGCAGTGAACGCCCAGCACTTCCAGGGTTTCACGGTGGAACAGGATCTTCAGCATGCCTTGCGGCTCGCCGGCGATCTGCGCCCGCGCCATGCTCTTGAAGAAGGCCTTGCCCACTTCGTACGGCACCTTGGCCTGGGTCAGTTCCTGCTCATTCTTGCCGATCGAGCTGATCTCCGGAATGGTGTAGATGCCGGTCGGCACGTCATTCACAAAGCGCCAGCTACCGTTATCGACGATGCTGCCAGCGGCCGAACGACCCTGGTCGTGGGCGGCACTGGCCAGGCTCGGCCAGCCGATCACGTCACCGGCGCCGTAGATGTTCGGCACGCAGGTGCGGTACGCCTCGTCGACTTCGATCTGGCCACGGCTGTTGACCTTCACGCCGATGTTTTCCAGACCCAACTGATCGGTGTTACCGGTACGACCGTTACACCAGAGCAAGGCGTCGGCCTTGATCTTCTTGCCGGACTTGAGGTGCAGGATCACGCCGTTGTCCACGCCTTCGACGCGGTCGTAGTCTTCGTTGTGGCGAACCGTGATGTTGTTGTTGCTGAAGTGATAACTCAGGGCCTGGGAAATTTCCGAGTCGAGGAAGCTCAGCAGTTGCCCACGGTTGTCCACCAATTCAACCAATACACCCAGACCGCTGAAGATCGAGGCGTATTCGCAACCGATCACGCCGGCACCGTAAACGATGAGTTTACGCGGGGTGTGGCCGAGGCTGAGGATGGTGTCGCTATCGTAGATACGCGGGTGGTGGAAATCGATGTCCGCCGGGCGATAAGGACGCGAACCGGTGGCGATGATGATGTGCTTGGCCACCAGTTTCTCGACCACGCCGTTGGCGCAGACCACTTCGATGGTTTGCTCGTCGGCGAAGCTGCCGGTGCCGAAGAATACGTCGACGCGGTTACGGGCGTAGTAGCCGGTACGCGAAGCGACTTGCTTGGAGATGACTTTCTCGGCGCTTTTCAACACGTCCGGGAACGAGAACCAGCGCGGCTCACCAATGGCCCGGAACATCGGGTTGGTGTTGAACTGCATGATCTGCCGCACCGAGTGACGCAGTGCCTTGGACGGGATGGTGCCCAAGTGAGTGCAGTTGCCGCCGACCTGGCGACGGCTATCGACCATCGCCACCTTGCGCCCTGCCTTGGCGGCGTTCATTGCCGCGCCTTCCCCTGCCGGGCCGGAACCCAACACCACCACGTCGTAGTTGTAGACAGCCATGCGTACTCCTCAGAACAGGCCGCGGTACCCTCGGCACCTGCGGCTAAATCACGCCAATGCGTGGCATGAAGGAACAATTTGGGGCCAGTGCAGAACCCGGACACAGTCTATAGAAGCGTCAACGCCGCGCACATTAACCCTTGGTCGCGTCGTAGGCTACTTTTGCCTGCGCTACAACGCCAGTTTTCAATGCTCAAATCGCCGAAATCATTCGGTTTTTTCGCCACTGATGCGTTCAAAAGCGCGACTGCTGCGTGTGACGAAACCTGTATCGGCACGAATCACAAAAAATGCACCGATATCGTGTTTTTCTGCGTAGTCCCAACCGCGCTCCGGGCCGAGAATCAGCAACAGCGTCGATAAGCCATCGGCCATCAACGCAGAAGGATGAATCACTGTGACGGACGCCAGGCTGTGTGAGACCGGCGCACCGGTGCGGGCATCGAAGGTGTGGGAAAAACGCTGTCCGTCCTGCTCGAAATAATTCCGGTAGTCGCCGGAAGTGGACAGGCCGTAGCCGTCGACAACAATGACCCGCTCCGCCACCTGCCGGTCATCCCGCGGCTCTTCCAGGGCAATGCGCCACGGCGAGCCGTCAGCTTTCTTGCCGGACGCCTTGAGCTCACCCGTGGCCTCGGCGAGGTAGTCATGGATGCCCATCGCCTCGAGTCTTGCGGCAATCGTGTCCACGGCATAACCGGCGGCGATGCTGTTGAAGTCGACCTCCACGGCGGCGTCCTTGCACAACCGGTCACCATCGATGCGCAAGTGTTCATGGCCGACGCGCTTGCGGGCTTCGGCGAGCGCTTCGGCGGACGGGACTTTTTCCCCGCGGGCCTGCGGGCCAAATCCCCAGAGGTTCAGCAATGGCTCCACCGTCAGGTCGTAGGAACCGTCACTTTGCGCTGACAGTTGCTCGCCCACGCGGACCAATTCGAGGATCGACGCCGGCATTGCCTGACAGCCGTTGGCCGGCAATGCATTGAAGCGCTCGATGTCCGAGTCGCTGCGGTAGGTCGACATTTGCCGGTCAATGTCAGCGAGGATCTGCTCGACCTGGACACGGACTTCGTCCGGCGCCGGAAGGTCGGCATGGCGCACATACTTGATCGAATAAGTGCTGCCCATGGTCGGGCCGCCGAAGCTCTCCAGAGTGTCGCCGTTGCCGCAGCCTGATAGTGCGCCGAGCAGCAAAAATGCCACCCCCTGCCACCTGATCAACAATTCCCGAGCTCCCCAATGCATCCCCTGACACACCGCCAGGGCCAGCCATTATGCGATAGAACCGTGGGAGCGGGCTTGCTCGCGAAGAGGCCATCACATTCAGCATTGATAGCTCTCTCAGACCGCTATCGCGAGCAAGCTCGCTCCCACATTGGATAGCTGGCGTGATCACTACCGTGCAAACACCACCATACCCTGTGGGAGCGAGCTTGCTCGCGATGAGGCCAGTGCGAACAACACATCCCCCAACAGACAAAAGCAGCACAAACAAAAACGCCCCGACCAAGGCCGGGGCGTTTTCATGTGCAGCTAATGCTTAGCGCGGGAATGCTGGCGGGTTTACACCGGCCATGTCTTCCATCACGCGAACCACCTGGCAGCTGTAACCGAACTCGTTGTCGTACCAGACGTACAGAACAACGCGGTTATCCTGGGTGATGGTCGCTTCAGCGTCCACTACGCCTGCGTGGCGCGAGCCCACGAAGTCGGTGGAAACCACTTCCTGGGAGCTGACGTAGTCGATCTGCTTGTGCAGATCCGAGTGCATGGCCATCTGGCGCAGGTACTCGTTGATCTCTTCGCGAGTGGTGGCCTTTTCCAGGTTCAGGTTCAGGATAGCCATCGACACGTTCGGCGTAGGAACGCGAATCGCGTTACCGGTCAGCTTGCCCTTCAACACTGGCAGGGCCTTGGCGGCTGCAGTGGCGGCACCGGTCTCGGTGATTACCATGTTCAGCGGCGCGGCGCGGCCACGACGGCTGCCCTTGTGGAAGTTGTCGATCAGGTTCTGGTCGTTGGTGAACGAGTGAACGGTTTCGACGTGGCCGTTGACGATGCCGTACTTGTCATTCACAGCCTTGAGCACCGGCACGATGGCGTTGGTGGTGCACGAAGCGGCCGAGATGATCTTGTCGTCAGGGGTGATTTCGCCGTGGTTGATGCCGTGCACGATGTTCTTCAGCGCGCCCTTGCCAGGTGCGGTGAGGATTACGCGGGCAGCGCCCGGGCAAGCCAGGTGCTGGCCCAGGCCATCGGCGTCACGCCATACACCGGTGTTGTCGACGATCAGAGCGTTTTCGATGCCGTACTGGGTGTAGTCGACTTCGGCCGGGCTCTTGGCGTAGATAACCTGGATCAGGTTGCCGTTGGCGGTGATGGTGTTGTTGGCTTCATCAATGGTGATGGTGCCATCGAACGGGCCATGGACCGAGTCACGGCGCAGCAGGCTGGCACGTTTGACCAGGTCGTTCTCGGCGCCCTTGCGGACCACGATGGCGCGCAGACGCAGGCCGTCGCCACCACCGGTTTTCTCGATCAGGATGCGCGCCAGCAGACGGCCGATACGACCGAAGCCGTACAGGACAACGTCGGTGCCTTTGCGGGCGGAAGCGTTCTGCTGGCCAACCACGTCGGCCATCTCTTCACGGACGAACTGCTCGGCACTACGGCCATTGCCTTCGGCCTTGTATTTGGCCGCCAGCTTGCCCAGGTCTACCGAAGCGGCACCGAGCTTGAGCTCGCTCATCGCCTTGAGTAGCGGGAATGTTTCGTGGACGGAGAGTTCGGTTTCGTCGGTCTGGCGATGACGGGCAAAGCGGTGCGCTTTGAGGATCGAAATCACCGAGCGATTGATCAGGCTGCGGCCATAGATCGAGCTCACCACGTTGTTATTGCGGTAGAGCTGACCGATAAGCGGAATCATCGCTTCTGCGAGTGCTTCACGGTCGATCCATTCACCAAGACACTGGTCGGGCTTCTGAGTCACGGGAACCTTCCACATGTAGGGGCAGAAAAAAGGGGCTACATTATGCCGCCGAGTGACGGCCGTAGCAATGCGCGCCCGTCGTGCTTTACGTAACAAATCGTCGTTCAAAAAAATTACGCCTCGCTCCAGCCCAGTAAAACCGGGGCTTTCAGCACAGTCAATTTTTTGGAGCCAAAGTCTCGTTATCCGTAACCCTCCGTAACACTCGTTGTTTTTGCCACTACATATTCATTAATTTTAGGTAAAAAAGCGCAGAATTTTGTCTTTACCACTACATTTCGCCAAACCCGTGCTTTAGACACAGTCAGCAACTGACAGGCGGCATCGTAGACCGCTACAATTACCGACTTTGTCGCAACGCTTGGAGCTCAACCTTCCGTGCCCGTTCTGCGTCTACCGCTTCTCCCTGCCGCGGCAGGTAAACAGCACTGGGGCAACCTGCCCGGTGCCGCCCTGAGCCTGGCCATCGCCGAGGCCGCCAGCGCTGCCAAGCGCTTTACCCTGCTGCTGACCGCCGACAGCCAAAGTGCCGAACGGCTGGAACAGGAGCTGGCTTTCTTCGCCCCGAATTTGCCCGTACTGCACTTTCCCGACTGGGAAACCCTGCCCTACGACCTGTTCTCGCCGCACCAGGACATCATTTCCCAGCGCATCGCCAGCCTGTACCGGTTGCCGGAACTGAGCCATGGCGTGCTGGTGGTGCCGATCACGACCGCCCTGCATCGCCTCGCGCCGACCAAATTCCTGCTCGGCAGCAGCCTGGTGCTGGATATCGGCCAGAAGCTCGATGTCGAGCAAATGCGCACCCGGCTCGAAGCCACGGGCTATCGCTACGTCGATACAGTGTATGAACACGGCGAGTTCACCGTTCGCGGTTCGCTGATCGACCTGTTCCCGATGGGCAGCAAGCTGCCGTATCGCATCGATCTGTTCGACGACGAAATCGAAACCCTGCGCACCTTCGACCCGGAGAACCAGCGTTCGATCGACAAAGTCGACTCGGTCAAGCTGTTGCCGGCCAGGGAGTTTCCGCTGCAGAAAGAAGCGGTCACCCGTTTCAAGGCGCGGTTCCGCGAGCGTTTTGACGTCGACTTCCGCCGTTGCCCGATCTTCCAGGACTTGAGCAGCGGGATTACCCCGGCCGGTATCGAGTACTACCTGCCGCTGTTCTTCGACGAAACTTCGACACTGTTCGATTACCTGCCCCAGGACACGCAAGTGTTTTCCCTGCCGGGCATCGAGCAAGCTGCGGAAAACTTCTGGAACGACGTGCGCAATCGCTATGAAGAACGCCGCGTCGACCCGTCCCGCCCTTTATTGCCACCCGCCGAACTGTTCCTGCCGGTGGAAGACTGCTTCGCGCGCCTGAAGAACTGGCCGCGCGTGGTGGCCAGTCAGCAGGATGTAGAAAGCGGTGGCGGTCGCGAGCGCTTCCCGGCTCGCGAGTTGCCCAACCTGGCGATCGAAGCCAAGGCCACTCAGCCAATGGCGGCACTGGCCGGCTTCCTCGACCAGTTCCCCGGTCGCGTGCTGTTTACCGCCGAATCGGCAGGCCGCCGCGAAGTGTTGCTGGAGCTGTTGGAACGCCTGAAGCTGCGACCGAAAACCGTCGACAGCTGGCCGGACTTTGTCGCCGGCAAGGAACGCCTGGCGATCACCATCGCCCCGCTCGACGAAGGCTTGCTGCTCGATGACCCGGCCCTGGCCCTCGTCGCCGAAAGCCCGCTGTTCGGCCAGCGTGTGATGCAGCGCCGTCGCCGCGAAAAACGCGCCGACGCCAACAACGATGCCGTCATCAAGAACCTCACCGAACTGCGCGAGGGTGCGCCGGTGGTGCACATCGACCACGGTGTCGGCCGCTACCTGGGCCTGGCGACCCTGGAAATCGACAGCCAGACCGCTGAATTCCTCGCCCTGGAATACGCCGAAGGCGCCAAGCTTTATGTGCCGGTGGCCAACCTGCACCTGATCGCCCGCTACACCGGCAGCGACGATGCCCTGGCCCCGCTGCATCGCCTGGGCTCCGAGACCTGGCAGAAAGCCAAGCGCAAAGCCGCCGAACAGGTGCGCGATGTGGCCGCCGAGTTGCTCGACATCTATGCACGTCGCGCTGCCCGCGAAGGCTACGCTTTCGCAGATCCGAAGGCCGACTACGCCACCTTCAGCGCCGGTTTCCCGTTCGAAGAAACCCCGGACCAGCAAACCACCATCGAAGCGGTGCGCGAAGACATGCTTGCGCCCAAGCCGATGGATCGCCTGGTGTGCGGCGACGTCGGCTTCGGCAAGACCGAAGTGGCAATGCGCGCCGCGTTCATTGCGGTGCACGGCGGTCGCCAGGTGGCGATCCTGGTGCCGACCACCCTGCTCGCCCAGCAGCACTACAACAGCTTCCGCGACCGCTTTGCCGACTGGCCGGTGAGCGTGGAAGTGATGAGCCGCTTCAAGTCAGCCAAGGAAGTGAATGCGGCGGTCGCGGACCTGGCCGAAGGCAAGATCGACATCGTCATCGGCACGCACAAGCTGCTGCAGGACGACGTGAAGATCAAAAACCTCGGGCTGGTGATCATCGACGAAGAGCACCGTTTCGGTGTCCGTCAGAAAGAACAGCTCAAGGCCCTGCGCAGCGAAGTCGACATCCTGACCCTGACCGCCACGCCGATTCCGCGCACGCTGAACATGGCGGTGTCGGGCATGCGCGACCTGTCGATCATCGCCACGCCGCCGGCCCGTCGCCTGTCGGTACGCACCTTCGTCATGGAGCAGAACAAGAGCACGGTCAAAGAGGCCTTGCTGCGTGAGTTGCTGCGTGGCGGCCAGGTCTACTACCTGCACAACGACGTGAAGACCATCGAGAAATGCGCTGCCGATCTGGCCGAACTGGTGCCGGAAGCACGGATCGGCATCGGCCACGGGCAGATGCGCGAACGCGAACTCGAACAGGTGATGAGCGACTTCTACCACAAGCGCTTCAACGTGCTGATTGCCTCGACCATCATCGAGACCGGCATCGACGTACCGAGCGCCAACACCATTATCATCGAGCGTGCCGACAAGTTCGGCCTGGCACAGTTGCACCAGTTGCGCGGCCGGGTCGGACGCAGCCACCACCAGGCGTACGCCTACCTGCTGACGCCGCCACGCCAGCAAATCACCCCGGACGCGGAAAAGCGCCTGGAAGCAATTGCCAACACCCAGGACCTCGGCGCGGGCTTCGTGCTTGCCACCAACGACCTGGAAATCCGTGGCGCCGGCGAACTGCTCGGCGACGGCCAGAGCGGGCAGATCCAGGCCGTCGGCTTCACGCTGTACATGGAAATGCTCGAGCGCGCGGTGAAGTCGATCCGCAAGGGCGAACAGCCAAACCTCGATCAACCGCTTGGCGGCGGTCCGGAAGTCAACTTGCGGGTACCGGCGTTGATCCCGGAAGACTACCTGCCGGATGTCCATGCCCGCCTGATTCTCTACAAGCGCATTGCCTCGGCCACCGACGAGGACGGCCTCAAGGATTTGCAGGTGGAGATGATCGACCGTTTCGGCCTGTTGCCGGAACCGACCAAGAACCTGATCCGCATCACAGCATTGAAATTGCAGGCCGAGCAACTGGGCATCAAGAAAGTCGATGGCGGCCCCCAAGGCGGTCGCGTCGAGTTCGCCGCACAGACGCCGGTCGACCCGCTGACCCTGATCAAACTGATCCAGAGCCAGCCAAAACGCTACAAATTCGAAGGTGCCACGATGTTCAAGTTCATGGTTCCGATGGAGCGCCCGGAAGAGCGCTTTAATACTGTAGAGGCGCTTTTCGAGCGCCTCGTTCCGAAAACTGCTTGAAGGACGCCGCATGCGCCTGTTTCGCTCACTGACCCTGCTGACCCTGTTGATGCCAGCGCTGGTCGCACCCACGGCATATGCCGATGACCTGTATCAGGTCGAAATGATTCTGGTCCGTCAAAACGCCGTACCGGCAATCGTCAGCCGCGCCGCGCCGGAAGACTGGGCCGCTGGCGCCCAACCGGTCAGCCCCGACAGCCTGCGCACGCCAAGCCTCAATGGCGAGGTGGAAAAACTCACCAGCAGCGCTGACTACACGGTGTTGCTGCACAAGGCCTGGCAACAGCCCCTCGGCGAAACCGCCAGCAAAGTGGCGATCAGCGACGGCAAGGAACAGTATGGTCAGTACCCGATCGAGGGCACACTGAACATGAAACTGGGGCGCTTTACCGACGTCGACGCCGATTTCTGGGTCAACCAGATCGATGCCAATGGCATGGTGACCGCCAGCGAGCGCTTGAAACAGGAAAGCCACACCAAAAACGGCCAATTGAACTTCCTCGACAACGGCCACCTCGGCCTGCTGATCAAGATCACCTCGCTGACCTCCCCCGCCCCCCGAACAGCTCCCGAAGAAATTCCGGACTGATTCCCAATGTCCGCGACCCTGAGCAAACCCCTGGCACCGTCCTGGGTCAGCCGATTCAAGGAACAGAGCCTGGAGCGTGGCCGCCGCTACGCGCTGGAGAATCGTGTCAGGATCGTCGAAGCCGGCGACGCAACCATCGTCGCCGCGTGTGAAGGCTCGGGCGGTAACGTTTACCGCCAGACCATTCGCCTGCGCGAGTCAGCCAAGGGCACTCTGCTGATGGTCGACGCCACCTGCTCCTGCCCGGTCCACAGCAACTGCAAACATTGCGCGGCGGTGCTCCTGCAAGTGCAGGAAACCCTCGACTACCCCGCTGCCGCCAAAGATGCCGAACTCCTGGAAAAACTCCAGGCAGTCCTGGAAAACCGCAGTCCGAAAGCACCGCCGCAAGTGCTGGTGGACAATGTGCAGCCCGTTCCCCGCCTGTGGCTGGCCAGCATCGAGTTCAGCGCGTTCGAACCGCGCAACGGTCGAATGCAGCGTTACATCCAGCATCGCGCGGCGCTGTCTTTCAGTTACCTGGACGAGTACGTTTCCGGGCAGAAAAACACCGACATCCTGATTCGTCAGGAAACCCAGACGCTGCGGATAAAACGCCACCCGGAAGTGGAACAGTCCTACCGAGAGCAACTGCGAATCCTCGGCTTCAAAATCGCCACCCGGCAAAGCAAGGCCCTGCCGGAAAGTGCCGGCGAGCTGTTCGAGATGGTCAATGACAGCGCCTGGCTGACCTTTACCCTCAATGAACTGCCGAAGTTGCGCACCCAGGGCTGGGAATTGCAGATCGACGAGGACTTCGGTTTCGACCTGACGGCGGTAGACGACTGGTACGCCACGGTCGACCAGGCACCGGAGCGAGACTGGTTCGACCTGGAACTGGGGATCATCGTCAACGGCGAACGCCTGAGCCTGTTGCCGATCCTGCTCAACCTGATGCGCTCCCACACCGAAATCCTCAACCCGGAGCGCCTTGCCCGACGCCGCGACGACGAGCTGATCCTGGTCAATATCCCCAATCGCCCGAACTCCGGGCACGGCCCACTGCAAGTCGCCCTGCCCTTCGGCCGCTTGAAACCGGTGCTGGCCACCCTCGGCGAGTTCTACCTGCAGGAGCCCGGCGACACCACGCTGCGCCTGAGCAAGGCCGATGCCACGCGCCTGAACCCACTGGAAGACATGCCACTGCTCTGGGAGGGTGGCGAACAGATCCGCACCTTTGCCCAGCGCCTGCGCGACATCAAGGACCACACGGCCGTCGCCCCGGACGGTCTGAATGCGACGCTGCGTCCGTATCAGCTTGAGGGCTTGAGCTGGATGCAATCGCTGCGGCAACTGGAAGTGGGTGGAATCCTTGCGGATGACATGGGCCTGGGCAAAACCCTGCAGACACTGGCGCACGTCCTGAGCGAGAAAAACGCCGGTCGTCTCGATCGGCCGTGCATGGTGGTGATGCCGACCAGCCTGATCCCCAACTGGCTCGACGAAGCTGCGCACTTTACGCCGCAGCTCAAGGTACTGGCGCTGTACGGTGCCAGCCGCAAAAAGCACTTCGACAAGCTGGCCGACTACGATCTGATCCTGACCACCTATGCGCTGCTGCCCAAGGATGTCGAACGCCTGGCGGCGCAGCCCTTGCACATACTGGTGCTGGACGAAGCGCAATACATCAAGAACCCGACCAGCAAGGCCGCCCAGGCTGCCCGCGAGCTCAATGCCCGGCAGCGCCTGTGCCTGAGTGGCACGCCGCTGGAAAACCATCTCGGTGAACTCTGGTCGCTGTTTCACTTCCTGTTGCCCGGCTGGCTGGGCGACGTCAAAAGCTTCAACCGCGATTACCGCGTGCCGATTGAAAAACGCACCAGCGAGGTCAGGCTCCAGCACCTCAACGGCCGGATCAAACCTTTCCTGCTGCGCCGCACCAAGGAACAGGTTGCCACCGAGTTGCCGCCGAAAACCGAGATCATCCACTGGGTCGAACTCAATGAGGCCCAGCGCGATGTGTACGAAACCATGCGCCTGGCCATGGACAAGAAAGTCCGCGACGAGATCACCCGCAAAGGCGTGGCCCGCAGCCAGATCATCATTCTTGAAGCCCTGCTCAAGTTGCGACAGGTGTGCTGCGATTTGCGCCTGGTCAACGAGGCGACCCTGCCAAGCCGCGGCAGCACGTCAGGCAAGCTCGATAGCCTGATGGAGATGCTCGAGGAATTGTTCGAGGAAGGTCGGCGGATCCTGCTGTTCTCGCAGTTCACTTCAATGCTGTCACTGATCGAAGACGAACTGAACAAGCGCGGCGTGGCCTACGCTCTGTTGACCGGCCAGACCCGCGACCGCCGCACACCGGTGAAGGAATTCCAGAGCGGCAAGCGTCAGATTTTTCTGATCAGCCTGAAGGCCGGTGGCGTTGGCCTGAACCTGACCGAAGCGGACACGGTGATTCATTACGACCCGTGGTGGAACCCGGCGACGGAAAACCAGGCAACCGACCGGGCGTATCGCATCGGCCAGGAGAAGCCGGTGTTCGTCTACAAACTGATTGCGCGCGGCACGGTGGAAGAAAAGATTCAGCACCTGCAAAAGGAAAAATCCGACCTCGCGGCCGGCGTATTGGATGGGCGCAAGGCCGGGGACTGGAAACTGCAGAGCGATGATATCGAGGCGCTGTTTGCGCCGCTGCCGGAAAACCTCGAAAAACGTTGAGATCTGTGGCGTTTTTAATCCGCCATCGCGAGCAAGTCGGATCGCCGCACCGTCGCTCCCACAGATTCAGAGGTGTCCGCAAAAGACGCGGACACTGTGGGAGCGAGCTTGCTCGCGATGAAGTCAACTCGGTATCAAGCGGGACTCAGCCCTTGAGCACCCTCGCCAGCGTCGACTTCACCTTGCCCATGCCGTCATGCAATGCCTGCTCGATCTCGGCCATGGTGATCACTGCCGTCGACTTGCCCGCCGCTGGGTTCACCACCAGCGCCAGACAGGCGTAATCGAGTTCCAGCTCGCGGGCCAAGGCGGCTTCCGGCATACCGGTCATGCCGACGATGTCGCAGCCATCGCGCTCCAGCCGGGCGATTTCAGCCACTGTCTCCAGGCGCGGCCCTTGAGTGCAGGCATACACGCCATGACTGCTGTAGCCCACGCCTTCCACCGCCAACGCCGCAATCAGTTGCTGGCGCAACGGCTCGCTGTAGGGGTAGCTGAAGTCGATATGGGTGACGTGCTCCAGGTCATCGGCAAAGTAGGTGTGCTCACGACCGCTGGTGTAGTCGATCAACTGATGCGGCACGCAGAAATGCCCGGTGCCCATCGCGGCATGGATGCCGCCCACGGCGTTGACCGCCAGAATGGCTTCGGCACCGGCCTGCTTCAGCGCCCAGAGGTTGGCGCGGTAGTTGACCTGATGCGGTGGAAAACGATGGGGATGACCGTGACGCGCGAGGAACAGTACTTCCTTGCCGGCATACTCGCCGATCTGAACGTCGGCCGAAGGTGCGCCATAAGGCGTGTCCACTGCCAGTGACTGGCGAATGCTCAGGCCTTCGAGTTGAGTCAGGCCAGTGCCACCGATAATCGCGTAAACCGTCATAACGAACAGTCCTTAATCAATCAATTGAGCTTCTTTGAGCGCGCCGACAGCGGCCAGCCAGCGCGGATCCTGACGGTATTCGGTGCTGGCAAACGACTGGCCGCGCATCCGCGCAATGCGCTCGGAAGGCTTGACCTTCAGACGCTGGGCAGCGCTCAGGGCCAGTTCAGCGGCCGCACGGTCGTTGCACACCAGACCCATGTCGCAACCGGCAGTCAGCGCCGCTTCGATACGGCTGGCGGCATCGCCGACCACGTGAGCGCCCGCCATGGACAGGTCGTCACTGAAGATCACGCCATCGAACTGCAATTCGCCACGCAGGATGTCCTGCAACCAGCGGCGGGAGAAGCCGGCGGGCTGGGAATCGACTTGTGGATAAATGACGTGGGCCGGCATGACCGCGGCCAGTTGCTTGCTCAGCCTGGCAAACGGCACCAGGTCATTGGCACGGATCTCGTCGAGGCTGCGTTCGTCGTTGGGAATCGCGACGTGAGAATCCGCTTCAGCCCAGCCGTGGCCGGGGAAGTGCTTGCCGGTGGCAGCCATCCCGGCGCTGTTCATCCCGCGGATGAATGCACCCGCGAGCAAGGCAGCGCGCTCGGGATCGCCTTCGAACGAACGGGTGCCGACAACGGCGCTGCGCTGGTAATCCAGGTCCAGCACCGGGGCAAAGCTCAGGTCCAGGCCAACGGCCAACACTTCGGTGGCCATGATCCAGCCGCATTGCTCGGCCAGGTATTCGGCGTTCGGGTTGTCGGCAATGGCGCGCATGGCGGGCAATCGCACGAATCCCTGGCGCAGGCGCTGCACGCGGCCGCCCTCTTGATCCACCGCCAACAGCAGATCGGGACGGATGGCGCGAATGGCCGCACTCAGCTCGCGCACTTGACGCGGATGCTCGATGTTGCGGGCAAAGATGATCAGGCCACCCACTTCGGGCTGGCGCAACAATTGGCGATCTTCAGCCGTCAGCCAGGTACCAGCGACGTCCACCATCAACGAGCCTTGCAAGCCAGCAGTCATAGAAATTCCTTGATAACAGAAAACCCGGCCCACACGAATTCGCCGCAAGACGCTGTGCCCGGCAGGTCGGCGATTTCAATGGGAAACGGGTTCAGAACGAGAGTCGGCATGGGCGGCTAGCTTAGCGGATGTCAGCTGCCGCGCCCACCCGTGTGCGGTTAAACCTTGGCGGCAACCGGTGTCGATTTGCTACGCGGACGCAACTGGGCCGTGGCCATGGCCGTGTCGGTAACGCCGGATTCGGCGCGCATGCCGGCAGCCAGGAACGGCACCATCAGGCGCATGACCTGCTCGATCGAGGTGTTCACGCCGAAATCGGTTTCGGCAATCGCGCGCAAGGCCTTGATACCGGACATGCTGAACGCCGCCGCACCCAGCATGAAGTGCACGCGCCAGAACAGTTCGATAGGTGGAATACGTGGCGCCGCTTCGTTGACCAGCATCATGTAGCGGCGAAACACCTTGCCGTACATGTCTTCCAGATAACGACGCAAGTGCCCCTGGCTCTGACTGAACGCCAGTCCCAGCAAACGCATGAAGATAGACAGGTCGTTGCCACTGCGCGGCTGCACCACCAGTGCCTGCTCGACGAGGATTTCCAGCAACTCTTCGAGTGTCGGCTTGTTTTCAGGCTTGGCCTGACGCCGCTCCAGCTCTTTATCGAGGCTGATGCAGAATGGCCCGAGGAACCGCGAGAAAACCGCTTGAATCAACGCCTTCTTCGAACCGAAGTGATAGTTCACCGCTGCCAGGTTGACACCCGCCTTGCTGGTGATCAGACGCAACGAGGTTTCGGCGAAACCTTTTTCCGCGAACAACTGCTCGGCGGCATCAAGAATGCGTTCAACGGTTTCCGACTGGGCCATGGCTACTCCGCCTGACAAACACTTGTTTGAAACATACGTTTCAGCCTGTGCATTGTCAAGTCTGGCAGTTCGTTTCGGGAATGGTCGGTCAGACATTTAACCACACAACGGCAAAGCTTCAATCCACCGGCTGTTTGACCGTCCGGCGGCGACTGAAAAAAGGAGCATTGCCAAGACCGACTTACTGTATATAATCCCAGTCACTGTATAAAAAAACAGAGCGATCGATATGCTAAAGCTGACGCCACGACAAGCAGAGATTCTGGCCTTCATCAAGCGCTGCCTGGAAGACAACGGGTATCCACCCACCCGCGCGGAAATCGCTCAGGAACTGGGTTTCAAGTCACCCAATGCGGCGGAAGAACACCTCAAGGCACTGGCCCGCAAGGGTGCAATCGAGATGACGCCTGGCGCCTCCCGTGGCATCCGCATTCCCGGCTTCGAAGCCAAGGCCGACGATTCCACCCTGCCGATCATTGGCCGGGTAGCAGCCGGCGCCCCGATTCTTGCGCAGCAACACATCGAAGAGTCCTGCAACATCAATCCCGCCTTCTTCCATCCGCGCGCCGACTACCTGCTGCGCGTCCATGGGATGAGCATGAAGGATATCGGCATTTTCGACGGTGACCTGCTGGCGGTCCACACCACCCGCGAAGCCCGTAACGGCCAGATCGTCGTTGCGCGGATCGGCGACGAAGTGACCGTCAAGCGCTTCAAGCGTGACGGCAGCAAAGTCTGGCTGATCGCCGAGAACCCCGAGTTCGCCCCTATTGAAGTGAACCTTCAAGACCAGGAACTGGTGATCGAAGGCTTGAGTGTCGGCGTCATTCGCCGCTAAAGGAGGCACCATGCAGTTCCCACAGACATCACCACAGCAAACCCAACTGCCGTTGTTCGAAGCGTTCATGGCACAGCCATTGGCGCCGATCCTGAAAGACGTAGTCGAGTCCCCCTGGAGCGCCGAACCTGACGCTTTCAGCGAGCTGTCACTGCGTGGTGCAGCCGGGAACTGCCTGAGCCTTCTGGCACCGATCCTCAGGGAATTGAGCCAGGACCAGGACGCACGCTGGCTGACACTGATCGCGCCACCCGCCAGCCTGACTCAAGCCTGGCTGCGAGATGCCGGCCTTAACCGCGAGCGCATTCTGCTGCTGCAACCGCGGGGCACCCAGAGCACCCAGCAACTGACTTGCGAAGCCCTGCGCCTGGGTCGTAGCCACACGGTGGTCAGCTGGATCAACCCGCTGAGCCCCCAATCGCGACAACAACTGATCAGCGCCGCCCGTACCGGGGACGCTCAGAGCCTGAATATTCGACTGGGTTAACCGGCGGACAAACGCGTGATTCACCGCGCAAGGCTTCTCCAGGGACAGAGAAGCCGATGAGTAACGACATCAGGAAAAGCGACAGGCGGCGGTCAATGAAGAACCCGCGACCCCTCGTCCTTGTCGAATTCGCCTTCAACCAGGCGACCGGCCATCTGAACACCGACGCTCAACATCGCCTTGGCGACTTCCACGTGCTGCCCTTGCAGGAATGCCTTGGCGTCCTCGGAGAAATCCAAAGTAACCAGAGAACCCTCGTCCTCGGCCCTGCGCAGCTCGATACGGCCGTCTGGTAACTCGACAATTTCTAGAAAGGACGTTGGCATAAAGGACTGTTCTCCACGAAAGGCGGGGATTATATAGGCATCGGCCAGGCTTCGCTCGGGATCTTGACCAGATGCCATCCCAAAACTGTTTCTGTCAGCACTCGTTCAGGCCTTCGCGAAAGCGGATCGCCAACCCCTTCAGGTTCTGACGCCAACTCTCCAGCTCTTCCCGACTCAGCTCTTGCGGCGCCTCCTCTTCATCCAGATTGACAGCCTGAATCAGTGGCTGGGTCACGTCGCCTTTTGGCTTGTGGGGCGCGCGCGGCGGCTGAAACAACGCAGCATGGGCAGCCAACAACTTGGCCAGCCAGGTCTCCGGGTTGTTGGCCAGCTCGACCAGCTCAGCCATTTCCGGAATGGCGATGGTGTCCAGCACCTCGCGAGTCAGCAACAACTCTGCACGGGGCGCATTGGCCTGAGGCAAGCGATAGAAACCGACGATCTCGTGACACAGGCCCAGCAGCGCGCCGTACAGATGAAACAGCGCGGATTCGCGCCCAGCCTGGATCAGCGCCAGCGAATTCATCGCCCGCCCCTCTTCAGTGCGGGCCAGCGCTTCGAGCGACAAGCCGGCGAAATAAATCTTCTGATTGGTGCGGGTGTACAGTTCGTGGGCCATGACGGCAGCCTCCACAACGAAATAATTGCTTCACGCAGGTTTGACAGTGTCGTGGATCAGCCGATCCGACCGCAAGCACAAAACAAAAAGGCCGCATGAAAACCCGAGGGTTCTCATGCGGCCTTGCGCACTGACTGTAGGAGCGAGCTCGCTCGCGATGGGCCTGAGAGCAACACGGGCATTCTGAAGGCCCGCGTCATCGTTGACGACCATCGCGAGCAAGCTCGCTCCTACAGGGAGGGTTGCGGCGTTAGGACTTGGCTGCCGGACGCTTGTCTTCAACCGTCCACTTGCCACCGTCGTAGTAAGCCTTCCAACCGGTTGGCTTACCGTCAACCTCGGTCTGCACGTACTGTTCCTTGGTCTTGCGACTGTAACGAATCACAGTCGGGAGGCCATCCGGATCTTTCTTCGGTGCTTCGCAGAGGAAGTGATACTTCGGATCGATCTCATCCTTGTGCGGGATGATTTCCATCACCAATGGAGCACGAGTCTCGCGGTTTTTCGGGAACTGGCTGGCCGCCAGGAACAGACCGGATGCACCGTCGCGCAGAATGTAGGTGTCGTTGACCTTTTCGCACTTCAGCTCAGGCATCTTCACCGGATCCATCTTCGGCGGCGCCGCATCACCACTCTTCAGCAGTTTGCGGGTGTTCTTGCAGGTGGCATTGGTGCAACCGAAGAACTTGCCGAAACGGCCGGTCTTGAGCTGCATCTCGCTACCGCACTTGTCGCACTCCAGGCTCGGACCTTCATAGCCTTTGATGCGATAGGTGCCCTCTTCGATTTCGTAGCCATCGCAATCCGGGTTGTTACCGCAGATGTGCAGCTTGCGCTTCTCATCGAGCAGGTAGGCGTCCATCGCCGTGCTGCAGATCGGGCAGCGATGCTTGCCACGCAACACCAGCGACTCCGATTCACCCTCGTCGTCCGCAGCGATTTCATCGCCCGGCACCAGGTTGACGGTGGCCTTGCAGCGCTCTTTCGGCGGCAGGCTGTAGCCCGAGCAACCGAGGAACACGCCGGTCGACGCGGTACGGATCTGCATCGGCCGGCCGCAAGTGGTGCACGGAATGTCAGTCATGACGGGCTGATTGGCCCGCATGCCATGTTCCGGGCTTTCGGCTACTTCGAGTTTCTTCTTGAAGTCGCCGTAGAACTCGTCGAGCACGTTTTTCCAGTCGCGTTCGCCCTGGGCCACGTCATCGAGATGCTCTTCCATGCCGGCGGTGAAGCCGTAGTCCATCAGGTTGGAGAAGCTTTCGGCCAGACGCTCGGTGACGATGTCGCCCATCTTTTCCGAGTAGAAACGACGGTTGTGCAGCGCCACGTAGCCGCGGTCCTGAATGGTCGAAATGATCGCCGCGTAGGTCGAAGGACGACCGATGCCGCGTTTTTCCATTTCTTTTACCAGGCTGGCTTCCGAGTAACGCGCCGGCGGCTTGGTGAAGTGCTGGGTCGGATCAAGCTTGATCAGCTTCATCGCGTCGCCCTGGGCCATGTCCGGCAGTACGTCGTCATCGCCCGGCTTGGCGATTTGCGGCATGACGCGGGTGTAACCGTCGAACTTCAGGATGCGGCCCTTGGCGCGCAGCTCGAAGTCGCCGGCACCGACAGTGACCGTGGTCGACAGGTATTGCGCCGGCAGCATCTGGCAGGCGAGGAACTGGCGCCAGATGAGCTCGTAGAGGCGCTCAGCGTCACGCTCCATGCCCGACAGCTTGCTTGGCTCGGTATTGGCATCGGACGGACGAATCGCTTCGTGAGCCTCTTGTGCGCCTTCCTTGCTGCTGTAGACGTTCGGGGTTTCCGGCAGGTATTTCTTGCCGAATTCGCCTTCAATATAGGCACGCGCCATCGCCACGGCATCAACCGAAAGGTTGGTGGAGTCGGTACGCATATAAGTGATGTAGCCAGCTTCGTAAAGACGCTGGGCCATCATCATGGTCTTCTTCACACCGAAGCCCAGGCGATTGCTTGCGGCTTGCTGCAAGGTGGACGTGATGAAGGGTGCCGACGGCTTGCTGCTGGTCGGCTTGTCTTCGCGCTTGACGATGCTGTAGCTGGAAGCCTTGAGCTTCTCCAGCGCGGCCATGGCCTGGGTTTCATTGAGCGGTTTGAAGGCTTCGCCTTTCTCGCGGGCCACGTCGAAGCGCACGGTCGCGCCTTTTGCGGTGCCAAGGTCGGCGTGAACTTCCCAGTACTCTTCCGGGATGAACGCGCGGATTTCACGTTCGCGCTCGACCACCAGCTTCACGGCAACCGACTGCACGCGACCGGCGGACAGACCGCGAGCGATCTTGGCCCACAGCAGCGGCGAAACCATGTAACCCACCACGCGGTCGAGGAAACGACGCGCCTGCTGGGCGTTGACGCGGTCGATATCCAGCTCACCTGGTTTCGAGAAGGCTTCCTGAATCGCCTTCTTGGTGATTTCGTTGAACACCACGCGTTTGTAGCGGGTGTCGTCACCACCGATGGCTTCGCGCAGGTGCCAGGCAATGGCTTCCCCCTCGCGGTCCAAGTCGGTTGCGAGATAGATGGTGTCAGCATCCTTGGCGAGCCGGCGCAGCTCTTCGATGACTTTTTCCTTGCCCGGGAGGATCTCGTACTTGGCTTTCCAGCCATGATCCGGATCGACACCCATGCGCGCGACCAGCTGCTTGCGCGCTTTTTCTTTCGGCGACAGTGCCGGCGCTTCACCCGCAGCAGCCTTGCCGCGCTTGGCGGCTGGCTCTTTGCTGGCGCTAGCCGAACCGCTGGTGGGCAGGTCTCGGATATGGCCGATACTCGACTTCACCACGTATTCGTTGCCCAAATACTTGTTGATGGTCTTGGCCTTAGCCGGGGATTCCACAATGACCAGCGATTTGCCCATGGATCAGAAAATTCCTGAATTCGAGAAGTGAAAGGCGGTTGGCGCCTGACGCGGCACCGCTATATATAGTGGCTACAAGATGAGGTCAAGCGCAGGGCTCTGCGCGCACTCCCCTTATGGCAGCGGAAAAACGCTCGGTTCGGCCTGCACCAAAGCAAAGCGTGGCACCTGTTCGCCGTCAACCTCGACGGACTCCAGGAACATGCTCAAGGGACGCACCCAAAAGCCGTAATCGCCATACAGGGCTTGGTAGAAGACCACTTCTTCTTCGGTTTCCGAATGCCGCGCAACACTGAATACGCGGTACTGCGGACCTTTGTAATGTTGGTAGAGCCCAGGTTGTATCGGCATGCTTTGGCCCTCACTCAAATTTTTTCAAAATAAAAAAATAAATCCGGAAAAACAAAAACCGGGGCACTTGGCCCCGGCTTCCATCAACGAGACGCTTAAACGCGTTCGAAGACGGTGGAGATGCCTTGGCCGAGACCAATGCACATGGTGGCTACCCCGAAGGTACCGCCATTCTGCTTCATCACATTGAGCAAAGTGCCGGAGATACGCGCACCGGAGCAACCGAACGGGTGGCCCAGGGCGATCGCGCCGCCGTGCAGGTTAACCTTCTCGTTCATCTTGTCGAGTACTTTCAGATCTTTCAGCACTGGCAGAGCCTGTGCGGCGAAAGCTTCGTTGAGCTCGAAGAAGTCGATGTCGGAAATGCCCAGACCCGCGCGCTTCAGTGCTTTTTGTGTGGCCGGTACTGGACCATAGCCCATGATTGCCGGATCCACACCTGCCACTGCCATCGAACGAATCACCGCCAGAGGCTGGATACCCAGATCCTGTGCACGCTGCGCCGACATCACGATCATGCACGAGGCACCATCGGTGATCTGCGACGAGGTACCGGCTGTCACGGTGCCGCCCTTTGGATTGAACGCCGGCTTCAGAGCCGCCAGGCTTTCCAGGGTGGTTTCCGGACGAATGGTTTCGTCGTAGTCGAAGGTTTTCAGGAAACCGTTCTCGTCGTAGCCCTGCATCGGGATGATTTCGTCTTTGAACTTGCCTTCCACGGTCGCCTTGTGGGCGAGTTGGTGGGAGCGCACGCCGAAAGCGTCCTGCTGCTCGCGAGTGATGCCGTGCATTTTGCCCAGCATTTCCGCGGTCAGGCCCATCATGCCCGAGGCTTTCGCCGCGTACAGCGACATGTGCGGGTTCGGATCGACACCGTGCATCATGCTCACGTGACCCATATGCTCGACGCCACCAACCACGAAAACGTCACCGTTGCCGGTCATGATCGCTTGCGCGGCAGTGTGCAGAGCGCTCATCGACGAGCCACACAGGCGGCTGACGGTCTGGCCGGCCGAAGTGTGCGGGATCTGGGTCATCAGCGACGCCATGCGTGCGATGTTCCAGCCCTGCTCCAGGGTCTGGTTCACACAGCCCCAGATCACGTCTTCGACTTCGTTCGGGTCGACCTTGACGTTACGTTCCAGCAGTTTGCTGATCAGGTGCGCCGACATGTCTTCGGCACGGGTGTTGCGGTGCATACCGCCCTTGGAGCGGCCCATCGGAGTACGACCGAAGTCGACAATCACGACGTCTCTAGGATTCAAGCTCATAAGTTCACTCTCACTCTAGTTGGGGGCGCTTAACCGAAGAAGCTCTGGCCGTTCTTGGCCATTTCGCGCAGCTTCGCGGTCGGGTGGTACAGCGCGCCCAAATCAGCGTACTGGTCAGCCAGGGCAACGAACTCTGCCACACCGATCGAATCGATGTAACGCAGCGCACCGCCACGGAATGGAGGGAAACCAATACCGTAGACCAGACCCATGTCGGCTTCGGCAGCGGTTTCGACGATGCCGTCTTCCAGGCAACGCACGGTTTCCAGGCACAGCGGGATCATCATCCAGTTGATGATGTCTTCGTCGGTGACTTCGCGCTGCTCGTAAACGATCGGCTTGAGCACTTCCAGTACCGAAGGATCGGCAACCTTCTTCTGCTTGCCCTTCTTGTCGGTCTCGTAGGCGTAGAAGCCCTTGCCGTTCTTCTGGCCCAGGCGCTTGGCTTCGTAGAGCACGTCGACGGCCGAGCGACGGTCGTCCTTCATGCGGTCCGGGAAGCCTTCAGCCATCACGTCACGACCGTGGTGACCGGTGTCGATGCCGACCACGTCCATCAGGTACGCCGGGCCCATAGGCCAGCCGAATTTTTCCATGATCTTGTCGATACGGACGAAGTCCACACCGGCGCTGACCAGCTTGGCGAAACCGCCGAAGTACGGGAACAGGACGCGGTTGACCAGGAAGCCCGGGCAGTCATTGACCACGATCGGGTTCTTGCCCATTTTCTTGGCGTAGGCAACGGTGGTGGCAACAGCCAGCTCGCTGGACTTCTCACCCCGGATCACTTCCACCAGCGGCATCATGTGCACCGGGTTGAAGAAGTGCATGCCGACGAAGTTTTCCGGACGCTTGAGGGCTTTGGCCAGCAAGGTGATGGAAATGGTCGAGGTGTTGGACGCCAGGATGGTGTCCTCCTTGACCTTGTCTTCAACTTCGGCCAGTACCGCTTGCTTGACCTTCGGGTTCTCGACGACCGCTTCGACCACCAGATCCACGTGACCGAAGTCGCCGTACGACAGGGTTGGACGGATGCCGTTGAGCACTTCAGCCATTTTCGCGGCGGTCATGCGACCTTTATCAACGCGGCCGACCAGCAGTTTGGCGGCTTCGGCCAGACCCTGCTCGATACCGTGCTCGTTGATGTCCTTCATCAGGATCGGCGTGCCTTTGGAAGCCGACTGATAGGCGATACCGCCACCCATGATGCCGGCGCCCAGTACGGCGGCCTGCTTCACGTCCTTGGCGATTTCGTCGTAGGCCTTGGCCTTTTTCTTCAGTTCCTGATCGTTCAGGAACAAGCCGATCAGGCTCTGCGCAGCAGAGGTCTTGGCCAGTTTGACGAAACCTGCAGCTTCAATTTCCAGCGCCTTGTCGCGACCGAAGTTCGCGGCTTTCTGGATGGTCTTGATCGCTTCAACCGGCGCCGGGTAGTTCGGACCAGCCTGGCCGGCCACGAAACCCTTGGCGGTTTCGAAAGCCATCATTTGTTCGATGGCGTTCAGCTTCAGCTTTTCCAGCTTCGGCTGGCGCTTGGCCTTGTAGTCGAACTCGCCGGAGATGGCGCGCTTGATCAGTTCCAGTGCGGCATCCTGCAGTTGCTCAGGAGCAACCACGGCGTCGACGGCGCCGACTTTCAGCGCGTCTTCAGGACGGTTTTCCTTGCCGGCGGCGATCCATTCGATGGCGTTGTCGGCACCGATCAGGCGCGGCAGGCGCACAGTACCGCCGAAGCCCGGGTAGATGCCCAGCTTGACTTCCGGCAGACCGATCTTGGCCTTGGTGGACATGACGCGGTAGTCCGCCGCCAGGCACATTTCCAGACCGCCACCCAACGCGATGCCATTGATCGCGGCGACGGTCGGGACGTTGAGGTCTTCGAAATCGCTGAAAATCTTGTTGGCTTCGAGGTTGCCAGCAACAAGTTCTGCATCCGGCAGCTTGAAGTTGTCGACAAATTCGGTGATGTCGGCGCCGACGATGAACACGTCCTTGCCACTGCTGACGATCACGCCCTTGATCGAAGCATCTGCCTTGATGGTGTCTACGGCCTGACGCAGTTCGTTCAGGGTTAGACGGTTGAACTTGTTGACGGACTCACCCTTGAGGTCGAACTTCAGTTCGACGATGCCACTTTCAAGAGCCTTAACCGTGATGGCTTTACCTTCGTAAATCATCAACTGATCTCCACGATATGGAAGCTGAACAGTACACGTCGGACGCAGGCGAACGGCTTGGCAGGGACGTTGATCGTCAATGCTACGCCCATTCCCCCGGCACACCCGCCAACGCGATAGTCGGGATTCTGTAGGAGCGGTCTGAAATACAAACGCTCAATTCATACGCCCGTTTGATTTGGGTACGTCACCTTCACGGAATTTCCGACAATTGTCAATCGCCCGAAACACGGGTTGAAACGCGACTTTCCGGTCATATCCGTACTGCGAAGACCTTAAACACGCTTGAGCATGCAAGGTCATTCATAGAATCAATTGTTAGAAAGTTCGCCCTAATTCGCTGCAGCCCGTGTTTAACAAGCTACGCTGGCGGAACCTAGGGGAAAATTTTGAACGCTTTTGGCGAATGCCCAGCGTAAGATCAGCCAACACCGTTTTTACCGGCCTGCCTGGCCAACTCCAGCCCGATGATGAATGTCGGGCTTTTTATTGCCTGCGAAAAACACCTGTAGGAGCGAGCTCGCTCGCGATGGACGTCAACGATGACGCGGGAAGCCTGGCACCCCGCGGCGCTCTCAGGTTCATCGCGAGCAGGCTGAACTGGTCAAGTAATCCCGGACACCGGTTACGGTGTTTATGCCGCTTTTTGCTCCATGGCTATTGGCGACAGATA